>NZ_JBNFVY010000020.1:0-8384 GCF_049943335.1 Aliiroseovarius sp. PTFE2010
AGATCGACACCGCTTCCGTCCGCTTTCACACGAACCTTAACGTTGTAGTCGATCACGCGCTTGACAGGTACAAGTACCTTCATCACGGTATCTCCCTTTGTATGGTGCGCGAGCGCTGACGCCCGCCAATTCTGCGCACGCTTGTTACCCGAGGGTCCGTGGGGAAAACAGCGCAAAAATGCCGCACCGCCGCGTCAAGACGCAGCGTTGTCGTGCTGAAATACCGCCCGGCACTGGAATTACGGTTTGGAACGGCGCGGTCGGGTTACCTGTTTGCCCCGGGCACCCAGAGCACATCGCCGCGGCCCTGATCGTTGGCGATCCGCGAGGCCACGAAAAACCAGTCGCTCAGGCGATTCAGGTATTTCACTGCGGCAGGGTTCACGTCTTCCTGGGTTGCCAATTCCGTAGCCAGCCGTTCTGCCCGCCGCGATACCGTCCGGCACAGGTGCAAATGCGCCGCCAGCGGCGTCCCGCCCGGCAGGGTAAAGCTGCGCAACGGGGTCAGATCGACATTCATCGCGTCGATTTCGTTTTCCAGCCGCAGAACCTGCGCGTCTGACATGCGCAGTGGCTCATATTCGGCATCGGCGTCCTTGGCCATGTCGGGCCGGCTGAGGTCAGCGCCCAGATCGAACAGATCGTTCTGGATGCTGGCCAGCTGCGCGTCCATCGCGCCATCCGCGTGCAGGCGCGCCAGGCCCACTGTCGCGTTGACTTCGTCGGCGGTGCCATAGGACTGAACCCGCAAGTCGTGTTTGACGCGGCGCGACCCATCGCTCAGCGCGGTGTCGCCCTTGTCGCCGGTTCGCGTATAGATCTTGTTCAGGACAACCATTTCCTCACCCTTTGCTGCGGACGTAAACGAAGAGCAGAACCATGCAGATCGCGACGAACTGTGCGATGATCCGGTACCGCATCACGCGGTTGGCATGTTTGCGGTTGAAATCGCCACCCTTGGCGAAGCCGCCGATGCCAATCATCAGGATGACCAGAACCGCCAGGACGGCCACGATCATCACGCCAAAGAGCGGGTCTTGGAACATGTTTCCTCCACTGCGTTTCGCCTGTCATCGCACATAGTCCCCTTGTCGCGCAATCCACGGTGCCCTGCGGCCCGCTGCCGCGCGTCAGGCCTTGTTCGACAACCAGTCGATCGTGCGGGTCGGCAGCGCGCGCCGCCCCATTGCGGTGATCCAGGTGGCGCGGGTGACATAATAGTGGGCGCGCGGGCGCGGGTTTTCGATCGCGTGGATCAGCTTGGAAGTTACCGCCGAGGGCGGCAATTCAAACGGATCGGGGCCGGGGTTTTCGGCGTAAAGGCGCGGGATCAGGGTTTTGCGATACTGATCTGCGCGGGCGCTGGTTTCCCAGTCGATCCACGTTTCAAAGTTCTTTCGCGCGTTCAGGCGAAACCGCGTCGGGATGGGGCCCGGTTCGATCAGGCTGACGCGGATGTTCGTGTCGCGCATTTCCAGCCGCAACGTGTCTGTCAGCCCTTCGAGCGCGAATTTCGTGGCGTTGTACGCGCCGCGCCATTTCAGGGCGACCAGTCCCAGGACTGACCCGCAATTCACGATTCGCCCATGCCCTTGGGCGCGCATCAGGGGAATGATCCGCCGGGTCAATTCGTGCCAGCCGAACAGGTTAGCCTCAAAAATCTGGCGCAGGGCATCGGTTGGCAGATCCTCGACCGCCCCTGGAATGGCATAGGCCCCGTTGTTGAACAGGGCGTCGATACGTCCGCCGGTCCGCGCCGTCAATTCGTCCAGTGCAGCCTGGATCGTTTCGGGTTTTTCGTAATCAAGAACAAAGCTTTCCAAGCCTTCGTCGCGCAAGGCGGCGCAATCTTTGGCGTGCCGGCAGGTGGCAAGGACACGCCACCCCTGACGGCTGTGCAAGGTGCGCGCCGCGTCCAGCCCGATGCCGGACGAACACCCGGTAATGAGAATGATCCTGTCGCTCATCCCGCCGGGATAGCCGCCGGCAGGGGCGCGCGCAATCGCTTAGCTGGCCGGGTCAAGAAAACGCGTGGACATGTACCCTTCGACGCCGTCGCCTTCGATGCGGATACGGGCCCAGCCGTTCGATGTTTCTTCGACGACCATGGCAAGATCGCCGCGAATGACCTGCCCGACAACGCCGAATTGTGTCGATGGCCCCGCGCGAACATTCACACGGCTGCCCGACACGACAAACACGTTGCTTTGCGATGGTTCGGGTTTCATTTCGCGCGATCCGGCGTCCGGCCCGGTCGATGCGGCCGATGCGGCGAAAACAGCCGGGATCTCTAGTTGTCGCAGCCCTTGTTTGGCCGCGCTTGCCGGTTGCACCAGTTGAGCCTTTGGCAGAACCTGGGGCGCTTGCACGGCCACCGCAGTCAGCGCAATTTCGGACGTGTTGTTTTGCGCGCGCGTTACCGCAGGTGTGTCGTCTGCCAGATTTTGCGACATCTCGGCATCGGTGACATCGCGCCCGCCAATTGTCAAAACCAAGCCGATGCCGACAAGCGTCGTCATAATCAATTTGAACATGCCATCCCCCGATGTGCTGATTGCCCTATCAACTACCGAAGGCGTGGATTCGTTCCTTTGGGAAAAATAGCCAAGCGTTCCCCCTGTGCCTGCTTTACCGCGCATCACGGCGAGAGTATCAAATGCACATGAGCGAAAACGATAATCAAAAAGACGATACAGGCGCCATCCAGATCAGCGAACCGCTACGCCGTGCGATTGGCGAGCGTTACCTGACCTATGCGCTGTCGACCATCATGCACCGGGCCCTGCCCGATGCGCGCGATGGGTTGAAACCGGTGCACCGGCGCATCCTTTATGCGATGCGCGAATTGAAGCTGGCCCCGAGCGGGCGCTTCCGGAAATCATCCAAGATTTCCGGGGACGTGATGGGCAACTATCACCCGCACGGTGACCAGGCGATCTATGATGCGATGGCGCGCCTGGCGCAGGATTTCAACATCCGCTACCCGTTGGTCGACGGGCAGGGGAACTTCGGGAATATCGACGGAGACAACCCGGCGGCCAGCCGGTACACCGAAGCGCGCATGACGCAGGCGGCCGAATTGCTGATGGTCGGGCTGGATGAAAATGCCGTCGACTTCCGTGACAATTACGACGGCACATTGACAGAGCCGGTTGTTTTGCCAGCGGCGTTCCCGAACCTGTTGGCAAATGGCGCTACCGGGATCGCGGTGGGCATGGCAACCAACATTCCGCCGCACAACATTCCCGAACTGATCGATGCCTGCCTGCATCTGGTCAAGGTGCCTGACGCGCGCGATGACACGTTGCTCAACCACGTGCCGGGGCCGGATTTCCCAACCGGGGGGATTATCGTCGAGCCGCGCGACAGCATCGCCGAGGCTTATCGCACCGGACGGGGCAGCTTCCGCCTGCGGTGCAAGTGGGAAACCGAAGATCTGGGGCGCGGCCAGTGGCAGATCGTGGTGACGGAAATTCCCTACCAGGTGCAAAAATCAAAGCTGATCGAAAAGATCGCCGAGCTGATCCAGACCAAGAAAATCCCGATCCTTGGCGATGTTCGCGACGAGTCGGCCGAAGATATCCGTCTGGTCATCGAACCCAAGTCCAAGAACGTCGATCCCGATGTGCTGATGAGCACGCTGTTCCGCAATTCCGATCTGGAAACGCGGTTCAGCCTGAATATGAATGTGTTGATCGATGGCGTGACGCCCAAGGTTTGCAGCCTGAAAGAAGTGCTGCGGGCCTTTCTGGATCATCGGCGCGACGTGTTGCTGCGCCGCTCCACCCATCGCCTGGAAAAGATCGACCACCGCTTAGAGGTTCTTGAAGGGTTCATCATTGCCTTTCTGAACCTCGATCGCGTGATCGACATCATCCGCTATGACGATAGCCCCAAGGCGGCGCTGATGGCGGAAGACTGGTCCATCAAGCGCGCTCGTGCGATCGACGAAAGCGATTACGTGTCGCCTCTGCCCGCGGACGGGCCGGGCGAACTGTCCGACGTGCAGGCCGAGGCGATCCTGAACATGCGGCTGCGCAGCCTGCGCAGGCTGGAAGAGTTGGAGCTGATCCGCGAACGCGACGCGCTGATGGAAGAACGCGCGCAGATCGAAGATTTGCTGGAAAACCCCAGCGTGCAGTGGGACGAGATTTCAAACCAGCTGAAAGAGGTCAAAAAGACATTTGGCAAAGGCTATGAGGGCGGGGCGCGCCGTACTCAGTTCGCCGAAGCGCTGGAAGTGGCCGAAGTGCCGCTGGAAGCCATGATCGAACGTGAACCGATCACCGTGGTCTGTTCGCAGATGGGGTGGATCCGGGCCATGACCGGGCATATCGATCTGACGCGCGAACTGAAATTCAAGGATGGCGATGGACCGCGGTTCATTTTCCACGCCGAAACCACCGACAAGATCCTGCTGTTCGCGGCCAATGGCCGGTTTTATACCCTTCAGGGGTCGAACTTGCCCGGCGGGCGCGGCATGGGCGAGCCGGTGCGCCTGATGGTCGATTTGCCGAACGAGGTGAACATCGTCGATCTTTTTGTCCACAAACCGGGGGAAAAGCTGCTGGTGGCGTCCAGCGCCGGCGACGGGTTCATCGTGTCCGAAAACGATGTCATCGCGCAAACGCGGACGGGCAAGCAGGTGTTGAACGTCAAAGGTGGTGTGCAGGCGGCGGCCAGCCGGCGTGTCACAGGCGATCACGTGGCGATCGTGTCGGAAAACCGCCGGTTCCTTGCCTTTCCGCTGTCCGAAGTGCCCGAACTGGGGCGCGGCAAAGGGGTGCGTCTGCAAAAATACAATCAGGCGCGTGGCAAGCAGGGAACGCTGGAACTGGATGGCGGGCTGTCTGACATTACCACCTTCAACTTGTCGGACGGGCTGAGCTGGACGATGGGCGGCGACAAGACGCGCACCGAAACGGACATGACCCAGTGGATCGCCAAGCGCGCCAGTGTGGGAAAGGCGCCGCCGCACGGGTTCCCGCGGAACAACAAGTTTGACTGACACCACGGGCACTGCGGCGACGCAATTCGTCGGTCGCAAGGCCGGCATTTTTGCCATTGCGTTGCGTACGGGTATTTTGACTGTGCTGACGTTCGGGCTGTACCGGTTCTGGATGAAGACCCGCTTGCGCCAGTACTATTGGTCCGCGATCCGGCCTGGCGGCCTGCCGTTGGAATACATGGGTCAGCCGATTGAAAAACTACTGGGGTTCCTGATCGCCGTCGTGTTTCTTGCGTTCTACATCGGGATTGTGAACCTGATCCTGGTGTTCGGATCCTTTGCGATTTTCCACGGGAACCTGGTTGCTTACGTGGTGTCTTTTGTGGGGTTGGTTCCGCTGTGGTTTTTCGCCCAGTACCGCGCCAGGCGTTACGTGTTGGCGCGCACCCGGTGGCGCGGCATTCGGTTCGGGATTGAACCGGGTGCCTGGGGCTATTCCTTGCGCGCGTGTCTTTTGTGGCTGCTGACGATCTTGTCGCTCGGCCTTTTGTGGCCGGTCAAGACCTTCTGGCTCGAAAAATACCGCACGGATCGTACCTTTTTCGGGCAGGTGCGGCTGCACCAGGGCGGGCGTTGGACCATGCTGATCCGCCCGTTCCTGTGGGTCACCATCCCCTGGCTTGTCGTTTTGGCCTTGGTCGGCCATGCGCTATGGTCACTGTTCGCCCTGTCGCGCGGCCTTGGGCCGGGACCGGATCACTGGGCCGGAAACTGGGACAGCATGGGCGAACTGGGCCTGTCCCTGATCACGTCCGGTCTGATCGGCATCGTCGCCTTGGCCCTGATGGTGATCGGCGCATTGCATTATTCGGTGGCGGCGTTCCGCCGGCTTGCCGCGCACAAGCGCGCTGGGCCCTTGCGTCTGACATCACATTTGCGCACCGGCCGGTTGGCGCGGATTTACGGGTTCGGGTATCTTTTTACCTATCTTTGTGTCGGCATCGCAGTTGTGCTTTTGGGGGTCGCTCTGGGGTTGGTTGCGTTCTATGGCGCGGGCGCCCCCGAGGGGGTTCTTGATTTCCTGCTGCTTGGCGCCCAGGCTGACAGCGCGCTAGCCCGGGCGCTTTTTATCGGGCTTTCCATCGCGTCATATTTCGCGATTTTCATCATCTGGAGCGTATTTTTGCATGTGTTCGTGACGCTGCCCCGGCTGCGACACTATGCGGAAACGCTGGAAGTTCACGGCATGGACCATCTGGGGGGCGTCCTGCAGCGCGAACGTGACGAATTTGCTGAAGCCGAAGGGTTTGCCGAGGCGCTGGATCTGGGGGCGGCCATATGACCGGACCATGGGACAAGACGGATCCGCCCAATGCGCATTTTCTCGACGGGCATTCGGCAACGCTCTATCCGGCCTGGCTGTCACTGGATGAAAGCGAAGGGGACGGAGTTCTTGTGATCCGGACCGCTCAGGTATCAGCGCCCCCGTCCATCCCTGATCCGCAACAGCGCCCGGGTGCCAGGTTGGTGTCTGACCCGGCCCGCCCTGATGCGCCGCGCCGGTGGGCCATGCCGGATCTGCGCGCCGTGCCGGGGCAGGCCGGGCGCGACACCGTGATCGTGACGCACAAAGACCATCCGCTGGCCCGCCTGATCGTGCATGGCCCCCAGGCGCGTCAGGTCATCTTGCGCCGCGCGCGGCACCTGTCGGCGCGCCCGCCGGTTCGGGGCAGGGGGCGGCTGGCGATCTGGGCGGCGGCCGCTCTGTCGTCGGTGGCGTTGATCCTGTTTGTGCTGCTGCCTTCGATTTCCGATCAGCTTGCCAAATATCTGCCCTACGATGGTGAAAAAGCGTTGGGCGATACCACCTATGGCCAAATCCGCGAGGCGCTGTCGCGCACGAATGCGCCTGTGCAAACCTGCGTCGCGCCAGATGGGTTGGACGCATTGAGGCGGATGCGCGAACGGCTGGAAGCGCAGGCAAATCTGCCCTATCCGTTGACTGTTTCGGTTCTGGATCACGACATGATCAACGCCTTTGCCCTGCCGGGTGGGCGGATCGTGCTGTTTCGCGGGTTGATCGAAGCTGCGCAATCCCCCGAAGAGGTCGCGGCCGTCTTTGCCCATGAAATGGGTCACGTAGAAAGCCGCGATCCGACCCGGCACGCCTTGCGATCGGCGGGCAGTTTCGGGGTGCTCGGCCTTTTGTTTGGCGATTTCGCGGGCGGCACTGTGGTTCTGGCCCTGGCAAACCGGCTGATCAACGCGCAGTACACCCAGGCCGCCGAAGCGGATGCCGACACTTATGGCTATCGTATCTTGCAGGGCGCGGACGTGTCGCCCGTTCATTTCGCTACGTTCTTCGGGCGGATGCGCAACACCTATGGCGAAACCGATGGCATCATGCGGCATCTTGAAAGCCACCCCAACCCTTCGGCGCGGATCGACGCGGCGCGCGCAGCCGCCGATGCGCTTGACGCGCCCACGCGCCCCATCCTGACCAACACCCAATGGGCGGCGCTTCGCGGGGTATGCGACGTCACCGGGATGGGCGACATTGATAATGGGTCGGGGGCGGACTAGGTTGAGCGTTCAATTGAACGACCGGGGGAAAATAATGCTGAACAGGGTTTCGGCGCAAATGCGTCGGCTGACGCGCGGGGCGGTCGTTTTGGCCTTTGCCGGGCTGCTGGCGGGCTGCGCGGCGGATGCACAGCTTGACGATGAGCCGCCCTTTGATCTGGGTGACTTTTCGCTTGGGCACAACATTGTTGTCGCCGAAGGCATGCAGCAAGGCCCATTCTCGCGCCAGGCGACCCCGGACGAGGTTCAGGCAGCGCTCAGCAAGGCGATCACCGAACGGCTGGGGCGGTACGATGGCGACAAGCTGTATCACATCGGGCTGAAGGTGGATGCCTATGCCCTGGCAATGCCGGGTGTGCCGGTCGTCTTTACGCCCAAGTCCCTGCTGGTCGTTTCGGCGAACATCTGGGACGATGCGGCGGGCAAGAAACTGACCGACGAGCCCCAGCTTTTGACCGTTTTCGAAGGTCCGTCCGGCAGCACGTTGGTCGGGTCGGGCCTGACCCGGAACAAGGCGGCGCAGCTTGAAATCCTGTCGGCCAACATGGCCAAACGGGTTGAACGCTGGCTGCTGGAAAACGGCGAATGGTTCGGGATCGATCCGTCGCGTATCCCCGAACCGCTGGACGATGATCCCCTTGCCAGTCTTGGCGGATCGGAGACCACCGCGAAGTGACGCTTGATTTTTCGTCGCTTTGCCAATACTTCACCCGCGTTACGCAATAGGGCCCCACGGGGCGAACAATCAGAGGCGCCAAATGGCTAAGGAAAAGTTTGACCGCTCTAAACCGCACGTGAACATCGGTACGATTGGGCACGTTGACCACGGCAAGACCACGCTGACGGCAGCGAT
>NZ_JBNFVY010000021.1:0-7147 GCF_049943335.1 Aliiroseovarius sp. PTFE2010
GACAGAAAGCCATAGCCCGGATGCACCGCATCCGCGCCGATCCGCTGCGCCACATCGACAATCTGCGCAATGTCCAGATAGGCCGCCACCGGCGTCGCCCCTTCGATGGTCACAACCTCGTCGGCAATCGCATGGGCTGGGGAATCTACTTCGCTGGGATGCCGCAACACGGCGGTCTTGATACCTTTGACGCGGGCGGTGCGCAGAACGCGGGCAGCGATCTCGCCCCGGTTAGCGACGAGAAGTTTGGAAATGGTCATATCCTGCAGTCATCCTTTTTTTCGTCCTCCCCCGCAAATTTGCGGGGAAGGACATTTCAGGCCGTGTCAGCGGATCAATCGACTTCCATCCGCTCGGATACGATTGAGAACGTGCTGTCCTCGGCATTGGACTGCAGAACCATCACGGCAGTCGGAGCGTGGCGTACCCCCTTACCAAAGGTGACCGGGCCCAGCAGGCCATCGGTTTCGAACCCGTCGAGATTTTCCAGGTTCTCAATTACGCAGGCCCGCGTCAGGTCCGCGCCGCATTCGGTCGCAGCATGTTCGAACATCGTCGCCCCGGCGTAGCCCGAAAGCGCATACCGGTTCAGCGATTGGACTTCACTTTCGCTAAGATACTTGTTTGCCAATTCCATGAACTTCGCCACACCCGGCACTTCGAGAGAGTTCAGCGCCGGTACATAGTCGGCAGTATAAAAGCCATCACCAGCGCTGCCCGCCAAAGCCTGAACAGGTGTCAGGTGGGCGGAATGGGCCCCGAGGAATGTGATGTCCATCCGGTTCTTGGCCGCTTCCTTCAGGAAGGTGGAATGCTCGGCCACGACACCGCCCGAGATCAAAACGGTGACGCCGGCTGCACGCGCTTTCAGCATTTCAGCGGAAAAGTCTTTTTGGCCGCGCTTGAATTCCAGTTCCAGAACGTTGTTCAAACCATATTTTTCAACGCCTTCAAGATATCCGCAGCGAACATCGTCGCCAAATTCGTCGTCCTGAAAAGCGATCGCGTATTTTTCATCTTTCAGGCCAAGCTCTTCGACAAGGAATGTCATGCCGGCGGCGATCTCCTGGCAATAGGTCGGCCCGACGACGAAGAGTGAATTGAGCGGCGGATTGAAATGGCGTGAATTCACGGCCATGCTGTTGATCGCCGGCATACCGAGTTCGTCGATCAGGGGCATCATCGCCGCCAGTTGCGAACTGCCGGATGTTCCGATCAGCGCGAAAATATCATCGACGTCGACCATTTTTTTCAGGCTCTGAAGCGAGCGCGCGGGAACATACCCGTCATCTTCGAAAACGATCTCGACCTGCCGACCATTAATTCCACCGCGGGCATTCACATCCGCTTGCCAGACCTTCAGCGACAGCGAATGAGCCTTGCCCAGCAGACTGGGCGGGCCAGTCAAGGGGTCAACGGCACCCAAGACAATCTTGTCATCGGTAACGCCAGGTTCGGCCGTGGCGCCGACGCCTGCGATCATTAGAAGGGCGGCTGAAAGCGTCCCTTTCAAAATCCTGTTCATTCTCGCTTCTCCCTATTATGGCCCGTTGTCTTGGGCCTATTTTAGTCCGTTTTTCTGGACTGTTTGCATCAGTATCTGAACGGCCAGTTGACCCAGCGGTTCTTGATTTCGCGGTAAATTCCCATCAAACCATCCGGTTCAAACCGCAGGAACAGAACAATGGTCAGGCCGTAGATGAAGCCTTTCAGTTCCAGCGTCGAAACCGACCCCAGCACCCCGCCCATCGAACTGAACACGTAGTTGAGTATCTCGGCCAGCCCCAGCACGAACACCACGCCAATCACGGCGCCGGCAGTGGACCCAAGCCCCCCGACGATAATCATGGACACCGCTTCGATTGAAATGACCAGGCTAAAGCTGTCCACGTTCACGAACCGGATTTGATACGCCATCAGAGCGCCCGCCACGCCAGCATAAAACGAGCTGACGACAAAGGCATAAAGCTTGTATCGCGCCACTGGCACACCCATCGCGCGTGCTGCGATATCCTGTTCCCGGATCGCCAGAAACGCGCGGCCGATACGGCTGCGTTTGATGTTTGCAGACCCCAAAATGGCCAGCGTCAAGATTGCCAGGATCAGGTAGTAGAAGGACTTGTCTGTCGCCAACTCAATCCCGAAGATCGCGGGCTTGGATGTTGATACACCCGAAGAGCCATGCGTGATGCCTTCAGCACTCAGGATGAGATGGGTGATGATGATGGTAAAGGCCAGCGTCGTAATCGCCAGATACAACCCCTTCAATCGCAGCGACGGAATGCCAACCAGCAATCCGAACGCCGCCGCCATCAGCCCGCCGGCCGGCAGGCACAGCCAAAGCGGCATACCGTAATCGGCCGAGAGGATGGCCGCAGTATATCCGCCCACGGCAAGAAACCCGGCTTGGCCAAAGGAAATCAAGCCCGTGGTGCCTGTCAGCAGGTTCAGACCGATGACCCCGATCGCCGCAATCATCATACCGTTGATCAACGATGTGACGTGACCGGTCAGTATCAGGGGGGCGGCCAGCGACGTGATCACCAGCGCCCATGTCCAATAGGTCTGGGTCGGATTGCGAAAGAGCGATATCAGCTCTCCGTAGCTTTCCTGAATAACTCCAGTACGCATGTCTTCAGACCCTTTCGATTTCGGGCGTTCCAAACAACCCGTAGGGGCGGATCATCAGAACCACCAGAATGACGAGGAAACCGGAGATCTCTTTGAGCCCATGGCCGATGTAACCTTCTGACAGGTTTTCGAGGACCCCGATGAGAATGCCGGATATTGCCGCGCCGAACACGGAATCCAGTCCGCCGAGAATAACGGCCGGGAAAGCGCGCAGACCCTGCGTCCACATATCCGGACCCAAGCCATAGATCGTTCCCAGCAAGACCCCGGAAACTCCGGCGATGACCGCCGCAATGGCCCAGGCCATCGCATAGACGCGCGTCACGTTGATCCCCATCAGCAGCGCGGTGGTTTCACGCGCCGCCGTGGCCCGCATGGCAATCCCCATGCGCGAAAACCGCAGGAACGCCCACATGCCGATTACGCAAACTGCGAGAAAACCAATGGCATAGAGTTGCGACGTATAGAGGAAAACCATGCCAAATTCGACGCCGCTGTCACCTATATCAGTCGGCAGAACCAGCGGGTCGGCGCCCCAGATCAGCACAACGACAGCGCGGATCATCACCGCCAACCCGATGGTGACCATGACAGTTGAAAACACGTCCTGACCCAGCATTGGCCGGATAAAGATCCGCTCGATCAACAGACCGACGAAACCCGAGAGCACGACACAGACCACCAGCAATCCCCAGAATGGAAGCGCCCAGGAACTGGCAATGGAAAACGCCATATATGAAATCAGCATCATGACTTCGCCTTGGGCGAAATTGACGACACTGGTCGCCTTGAATATCAGGGCGTAACCCATCCCGATGAGACCGTAGATCACCCCGATGGAAATCCCCGAAACGGTGAGCAGTATGAAATAGTCCAATCTGTTTCCCCCTTAGCCGTAAATTTCCGACATTTCGGATTCGAATTTTGTTTCGATGACGTTGCGCCGCACCTTTTGCGTGGCAGTCATTTCGCCATCGTCGTGATCGAGCTCTTTCTTCAGAAGAACGAACTTTCGGATGTTCTCGACGCGTGCAAAAGCGTCATTCACCCGGTCCACTTCCTTGGCGATGAGCTCTCTGACTGGTTCCAGACTGGATAGGTGACTGAACGTGGTATACGCGAGGCCTTGGGCCTGGGCCCATTTGCCAACCGTGTCATAGTCGATCTGCAACAGTGCCCCGAGGAAATTACGCCCCTCTCCGACCACGATCGCCTCGGCGATGTAGATCGAATCTTTGAGCGCGTTTTCGATTTCAGACGGGGTAATGTTCTTGCCGCCGGATGTGATGATGATGGACTTTTTCCGATCGACGATCGTGATCTCGCCGTTGTCCAGTTGTTCAACCACATCGCCCGTTTGCAACCATCCATCGACGATGGTTTCCTTGGTTGCTTTTTCATTGTCCAGATAGCCCAGAAACACGCTGGGATGCTTGATCTCGAGTTCGCCATCTTCGGCGATCCTGTATTGCAGTCCCGGTGCGGGAACACCTGCAGCCCCGACCGTGGCCTTTTCGGCATTCTGAAAGAACGCCAGACCGGCCGATTCAGTCATGCCATAGACCTGATAAAGTGGGACACCGATCACCCGGAAGAACCGGACAACCTCGGGCGAAATGGATGCGCCCCCAACAAACCCGCAATGGACCTTGTCGATCCCCATGAACCGTTGCAGCGGGTTAAAGACAAGGATCTTGGCTGCGAAATGCTTGATCTTTTCGACCGGAGTCAGCCGACCGCCGGCTTCGATCTTGCGGAAGTGCGCCTGCCCCAGATCCAGCCCCCAGTTGTAGATCCGTCTGGCCGTCGGCCGTGCGTCCTGAATTCGGATCGACGCGCTGTATTGCAGCTTTTCCCAAATCCGTGGCACGCCCAGGAACACCTTTGGCGCGATTTCACGCAGATTGACCTGCACGGTGTCGATGGATTCGGCAAAATTCACCTCGCCGCCGATCATCAGGCTGAGGATCGTCGAAAAGATCCGTTCTGCAACGTGACAAAGCGGCAGATAACACAGCACCGAATACCGATCGCGCGTCAAACCGAACTGTGCAATCAGCGGGAAGGACGCCACAAGCAGGTTGCGGTGTGAAAGCAGCGCACCTTTCGGCGGACCGGTGGTTCCCGAAGTATAGACCACAACCGCCGGATCGTCCGGCTTGGTTGCCAGAATCGAGTCGCGGAAGAAGTTCGCGTCTTCCGGGTGACCCGAGATGTGGTCCCGCCCTGCCTGAACCACTTCATCAAACGATTTCAAGCGGGTGCGGTCATAGCCGCGCATCCCCTTCATATCGACACATACGATCATCTTGAGATCTGGAAAGGCGCCGCCGTTCGCTTCGGCATCCAGAACCTTGTCAACCTGTTCCTGATCCCCGCAGACGACGACGCTGCTCTTGGAATGGCGCAAGATATAGTCAAGCTCGGGCCAGGGATTGGTGGGATAGACCCCGACGGTCATCCCCCCCAATGCCTGTGCGGCTATGTCGGAATACAGCCATTCGGGCGTATCTTCGCTTGCGATTGCCAGACGATCACCCCGCCCGAACCCCAAGGTATGAAGACCAAGGGCAAACCCCTGCACATTCTCGAAATACTCGGCCCAAGTGACCCGGTTCCAGATGCCCAGATCCTTTTCCCGGATCGCAAGTTCATCCGGAATGTTTTCCGCCCAGTGCATCAACAGTTGCGGCAGCGTTAGATCGCCTTCCTTCAGGCGCAGCTTCAGATCGTCCATCAAACCGCCTCCGTTTCTTCTTCTATCTTGTGCCCGAGATATGCCTCGATCACATGCGGATCGGCGCGTATTTCCGCCGGCGTACCGTAAGCGATCCGCTCACCGAAATTCATCACAGCGATATGGTCAGAGATATCCGTGACGATCCCCATATCGTGCTCGATCATCATGACGGTGATCTCCAGTTCCTCTTTCAGATCAAGGATGAAACGCGCGATGTCCTCGGTTTCTTCGGCATTCATCCCTGACACCATTTCGTCGAGCAGCAGCAGCTTGGGCTCGGTGGCCAGCGCGCGGCCCAGCTCGACCCGTTTTTGCAACCCGTAGGCCAACGCGCCCACCGGTACGTCGCGAACATGCTGGATTTCCAGAAAGTCGATGATTTCCTCGACCCGCTTGCGGTGCGCCCGCTCTGCGGCGCGCGTGGTGGGGCCAAAAACCAGCCCGCCCAGCACGCTGGTTTTCATGTGGCTGTGGCGCCCCACAAGCATGTTGTCGACAACGCTGGCATGTTTGAACACCGCCAGGTTTTGAAAGGTGCGCCCCATTCCCAGTGCCGCGATCTTGTGCGGCGCGGTCCGGGTGATGTCCTTGCCGTCCAGCGTGATCTTGCCTGAGGTCACAGGTAGAACCCGGCTGATCATATTGAACATCGTCGTCTTGCCGGCCCCGTTCGGACCGATCAGACTGAAGATCTCGCCCTTGAGAACCGGAAAGCTGACATTATTGACAGCCGTCACGCCGCCGAATTTCTTGACCAGGTTATCAACCTCTAACAGCACGGTCATGACAACCACCTCTTGCGTCGCTTGTAATGTTTTACATCACGCATGTTGCGTCTGTGGCCGGATTCCGAGAACCCCAGATAGAACTCTTTGACGTCTTCGTTGTTCATCAGTTTCTCTGGCGTGCCATCCATCACGACCCGGCCGTTTTCTATGATATATCCATAGCTTGCGATCGACAGCGCCAGCTCCGCGTTCTGCTCAACCAGCAGAACCGAAACATTGCTCTGTTTCGACAGGTCGGTCACGGCCTCGAAGATTTCGGCGATGATCTGCGGCGCCAGCCCCAGGCTGGGTTCGTCCAGCATCAACAGGCGCGGCCTGGACATGAGAGCGCGGCCGATGGCCACCATCTGCTGTTCACCGCCCGACAGATAGCCCGCAATCATGCCGCGTTTTTCTTTCACGCGCGGAAAGACACTAAAGACATACTCCAGCGCATCCGCCGCCGCAGACCGGTTGCGGGTGATCCCCCCCATCATCAGGTTTTCTTCGACGGTCAGCGGCTCGAACAATTGCCGCCCCTCGGGAACCATGACGACGCCGCTGCGCACGATTTCGTCGGGTTTGCTGCCAATCAGATTTTGGCCATCAAGGGTGATCGTGCCACCGATGATATCGCCTTCCTCGGGATACAGCACGCCAGAGATCCCCTTGAGGATCGTCGACTTGCCAGCCCCGTTCGATCCCAGCAGCGTGACGATCTGGCCCTCGTCTACCGACAGCGACGCATCACGCACCGCTTCGATCACATTGTCATAGACAATCTGGACGTTGTTGACATTCAACATTATGCCACACTTCCTTCGGTCATTCCCAATTTGTCCCTTTGGGCCATTTCGGCCGGTACGGGGATTTCGATGTCCAGCAGCATCTGCGCAAAGCCCTTGCCTTGCGGGTCGATGCGGACCGAGGCGATGCCGCCCCCGCCCAGCGATTCATGCAGCAGGAAGTTCAGCGAATGGCTGCCGGGCAGATCAAAGCGTTCGACCGG
>NZ_JBNFVY010000022.1:0-6866 GCF_049943335.1 Aliiroseovarius sp. PTFE2010
GCCAGACGATCCAACTGTGCAATGCGCGCCTTGCGGTCAAACCCGCCCCGCCGCGCAAGCTGAGCCTGCACCTGAACGTCAAATGCCGACCGGATGGCTGCGGAACTGACCGTGTTGGATCGGGGGGATTCGACTTGGTTCATGCTCTCTCTCCTATTTTTCTTCGTAGAGGACATAGTCCTCTTTCGTGGCGCCACAGTCCGGGCAGCACCAATCATCGGGGATCTGACTGAACAGCGTTCCCGGCGGAAAACCTTCATGTTCGTCGCCAAGGGCTTCGTCGTAGATATGACCGCATGTGATGCAGAGCCATTTGCGGTACGCCGTTCCGGCAGCCGGGGCCGCCTGCGCCGCCGGAGCAGGTTGTGGCGCGGGAGCAGGCTGTGGCGCTGTTTGCGTGGAAGGGGCACTGGATGCTGCAGCAGGTTCCGGGATCGGTGCAGGTGCAGGCTCCGGTGCGGCGGTCGGCGCGGGGGCGGGGGCAGGTTCAACGACCTGAGCGGGCGCAGTTTCGCCCGACGGCGCGCCGCCGATCAGGACAAAGTCTTCCTTGTCGCGCACCGCGCAATCCGGGCAAGCAAAGTCGTCGGGCACTTGTGACCAAGGTGTTCCTGGCGCGAAACCTTCGTGCTGATGACCCTGGATTTCATCGTAGGTGTATCCGCAATCCGGGCATTGATATGTGGCCAATGTTCGTTCCTCCCTTTTACATGCGCGCTGACAGGCGGCATGTGCGTCTCGTTCTTGTTTTCTGTGTTCATTCCTGCCTGCGGCCTTGCCTTCAACTTGAGGCAAGATGTGAGTTGGCAGGTTGGGGTTGGCCCGATTGGGGCCAACTCCTGTGTGTTACGCGATTTGCTTGGAATTTATTCGGCGGGCACGGCGGCCGTTTGCGCAGGTGCGACCGATCCAAATTTGCGCTCATAGTAGTCGCGCATGCCGGGCTCGATCTGAATTTTGTTCAGATCACCTTTGGCCCAATCCAGGACACGGTGATCCATGATCGAACGGAACCACGACGGAATCAGGGCCGCGAAGAACATTCCGGGATAACCCGAGGGCAGTGCCGGCAAGTCCTTGAAGTCGCGCAGTGATTGATAGGACCGCGTAGGATGCGCGTGGTGGTCCGAGTGCCGCTGCAGGTGGAACAGGATCAGGTTCGACATGATATGGTTCGAGTTCCACGAATGGTGCGGCTTCTGATGCTCGTACTTACCGTTGGGCATTTTTTCGCGCAGCAGGCCATAATGTTCGATGTAGTTGGCCGACGTGAGCTGCCACCAGCCGTAGGCCATCTGAATCGGCAGGAACACAAGCATGATGGGTCCGAAGAACGCCAGCAGCCCCGCGTAAAGAACAGCCGTGATGATCAGCGGTTGAAGGATTTCGTTGTCCAGGTTCCAGACACTTTTGCCACTTCTCTTGAGACGCACCTCTTCGAGTTCCCACGCACGTTTGAAAGCACCGGGGATTTCGCGGGTTGAGAAAGCGTAGATACTCTCACCCATTCTTGAGGTTGCCGGATCGTTCGGGGTCGCCACATCGCGGTGGTGCCCTTTGTTATGCTCGATGAAAAAGTGGCCATAGCCGACAACTGCCAGCACCAATTTGGCCATCCAACGATCAAAGGTTTCCTTTTTGTGGCCCAGTTCGTGCCCGGTGTTCAGTGCCAGTCCGTTGACGATACCCAGCGACAAGGCCAACGCGATGAACTCAAACGCATTGATCGGCTGGGTCGCAACCCACCAACAGCACCCGATCAAAGCCGCATAGTGCATGGGCACCGTCAGATAAGTGAGCACCCGATAGTAACGGTCTTTCTCAAGATCTGGAACGGCGGACTCGGGGGGGTTCGAAAAGTCCTCGCCGAACATCGCGTCCAGCAATGGCACCGCCAGATACCACAGGATCAGAACAGTCCCGTACCAGATGCTCCAGCCAGTTTGCGATACCAGATAAAGTCCGATCAGCGGCGTTGCCGGCCAGAATACGGACAATATCCAAAAGTATCTTTTCTTATCGACATATTTTTCATCGGTGCCGGCCTCAACCGTCGCCGCTTCATTCATATCCTTCATCAGTCTGTTCCTCCCTTGAAGGCCATCATCACGTCTGGCGGCGAACAGTAGTTCATGCGTTTCGCATCGTTCGTTTCTGCTGCCAGACATTGAACGACAGAAATCACGCCGACCACGATTCCGCGCAACTACACGTTCGTGTAGTTTCGGGATTTGTGTGTTAAAGCTATGAGGTTTGGACGCCGACGATACATCACTTTCGGGGAGGGAAGGATGATCACGACCCCCGACACAAATTCCAACGATGTCGCCGAATTTCTGGAACGGATGAGCATCCGTCAGAAACGGTTAATCCGCGGCTGCCTGAAACGTGACCGGTTGGACTTTGCCGAGCATCCCGGAGCGAAATGCCTTTTTTTTAGAGCACCCCGCGGCTTCGGCAAGTCGGTTCAAGTCGCCCTGTGCGCCCAATCAGCGATCGACCGCGGAGAAGACTGTATCTATCTGGATCTCTCGTCGTTCTGGCAAGAGGGCGCCTCGGAGGCTGAGCTTATTGCGAGCGCGATTGTCGCGGTTCTGGCCCCTCAGGAATATTCCGGCAATCAGCTTGGGCGCAGCCTGAAGACTGTCGCGCTGCACCATCTTTTAGGTCACAAAAAGCCCGTCACAATCTGTCTGGACGGTGTCACGGATTCCACCACAATCCAGGGATTCCTGAAAACAATCACCCTGGAAACGCCAGAAACCACTCGACTGGTAGTGAGCCAACGTTTTCCAGGTACTTTGCTTTCGCTGTCGGTTCTTTCGGATGTCGTGACAATTGGCCCAAGCGAGTTGAATTTCACGCGCGACGAGACGTGTTCAATTCTACCGTTGGAAGCCGATCGGGCGAAACGGATATTCAATATGACAGAGGGCTGGCCGCTTCTTTGTGCATTGGCTGGCAAATCGAATACCGCAAGCGAGGCGATCATTCATCTGCCCGAGATCCAAACCTATTTCGAAACTGACGTACTGGCACAGATCGCAGAACCGCTTCGCGATTGCCTGATTAACGCCAGCTGGCTGGAAAAAATTACAGCGGAAGCCAGCGACTATGTGTTCAAGATTGACGATTCAGGTCACAAACTGGCTGAACTTGCATCGCGCCACGGGCTTTTGACCTCGAGCGTTGACAAGCCCAACCTCTATGAAATGAACCGGGCCCTGAAAGAGTATCTGCGCAATCGTTTCATCGAAAAACACGGGCCACGCCGATCGTATTTTCTAAAACGTATCGCTTTCTGGCATTGGCGACGGAATGAATACCGCATCGTTGTTGAGGTTGGTCTGCGGGCACACGATCACAGTTGGGCGCAAAGGCTGACCGACCAGGCTCTGTTGGATCTTGCCCTGAGACAGGGCGAGATCGAAGCGTTGGCAACATGGTTTACCGGCATTTCCCGCAACAAGCTTTTTCAAACCCCATCGTTGGCAATCGGCTATGCTTGGGTCTTGTATTTCAGTCAACGTTCACACAAAGCGCACGATCTGCTTGATAGGTTGAACGCTTATTGGGACTCTGCTTCTACGGGTGAAGAAGACCCAAATGGGTGGGCGGAACTGGTCCGCGCGATTGGTCTTGCGACACATGATGAGATGAAGGAAAGCGACGAAGCCTGCGCCGCCTGGATTGAGACCTATGGTTTGACCAACCCGGTCGGGCGGGCCGCCGCGCAGACCTGCAGAGCGTTCATCGCCGCCTCTGACAGGCAGTTTGCGGCCCTTTCGGATCAAATTGCCTCTGCCACTGTCGTCAGCGGCGCGGTTCGTCAGCGCTATGCGTTTGGTTGGCTTGCGAGCGCTCAGGTTCTGGCCCTGCTGTTGATTGGCGACATTCATGGCGCGCGCAGCGAAATTCGGCGCGCACAGGAAAATGAAGACGTTGGCTATGAAAGAACGCCCTTCGTCAAGGGAATGATCGCGTCGTTGGCACTTCAGATTCAGGCGGAAGACGGGTCAACCACACCCGACGAAAGCACCGTGCAAGAGGCTCTAAACTTCGCACTGAATTTTGGAGTGACGGATGTCGTTTGGAGCACCGTCCGAAGCGCAGCCGAAATATATATCCGTCAGGGCGACAAATCGCGGGCCTTTTCGTTGCTTGAACGATGCCGCTTGCTGGCGAAAGAACGCGGTCTGAAACGGTTGGACATGCTGGTTCGGTTGGGCACCGAAGTCTTTGCCATGGGAACCCGAACGAAAACCCCTCTCGCAGACGCGCCCCTCCCATCGGACGAAGACTTGCTGTTTTTGCCGAACCAGAACCGTGCCATCCAGGCGGAAAGCGCGTTGCTGCAAGCCTCAAGGTTCTTGAAAGATCGCAAACTGGGTCTGGCGGAAAGGCACGCGCGCAAAGCCATTTCAGATTTCACCGCCGTAAGGGACCAGATCGGGGAATTTCGCGCGCAATATACCCTTGGTGCCACCCTCTATCTGATGGGTGAGGAAAAACAGGCGCTGAAACGCATCGCCGAAGCCAATCACAAGGCGCAACAACTTGGCAGCTTCAGATCGTTGATAAACAGGCGCCACTTTCTGCGGGCCATTTGCCCAGAAACGAGTGCGCTTCTGGATCAAACAGCACCCGAAACCCCCATGATTGAAATCCCGGCGACCGAGGAGATGGGCGATCAACGCCCCAATGTAGATAGCTCAGCCCCGATCAGTCAAAAACAGGTCGGGGTCTTGCAAAATGCCGCCCTTGGATTGAGCAACAAGGAAATTGCAGCGCGCCTGCATGTCACGGAAGACACCGTGAAATGGCACTTCAGAAAAATCATGCAAGGCCTCAAAGCCGGCAACCGTACCGAAGCTGTACTGATCGCCCGGTCGCTTGGCCTTATCTAAACGTTTGACATTCCCGGGAGGACCAAGAACATGGACACAACTGTTATCATCGGCAACGGCGTAGCCGGCACAAATGCGGCCGCAACTTTGCGGAAAAATGGATACGAAGGCGCGATCAAGCTTATTGGTGATGAAGTGGCGCTCCCCTATCAGCGTCCGCCTCTATCCAAGACCTGGCTGCGCGAGCCAGGCAGGCCGAGCCCAACTCCGATACGCCCACTTTCCTTTTTTCAAGATAATCGTATCGAGCTGATGCGGGCGCGAAGGGTCGTCAGTATCGACAGGGCCGCGCGGGATATTCTCTTTTCCGATGGGAATACGATGAAGTTCGACACCTTGATTCTTGCAACAGGGGCGTCGCCGCGCCGTCTCGATATGCAGGGGGATCTGAAGGGGATTCACTATCTGAGGGGCCTTGGCGATTCCGCAGGACTGCGTCAGGCCCTGGCCTGCGCCGACTGCCGCGATGTTGTGATTATCGGTGCCGGTGTCATTGGACTCGAGGTGGCGTCTGCCGCTGTTGATCTGGGAAAGACCGTCACGGTTATAGAATCTGCCGCACGCGCCATGGCCCGCGTTGCTTCGCCCGCAACAACCAATTTCGTCACTCGGAAGTTAACAGATGCTGGCGTCAAATTTTTGTTCAACCAGAAAGTGAAAGGGTTCGGCACCGCGGGTGACCATGTTTCCACGGTCAATCTTGGCGACGGGACCGAGGTAAAGGCCGATCTTGTATTTGCGGGGATCGGTGCCACGCCCAATGTAAAGCTCGCCCAAGCCGCTGGCTTGGAATGTGACAATGGTATCTGCGTCGATCAGGATATGCGGACATCCGACCCCAAAATATTTGCAATCGGCGACTGCGCCCGCAGTGACAACAAATTTGCGGCCGGAAAACTGCGTATCGAAACCGTTCACAATGCAATCACGCAAGCCCAGGTTGCGGCAGCCGCGATCTGCAACATGGAAAGCCCCGCCCCAGTGCCGCCACGGTTTTGGTCCGATCTCAAAGACATGAAGGTTCAAGCCGTAGGAATAGCGGCCGGTTACGATCTGGTGCGAAGCGATGCGTCACAGAACCCGCTGTCTTTGGAGGTGCACCTGACACGCGGCGAGCGTCTTGTTGCCACTGAAACGGTGAACCTTCCCAACCGTCAGAGTATCCTTGCAAAAGCGATTTCGCCAACAGTTTAGACAGTTGCTCAGGAAGGCTATCGCGGGGCACCACTCAACACCTTCTGCGAGAGAACATCAGCCATCATAGGACAAGATATATTCCGCGCGTTCGATGAAAACCCTGATACCACGAACGCTTTGATGGCGGAAATCAGATCAACCGTAAAGGCGGATCGCCATTTCTATGCATATGACAACATACCAGAAACAGATCTGGGCCGCGACACCAATGCAACGAAACCCCATGCTAGGCGAATGATGTCCATGGTCGGCCGGTTGGTGAAACACAGCGTGTTGATCCGCCAATCAACCAAGGATGTTTCTGACACCTTCAGAACGTCCCATCTTGGCGGAGACATGCAAGTCATCACGTCGTGTGGTGGCTTGATCTCCAATGCTGGTCAAGCAGACAACGCATCCGGTCGTCGGAGGCAAAACCTGACGGTCCTTGATGGGCCTGCCCTTTACCGTGCGCATATTGATAATCTGGTGGGCACGCTATCGGACGAAGACGTCTCTGGCGGTACCATCGAAGAGCTCCACCAAATCATTGTTACTTTGGCCGGTCACCTCGGACGCGGCGTCGAAACATCACGCGCTTGAGATGCGCGGCAATTTATTGGAGCTGCTGAACGTCACAAAGCCCGCCTTGGGGGGCGGGCTTGGATATTTGCGAGCGTTCGTTGAATTTGGTTGCGGGAGTAGGATTTGAACCTACGACCTTCAGGTTATGAGCCTGACGAGCTACCGGGCTGCTCCATCCCGCGACAGAGGTATTGATTG
>NZ_JBNFVY010000023.1:2500-5933 GCF_049943335.1 Aliiroseovarius sp. PTFE2010
TCGTATAGAGAGATCAAACATCAGCTTATTGCTGATCCGGGCAGTGCGTCCTGGATCCGGGGGTCAAAGCCCCGAAAGCGATAAGCTTCCAAGTCAAGTACACTAACCGGCAACCCTTACCCAGGGTTGCCATTGTTGCCCGGAATTATCCCTCCGGGCAGCGGGATAGTATGCTTTTGGTCCGGAAATAGAAGGCGTCTGCTTGAACCAGCTTGGCGCCATGCGGGGCGCGAGCCTTGCTCTTTCTGGATCAAATCAAGCGCGAAAAGGGCGTTTGGTGGATGCCTTGGCAGTAAGAGGCGATGAAGGACGTGATACTCTGCGATAAGTTCTGGCGAGCTGAGAATAAGCTTTGACCCAGGAATTTCCGAATGGGGCAACCCACCTGACAGTTTGTTATTGTTGGCTTCGGCCAATCAATAATGAGCTGAAACAGGTACTTTCAACCTGAATACATAGGGTTTTAAGAGCAAACCCGGGGAACTGAAACATCTAAGTACCCGGAGGAAAGGACATCAATTGATACTCCCCTAGTAGCGGCGAGCGAACGGGGACCAGCCGAGCCATGAGTGTGATTAGAATGCGTTGGAAAGCGCAGCCATAGCGGGTGACAGCCCCGTATAAGAAGCATGATTGGACGTATTAAGTAGGGCGGGACACGTGAAATCCTGTCTGAAGATCGGAGGACCACCTTCGAAGGCTAAGTACTCCTTACTGACCGATAGCGAACCAGTACCGTGAGGGAAAGGTGAAAAGCACCCCGACGAGGGGAGTGAAACAGTTTCTGAAACCGGACGCCTACAAGCAGTCGGAGGGGCCTTGTGCCCTGACGGCGTACCTTTTGTATAATGGGTCATCGACTTGGTCTATCTAGCAAGCTTAAGCCGTTAGGTGTAGGCGCAGCGAAAGCGAGTCTTAATAGGGCGAATGAGTTAGATGGATCAGACCCGAAACCGAGTGATCTAGGCATGACCAGGATGAAGGTAAGGTAACACTTACTGGAGGTCCGAACCCACACCTGTTGAAAAAGGTCGGGATGAGTTGTGCCTAGGGGTGAAAGGCCAATCAAACTCGGAGATAGCTGGTTCTCCGCGAAATCTATTTAGGTAGAGCGTCATCCGAATACCCCGGGGGGTAGAGCACTGGATGGGTAATGGGGCCCCACAGGCTTACTGATCCTAACCAAACTCCGAATACCCGGGAGTACTAGATGGCAGACACACCATGGATGCTAACGTCCATGGTGGAGAGGGAAACAACCCTGACCTACAGCTAAGGCCCCTAATTCATGGCTAAGTGGGAAAGCAGGTGGGACGACCAAAACAACCAGGAGGTTGGCTTAGAAGCAGCCATCCTTTAAAGATAGCGTAACAGCTCACTGGTCTAGACAAGTTGTCCTGCGGCGAAGATGTATCGGGGCTCAAGCCATGAGCCGAAGCTTAGGATGCCGTAAGGCATGGTAGCGGAGCGTAGTGTGATATAATCCCATGTGTCCTTAGTTCCTTCGGGAACATTGGACACAAGGGATTTTCTGTGAAGCCGGCGTGTGAACGATCCGGTGGAGAGATCACTAGTGAGAATGATGACATGAGTAGCGACAAACAGGGTGAGAGACCCTGTCGCCGAAAGTCCAAGGGTTCCTGCTTAAAGTTAATCTGAGCAGGGTAAGCCGACCCCTAAGGCGAGGCCGAAAGGCGTAGTCGATGGGAACCAGGTTAATATTCCTGGGCCATGTGGAGGTGACGGATCGCAGGGGTAGTTCAGTCTTATTGGATTGACTGGGCTGCTGAGCGGTTCCTGGAAATAGCCCCACTATTAGATCGTACCCTAAACCGACACAGGTGGACTGGTAGAGAATACCAAGGCGCTTGAGAGAACGATGTTGAAGGAACTCGGCAAAATACCTCCGTAAGTTCGCGAGAAGGAGGCCCAGTTTCTACGCAAGTATTGACTGGGGGCACAAACCAGGGGGTGGCGACTGTTTACTAAAAACACAGGGCTCTGCGAAGTCGCAAGACGACGTATAGGGTCTGACGCCTGCCCGGTGCCTGAAGGTTAAAAGGAGGGGTGCAAGCTCCGAATTGAAGCCCAGGTAAACGGCGGCCGTAACTATAACGGTCCTAAGGTAGCGAAATTCCTTGTCGGGTAAGTTCCGACCTGCACGAATGGCGTAACGACTTCCCCGCTGTCTCCAACATCGACTCAGCGAAATTGAATTGCCTGTCAAGATGCAGGCTTCCCGCGGTTAGACGGAAAGACCCCGTGCACCTTTACTACAGCTTCACACTGGCATCAGGCCAAGCATGTGCAGGATAGGTGGTGGGCTTTGAAGCAGGAACGCTAGTTTCTGTGGAGCCTCCCTTGAGATACCACCCTTGCTTTGCTTGATGTCTAACCGCGGTCCATTATCTGGATCCGGGACCCTGTGTGGCGGGTAGTTTGACTGGGGCGGTCGCCTCCTAAAGAGTAACGGAGGCGCGCGAAGGTTGGCTCAGAGCGGTCGGAAATCGCTCGTTGAGTGCAATGGCAGAAGCCAGCCTGACTGCAAGACTGACAAGTCGAGCAGAGTCGAAAGACGGCCATAGTGATCCGGTGGTCCCGAGTGGAAGGGCCATCGCTCAACGGATAAAAGGTACGCCGGGGATAACAGGCTGATACTGCCCAAGAGTCCATATCGACGGCAGTGTTTGGCACCTCGATGTCGGCTCATCTCATCCTGGGGCTGGAGCAGGTCCCAAGGGTACGGCTGTTCGCCGTTTAAAGAGGTACGTGAGCTGGGTTTAGAACGTCGTGAGACAGTTCGGTCCCTATCTGCCGTGGGTGTAGGATACTTGAGAGGAGTTGCCCCTAGTACGAGAGGACCGGGGTGAACGATCCACTGGTGGACCAGTTGTCGTGCCAACGGCAGTGCTGGGTAGCTATGATCGGAAAGGATAACCGCTGAAGGCATCTAAGCGGGAAGCCCCCCTCAAAACAAGGTATCCCTGAGGACCGAGGTAGACCACCTCGTCGATAGGCCGGAGATGTAAGCGCAGCAATGCGTTCAGTTGACCGGTACTAATTGTCCGATAGGCTTGATTTGATCCAGTAACAGCAAGGGTTATACCTTCTGAGCTGGTCAAAAGCATACACCACGTGTACAACTTGGACCCGCAATCGCGGGCGATGTTTGAGTGTCTTTCTCGGTTTGGTGGTCACAGCGCCAGTGAAACACCCGATCCCATCCCGAACTCGGCCGTTAAGCACGGTTGCGCCGATGGTACTGCGTCTTAAGACGTGGGAGAGTAGGTCACCGCCAAACCTAGTAAGACACTCAGATCTCTCTAATCGATCGTACCCAATCAATACCTCTGTCGCGGGATGGAGCAGCCCGGTAGCTCGTCAGGCTCATAACCTGAAGGTCGTAGGTTCAAATCCTACTCCCGCAACCAAA
>NZ_JBNFVY010000024.1:0-5079 GCF_049943335.1 Aliiroseovarius sp. PTFE2010
CGATCTTCAAGGCCGCCGAGGTCACGTCCTTCGTGCTGGACAGGGCCGTCCAGATCCACGGCGGGTCCGGCTATATGCGCGATACCGAAGTGAACAGGCTCTACCGCACCGGGCGTGTGCTTGAGGTGGGCGCGGGCACCCAGGAAGTGCGCAAACTGATCATCTCTGGCGAACTACTGAAAAACTGAGGGCATCGGAAAAGCACCCTTACAGGCCAGCGCGGTGTTGCATATCTCATGGCGTGCCAGATCGCCCTGGCCCGCAGGTCGGGCGATGCGAAGCTCTGATATAATTTTCAGACCGAAAGCCGCTTCTTGGCCATTCGAGTAGAGAGACTTGGAATGAGAACCGTCAAAGGCATCATTTTCGCGGCGCGATCATGCTTTGAGCGATTCGGCGGTACGGTCGGAGTGGTATCAGCCACCCCGACCCTGCCGAGATGATGGCCAATCACACGGTTCAGCGGTCTGCCCCCAAGGCCGACAAGCGCGGGCAACGGCGGCGCTGTCAGTCAGAACGTTGGCGTGTTGGTGCGACCCATATCAAGGTCCACGTCAAAGGGGTTTATTTGTTTAGGGGCGCAAACAACGTTGGAAACACAATCGGACATCGCCTGTCCCCGCCGCGCAATATACGAACAACAGAACGGTTTTTCGCCGCCGCCCCCAGAAGCCTGAAATTCAGGGAAAACCCCCGCGTTATCAATATGGCCAAGGCCCCAAATTACGCTTTCTGTCTGAGCGGCCCGGGGATAGACAGCAGATGCCCGAAAGAGGGTAAGCACCGCCAGATCAAATATATGCACAACATCGTCAAAGCCGATCACGGCAGGCCCATAAAGATGATAGAGTTGGTGTGTCGGTGCAAAACCCAGGTTCAAAACAATGAAATCCACTTGCGCTACACCCCCGGGATTCGCCGTGATGCGGGCCCTTCGCAAAGACCATTCAAGGGTAGTCGATCTGGGCCTTTGCACTCAAACAACAGCAGTGCTCATGCCCAAAGACCACCTGACTGAATGAGAAAACTGGCCGAACACCCGGTTTGTGTTCTATAGCCACGTTTGCAACAGAGCCGTGTCGCGGCCGACCGAAACAACCCAAGGAACCCTCGCTTTGCTCGACCAGATCGCGCTGCGCGCCGAACTCGCCAACCACTACGATCTCGCGCCATCCATAGAGACCGCCGAAGCCAACGCGCATCTCTATGCCAACATGAGCCGGGTCGTGTCGCCGCCGGACTGGGCGATCTTTGCGCCCTATGTCGCGGCGATCAACGCGCTGAAGAAAAAGCGCAACGCGGTTATTCTGGCGCATAATTACATGACGCCCGAGATTTACCACGGCATTGCGGACGTTGTGGGCGATAGCCTGCAACTGGCGATCGAGGCGACCAAGGTCGAGGCGGATGTCATCGTGCAATGCGGCGTGCATTTTATGGCCGAAACCTCAAAGATCCTGAACCCTTCCAAGACGGTGCTGATCCCCGACATGGAGGCCGGCTGTTCGCTTGCCGAAAGCATCACACCCGCAGGTATCGCGCAAATGCGGGCCAAATATCCCGGCGCGCCGGTTGTCACCTACGTGAACACCACGGCCGAGGTAAAAGCCGCGTCGGATATCTGCTGCACATCGTCAAACGCGGCGCAGATCGTTCGCGGGCTGGACAGCGATACGGTGATCATGACGCCGGACAAATATTTGGCACAGAACATCGCCAACCTGGTGCCGGAAAAGCGGATCGTCTGGTGGGACGGGTCTTGCATCGTGCATGAGCAATACACCGCGCAGGATCTGAAGGACTTCCGCGAATGGAACCCCGACACGCGAATCATCGCCCATCCCGAATGTCCACCGGACGTGGTGGCCGAGGCCGATTTTTCGGGCTCGACCAGTGGCATCATTGACTATGTGACGCAGAAACGGCCGGAAAAAGCGATGCTGGTGACCGAATGCTCGATGGCTTCGAACATCGCGGACGCGCTGCCGGATGTCGATTTCGTCGGCCCCTGCAACATGTGCCCCTACATGAAAAAGATCACGCTGGAAAAGGTGCTGTGGTCGCTGCACACAATGGACGGCGCGGTCGAGGTCGATCCGCTGATCGCCGATCAGGCGCGCGGCGCCGTTCAGCGGATGATCGATCTTTCCGCCCAGCTGGCTGACTGAGGCGATGACTCCGATAGACACGTCCCGCGTCATCATCATCGGTGCGGGGCTGGCAGCGCAATATGCCGCGCTGAAACTGGCCCCGCGTCCGGTGTTGATGATATCCCCCGAGGCACTGGGCGAAGGGGCATCCTCGGTCTGGGCGCAGGGCGGCGTGGCGGCGGCGATGGATCCAGCTGACAGTGCCGATGCCCATGCGCGCGACACGGTGGTGGCCGGCGCGGGCACGGTGAATCCGCACGTCGCGCAATCGGTCACGGCCGAGGCGCGCGAGCATATTCTTGACCTGACCGGCTTGGGCACACCGTTCGACCGGACCATCGACGGGACATATGTGATGTCGCGCGAGGCCGCACATAGCTTTGCCCGCGTTGTCCGCGTGCGCGGCGATCAGGCCGGCGCCGAGATCATGCGCGCCCTGACCCAACAGGTACGCAAAGCCGATCATATCCAGGTTCTCGAAGGCGTGATGGCCACGCGGCTGGACGTGTCGGACGGCAGGGTGACGGGCGTCGCCGTCGCCCGGTGCGCTGAGGGGCAGAGTGAAAGCGTCATATTGCGCGGCGCTGCGGTGCTGTTGGCAGGCGGGGGCTCGGGCGGGTTATTTGCCCTGACGACCAACCCGCCGCGTATTCGCGGCCAGGTCATTGGCATGGCCGCCCGCGCGGGCGCGCAAATCGCAGATGCCGAATTTGTCCAGTTCCATCCGACCGCCATCGCCTGCGGCATCGACCCTGCCCCGCTGGCGACCGAAGCGCTTCGCGGCGAAGGCGCGGTGCTGATCAACCGGCACGACGAACGGTTCATGGTGGCCGCGCATCCGGATGCCGAACTTGCCCCGCGCGACATCGTGGCCCGCGCCGTTTATGCACAGACCAAGGCCGGGCTGGCCCCGGCGCTCGACACCCGCGCGGCGCTTGGGGCAAAGATCCTGACCGATTTCCCAGCCGTGGCCGATGCGTGCCGCCGGGCGGGTCTTGATCCGGTGACGCACCCCATCCCCGTTGCCGCCGCCGCGCATTATCATATGGGCGGCGTGGCGACGGATGCGGCCGGGCAAAGCTCGCTCGCGGGGCTTTGGGCCTGCGGCGAAGTTGCATCGACAGGGCTGCATGGCGCGAACCGGCTGGCGTCGAACGGATTGCTAGAGGCGCTTGTCTATGGGCGCCGCTGCGCGCTTTCCATCGACAAGGCGCTGCCCCCACCAGTCCAGACCCGGCCAGTGACCCTGCCCGAACTTCCTTTGGCCGATGGCCCCGACCCGGCTCTGGTTACGCAGCTGCGGCATGCCATGACCGACGGCGCAGGCGTAATCCGAAATGCCGATGGTCTGAGCGAAACGCTGGCGCAGATTGCCCGGATCGAAGCCGCTCAGCCGGAATGCGAAACCTTGCTCAACATGACGGCCGCGGCGACCCTGATCGCCGCCGCCGCCCTGAAACGCCGCGAAAGCCGAGGCGCGCATTTCCGGTCAGACTTCCCCGATCGCGCAGGCGACATCGGCAAACGGTCGCTTATGACCCTCACCGACGCCTTGGCCATTCGCAACACAGCCCCCCCGAAAGGAACCAGCATGACCCAGAGCCGTCTGCCCGACCTGATCCTTGAACCGCTGGTTCGCGCCGCACTGATGGAAGATTTGGGCACCTATGGCGATATCACCACGCGCACTGTCATCCCTGCTGGCACCACCTATGCCGCCCGGTTGAACGCGCGCGAGTCCGGGGTTATTTCGGGTCTTCAGATCGCCGAAATGGCCTTCCGGCTGGTCGATCCAACGCTTGGGATCACTGCGCAAAAGGCCGATGGCGATGCGATTGCGCCGGGCGATCTGCTGATGGAGATCGTGGGCGATGCGGCATCGATCCTGTCGGCTGAACGGGTGGCCCTGAACTTTGCCGGGCGGATGTCGGGGATTGCGACGCTGACGGCTGCATTCGTGGCCGAAACCAAGGACACAAACACCCGTATCACCTGCACCCGCAAGACCACGCCGGGGCTGCGGCTGATCGAAAAACAAGCCGTGCTGCATGGCGGCGGGTTCAACCATCGCTTCAGCCTGTCGGATGCGATCCTGATCAAGGACAACCACATCGCTGCCGCCGGGGGCATCCGGCCCGTGCTGCAGGCGGTCAAAGCGCAGGCGTCACACATGACGCGCTGCGAGATCGAGGTCGACCGGTTGGATCAGCTGGCCGAGGTTTTGGACGAAGGCGGCGCCGATGTCGTTCTGCTGGACAACATGGACACGCAAACCTTGGTAAAGGCCGTGGAAATGGCCGCCGGACACGTTGTTCTCGAAGCTTCGGGAAATATGCGGCTGGAGCGTATCGCAGAGGTGGCGGCCACGGGGGTGGATTACATTTCGTCCGGTGCACTGACCCATTCGGCGCAGACACTCGACCTCGGGCTGGACTTCTGAAACGGATAATTGCCAGCGGGTGCCAGTCACCGCAGTTTAACTGCGTCGAATTTGCACTCACCCTCCCCTAACGTAATTTGCAGAGTAGGCGGTTTTCCTGGGTCACGTTCGCCACGACCTGCTTCAGCGCGGTTGAGGCTGATCGTCCTGAGATGGCGGCGTCGGACGTGATGTCGATCCAGGAGGCGCGGCGGCAGACGAGCTGATGCGCCGCTTGCGCGGGGGGGCTGTGTTTCCGGCGATCTGAATGGCGCGGGAAGTGAACTGCCTGGGATCTGAATTGGGGTGTCTTGCGCGGGGCGCATCGCTGGGCCGGGGCGCAGGTCGTGATGCGGTCTGGCCCCGGCGCACACCAATGCGCCGGGGCCGGATCTTATGCGGTTACAGCCGGAAAATCCCGTAGTGCGGATCGTCGATCGGCGCGTTCAGCGAGGCGGAAATCGACATCCCAAGCGCGTTGCGCGTATCGGCCGGGTCCAGAATACCATC
>NZ_JBNFVY010000025.1:0-4582 GCF_049943335.1 Aliiroseovarius sp. PTFE2010
ATGACGGTCGCCCGGGCGGTATTTCCCCCTTCATTCCAATCCAAAAACGCTCAACTTGGTTGACTCGTTGGTGCCGCTAACCTAACAGTCGTTAGTTAGGCGATATATCGATGATGAGAGCCCATGGCAGAGCCCGCACAGAGCAAGTTCAACGAAACGCCGCGCATCGCTGTCGGGCGTGATGGCGTGTTGGATATTGCCGCGCGTCTCTTTCGCGAACAGGGCTATGGGCCTGTATCGCTTAGAAAAATCGCTGAATCTGCTGGGATCAAGGCGGGCAGCATCTATTATCATTTTGGCTCGAAGGACGAGATCGTCGTGGCGGTTCTGGATGCGGGAATCCAGGTCGTCCATGAAAGCGTGCGTCAGGCCGTGTCGGACTTGCCGGCGGGCACCGGCGCCGAAGCGACGCTACGGGCCGCGATCGGGGCGCATCTTCGCGCGCTTCTTGACGTCAGCGATTATACCTCGGCCAATGTGCGCATTTTCGGGCAAGTTCCGCAATCCGTCAAAGATGCCAACCTGCCCACGCGCCGCGCCTATGAGGCCGAATGGGACACCCTTTTGTCGCGGCTTCAGCAAGACGGTGCGCTGAAGCGCGACGTCGATATCCGTCGCTTGCGCCTGATGTTGATCGGGGCGCTGAATGCCACGCTCGATTGGTTCGATCCGGACCGGGGCAGCGCCGAGGCGCTGTCACGCACCTATGCCGATGTGTTCCTCAACGGGATACTTGAAAGACAGGATAACTGATACATGGCTCGTCTTGAAACAGCGGTGCTGACCGCATCCGAAACCTACGCGCGTAACCACGCGGCCCAAAGCGAACGCGTCGAAACGCTGCGCGCGCGGATTGGCGAAGCCACCTCGGGTGGCCGGCCCGACATGGTTGAACGTCACCGCAAACGCGGCAAGCTTTTGGTGCGCGAGCGGATCGACCTGTTGGTGGATCCGGGCACCGCATTTCTGGAGCTGTCATCACTGGCCGCCTATGGCCAATACGGCGGCGAGGTTCCCGGTTCTGGGATCGTCACCGGCATCGGGATCGTGCATGGTCTGCCCTGCGTGGTGATCGCCAATGATGCTACGGTAAAGGGCGGATCGTTCTATCACGAAACGGTGCAAAAACACATCCGCGCCCAGGAAATCGCAGAGGAAAACCGGCTGCCTTGCCTGTATCTGGTAGACTGCGGCGGGGCCTATTTGCCCGAACAGGATCGGGTCTTTCCAGACGCCCGCCATTTCGGCAATTCCTTCTATCGCCAGACCAACATGTCGGCCAGCGGCTTGCCGCAAATCTCGGCCGTCTTTGGCGGCTGCACGGCAGGCGGGGCCTATATTCCGGCGCTGTCGGACGAGGTCATCATGGTGCGCGGCAATGCGCGCATCCATCTGGGCGGGCCGTCAATCGTCAAGGTGGCGATCAACGAAGAGGTTGATGGCGAAACGCTGGGCGGGGCCGAAATGCACACGCGCGTTTCCGGTGTGTCCGACCATCTGGCTGAAGATGAATACCATGCGCTTGCGCTGATGCGCGACATCGTCGCCGAACTTGGCCAATCGCGCCCGATGCAACCTGACGCCGCCCCCGAAGCGCCCGCGCATGACCCCGAAGAGTTGCTCGGCGTGATCAGCGCCGACCGCAAACAGCCCTACGACATGCGCGAGGTTTTGCTGCGTATGATCGACGCTGGTGAATTTCGCGAATTCAAACCCGGTTGGGGCGAAACACTGGTCTGTGGCACGGCGCGCATCCACGGCTTTCGCGTCGGCATCCTGGCCAACAACGGCGCGCTTCTTTCCGAAAGCTCGCTGAAGGGCGCACAGTTCGTGTCGATGTGCGATCAGCGCAACATCCCGCTTTTGTTCCTGCACAACATTTCCGGCTTCATGGTCGGCACCGAAGCCGAACGCGGCGGCATCGCCAAGGACAGCGCCAAACTGGTCTACGCCATGTCGGTTGCCAAGGTGCCGCGCCTGTCGGTGCTGCTTGGCGGGTCTTACGGGGCCGGCAACTACGGCATGTGCGGGCGCGGCTTTGCGCCGAATTTCCTGTTCGCCTGGCCGACGGCAGAACTGGCCACAATGTCTGCCGACATCGCCAGCAACGTGATGCTGGAGCTGCGCCGCCAGAAGGGCGGCGATGCCGAAAAGATGCAAGCTGACATGGAACAGATCGAAGCGCAGGTGCGCGCCCAGTACGGCGAACAGTCCGATCCCTATTACGCGACCTCGCGTCTTTGGGATGACGGGCTGATCGAACCGGGACAGACTCGTGATATTCTTGGCCTGTGCCTGGCCATTGTTTCTTCGGTGCCCGAAGCAGGGCGCCATACACCCGTATTCAGAATGTGAGGCCAATACCATGACAAAGACATACGAAACCATCCTGCTTGAGACCGACGCGCGTGGGGTTGCCACGGTAACGCTCAATCGCCCTGAAAAGCACAATGCCCTGAACGGTACGCTGATCGCCGAGCTATACGATGTGGCCGAAAAGCTGGCCGTTGATGACGCCGTGCGCATTGTGATCTTGACCGGCAACGGCAAGAGCTTCTGCGCGGGGGGCGACTTCAATTGGTTCGCCTCGAACATCGAAAAGTCCCGTTCAGAACGGGTCGACCAAAGTGCCACGTTGGCGCATTTGCTGCGGCGCCTTGATACCCTGCCCAAGCCCCTGATCGGGCGCATCAACGGCCCGGCCTATGGCGGTGGGGTCGGCATGATTTCGGTCTGCGACTATACCATCGGAGCCGAAGGCGCGCGCTTTGGCCTGACCGAGGTGAAGCTGGGCCTGTTGCCGGCAAATATCTCGCCCTACGTTGTGGCCCGCATCGGCAAGGTCCATTCGCGCGAAACCATGTTGTCCGGCGCTTTGTTCGACACCGCGCGCGCCGAACGGATCGGCTTGCTGACCGAGGTCGTAGCCGCCGGTGAACTGGACGCGGCCGTTGAGCGCGTCGTGCACGATCACCTTCAGGCCGCGCCGGGTGCGGTGGCCGACACCAAGGCACTGATCGCCTATGTCGCGGCGCACGATCTGGAAACCAACATGATCTACACCGCCGACCGTCTGGCCGACGCCTGGGAGACCGAGGAAGGCATCGAAGGTATCAACAGCTTTATCAACAAGGGCGTTCCGTCCTGGCGGGTGAAATGAGCTTTACCCGTGTTCTGATCGCCAACCGCGGCGAAATCGCCCGGCGCATCCAGCGCGGGTGCCGCAAACTTGGGTTGGAAACCGTGGCAGTCTTTTCCGAGGCCGACCGCGACGCGCCTTTCGTGGCCGAAGCCGATCACGCCGTTTGCATCGGCGGGGCCGCGCCATCGGAAAGCTATCTGAACGTCGAGGCCATTCTGGACGCCGCCCGCGTGACCGGCGCAGGCGCGGTGCATCCCGGCTATGGGTTCCTGTCCGAAAACGCCGATTTCGCCGCTGCGGTCGAGGCCGCGGGCCTTGTCTTCATCGGGCCCGATGCGGACGCGATCACCATGATGGGTTCGAAGATCGAGGCCAAGGCCGCCGCCGAGGCTGCGGGCGTGCCCGTCTTGCCCGGTTATCGCGGCGCAGACCAGTCCGACGCGCGATTGTTGCAAGAGGCACAGGCACTTGGCACGCCGTTTCTGGTCAAGGCCAGTGCGGGCGGCGGCGGGCGCGGTATGCGTCTTGTGACCGATCTGGCCGATGCGCCCGAAGCCATCGCATCGGCCAGGGCCGAAGCGCAGGGGGCGTTTGGCGATGCGGCGGTGTTCCTTGAACGCTACGCGCCGCGTGCCCGCCATATCGAGGTGCAGGTGCTGGGCGACTCCCACGGCACTGTGCTGCATCTGGGTGATCGCGACTGCTCGCTTCAACGCAACCACCAAAAGCTGATCGAAGAGGCCCCGGCCGCTGATCTGCCCGACGCCCTGCGCGATGACATGCGTGCGGCAGCGGTGCGATTGGCGCAGGCGATCGGTTATCGTTCCGCAGGGACGGTGGAATACCTCTACGATCCGGCGCGCAGCGAATACTACTTTCTCGAAATGAACACCCGCCTGCAGGTGGAACACCCCGTGACCGAGGCCATCACCGGCATCGATCTGGTCGAATGGCAGTTGCGCATCGCGCGGGGCGAGGCGCTGTCGCCGGCGCAGCGCGATGTGCAATTTAGCGGCCACGCCATCGAAATCCGCATCGCGGCCGAAAACCCGGCCGAGAATTTCCGCCCCGAGACGGGCCAGATCACGCTCTGGGCCCCGCCCGCGGGGGTGCGGTTGGACACGGGCGTTCAGGACGGCTCGATCATCGGCCACCACTACGATTCCATGATCGCCAAGCTGATTGTCCATGCGCCCGACCGGGACGGGGCGATCCGCCAAGCGGTTGGCGCGATTGATGCCTTCGCCGTGGACGGTGTCGGCCTGAACCTGGCCTATCAGCGCGCGCTTCTGACACATGCGGACTTTCAGGCGTTCCGGCATCACACGTCGGGGTTAGTCGACATGTTTCCGGGGGGCTGGGCGGAACCCGCACCTGACGCGCGCGACATGGCCTTGGCCGCGATGGCGTTGCATCTGCATCTTGCGCCGGCCGGCGCAT
>NZ_JBNFVY010000026.1:0-3540 GCF_049943335.1 Aliiroseovarius sp. PTFE2010
ATCGAACTGCGCATCTGCGCCGAAGACGCGAGCGCCGATTTCCGCCCCGCGATCGGGGACATCCTGCTGCTGGACGAGCCGCGCGGCGAAGGCGTTCGCGTGGACAGCGGCATTCTGGACGGCGGCAAGGTGACGACCGATTTCGACCCGATGCTGTCCAAACTGATCGTGCATGGGCGCGACCGCGACGAAGCCATTGCGCGGGGACGCCGCGCCGCTCAGGACTATGTCATTTTGGGGGTCACCACCAATCTGAGCTATCTGGATGCGATCCTTGCCCATCCGAAATTTTGTTCCGGCGAAGTATCGACCGGCTTCCTGTCAGAGGAGGCGGAGGCACTGAAGCAAGATTGCGATCCTGCCAGTACCGACATTCTGGCAGCCGCCACAGTGCTTTCCGATGCGCGCCTGGTGAAAGCGCTGGAAGACGTGCCTGAAATCTACCGAATTATGGGGAACTGGAGAAACTGATGCGCCGCATTTTGGAAGTTGACGGGGAAGAAATTCCGGTCTGGCTGGCTTCGACGCGCCAAGGTCATGTCCTGCATATGGGGGAACGCGAAATTCCCTGTGCCCTTGAAGAGGCTGCCGGCAAAGGCGCTTATACGCTGGATCTATCGGGCACCCGTATCCCGATGCGCATTGCCGTGAGCGAGAGCGCAACATTTATCCACTTCAATGGGCGTGCCTACGAAATCGGACGGACCGATCCAGCAGATGCCCTGGATAAAGCAGGAAGTGGCGCATCGCGCGATCAGATGCTTGCCCCCATGCCCGGCGTCGTAGTGTCGGTATCGGTAGCCCCCGGTGACGCGGTCACAGAAGGTCAGGCGCTGCTCGTAATCGAAAGCATGAAACTGGAAACCACGATCACAGCTCCGCGCGACGGTCTCGTCGCCGAAGTGCCCTTTGCCGCGGGTGACAGTTTCGGCGGCAAAGACGTCTTGCTGCGTCTGGAACCGCAGGAGGAGACGGATTAATGAGACGGATGGAAACCCAAATTCGCCCGGACTCGGCCGAATTCAAAGAGGCGGCGGCCCGGATGCAAGAGGTCGTCAACCGCTTTCACGAGGTGCAGGACAAGACGCGTCATGATCGCCCCCAGCGGGATCTCGACCGGTTGAAGCGGCAGAACAAAATGCTGGCTCGCCAGCGGCTGGAACTGCTGCTGGACCCTGGAACGCCGTTCCTGGAATTTTCAAGCCTGGCTGCGAATGATCTTTATGATGGACAGGCGCCCGGAGCCAACATCATCACTGGCGTCGGCGTGATTGCCGGGCGTGAGGTGGTCATCCATGCTGACGACAGTTCCAACAAGGGCGGCGCATGGTATCCCATGTCCGTGCCGAAAATCGTGCGCGCGCTTGAGTTTGCCTTGGAGAACGAACTGCCGGTGGTCCATATCTGCGATAGCGCGGGCGGCTATCTAGAGGAAATGTCGGGCGTTTTCGCTCCGGGCGGGCGGGTGTTCCGCAATCAGTGCATCCTTTCGAAAAAAGGTATCCCGCAGGTCGCCATTGTTTGCGGCCATTGCACGGCGGGTGGGGCCTATGTCCCGGCTCTTTGCGAGCACACCATCATCGTACGCGACACCGGCGCGATTTTCCTGGGCGGGCCGCCGTTGGTCAAGGCGGCCACTGGCGAAGAAGTCTCGGTCAACGACCTTGGCGGCGCAGACATGCACACGTCGATCTCGGGCACCGGCGATTACCCCGTCGATTCCGAAGAGGCCGGTATCGCAATGGCGCGTGAAATCGTCGGCACGTTCCCCCGCAGATCGCGCGCTTTCGATTGGACCGCCCCCGAAGACCCTTATTACGATCCCAGTGAAATCTACGGCATCGTGCCGACTGATTACCGCGTCCGGTTTGACATGCGCGAAGTCATTGCGCGCATCGTCGATGGGTCACGCTTTCACGAATACCAGCCGAATTTCGGGACCACGCTGGTGACGGGCTATGCCCGCATCTGGGGCTGCAAGGTCGGAATTCTTGGCAACAACGGGGTGTTGTTCAACGACAGCTCGCTCAAGGCCGCGCATTTCATTCAGCTGTGCAACCAGACCAAAACGCCGCTTATCTTCCTTCAGAATACCACCGGTTACATGATCGGCCGGGAATATGAGGAACGCGGCATTACCAAGGACGGCGCCAAGATGCTGATGGCGCAAGCCGGCTCTGAAGTGCCCAAGCTGACGGTGCTGACCTCGGGCGCGTTTGGCGCCGGATATTACGGTATGTGCGGCCGCGCGTGGGACCCCCGCCTTATCATGTCCTGGCCCAACGCGCAGATGGGCGTGATGGGGCCGGAACAGGCCGCGCGGACACTGGGTGACGTCAAGCTGGCGCAGATGCGCCGTGACGACCCCGACCTGAGCGAAGAGTCGGTTCTGGAACTGCGCAACCGTGTGCGTGCCAAGGCTGAAAACGAAACCTCGGCTTATTGGTTTACGTCGCGGCTTTATGACGATGGGATCATCGATCCGCTGGATACGCGCAACATGCTTGGGATCGCGTTGGCTTGCGCGGCCGGTGTTACGCCGAACGCGCCGCACTACGGCGTTTTCAGAATGTAGGGAGCCGACAAAGCAAGATCAAAAAAAGCCGGTTCAAAGCCCTGGATTCCAAGGGCTTGGTCTGGCCGGTGTCTGGATCGGGGCGCAGGGCATGCATAGCCGCGCGCAAAGTTTTCCAGTCGTTTTGTATGCTGTGATGTTGGCGAAGAAAGAATGCGCGACGAAAAAGCCTGAAAAATGGAGAAAGATATGTCTGACAAAAATGTGCTGCTGGAAATCAAAGACAGGACGGCCACGATCACCATCAACAATGCGGAAAAACGCAACCCGTTGAATGTGCCGACCGTAGAGGAACTTATCGCCGCCTTTGAGACGGCGCAGCAAGACGACGACGTGCTGGTCATTGTTCTGACCGGAGCAGGGGACCGTGCATTTTGCGCCGGCGGAGACCTGAAGGCCGGCAAGGATGGCGGGCCGTTCACCGGAGACATCTCGCAGCCGGGGCATTTCGTTGTTCGCCTGTTCACCTTGATGGAAAACTGCAACAAGCCAATTATCGGCCGGATCAATGGCCATGCCATGGGCGGCGGGTCGGGGCTTGTCTGCGCGTGCGATATTGCCGTTATGTCCAACACGGCCAAGATTGCCACGCCCGAGGTCAAGATCGGCCTGTTTCCGATGATGATCATGCCGCAGATGATGCGGGTGATACCGCGTCGGCGTTTGCTGGAGATGTACATCACCGGCGAACCCTGGAGCGCTGAGCAGGCGCTGGAATACGGCATCGTCAACTATGTGACGGAACCCGATGCGCTTGACGCCAAGGTGGAAGAATTGACCAGCCAGATCACGGCCCGCTCTCCTTCGGCGGTTCGGCTTGGCAAGTATTCCTATCATGCGATGCAGGACATGACGATCGAACAGCAATTCCGTTTTGCGGAAACGATGTTGCCCCGGATAGCGCAGACGGAAGATGCGCGGGAGGGTTTTTCGGCTTTTGTCGAGAAGCGCGCGCCGAAATGGAC
>NZ_JBNFVY010000027.1:0-3250 GCF_049943335.1 Aliiroseovarius sp. PTFE2010
GATGGTATTCTGGACCCGGCCGATACGCGCAACGCGCTTGGGATGTCGATTTCCGCCTCGCTGAACGCGCCGATCGACGATCCGCACTACGGGATATTCCGGCTGTAACCGCATAAGATCCGGCCCCGGCGCATTGGTGTGCGCCGGGGCCAGACCGCATCACGACTTGGCCCCGGCCCAGCGATGCGCCCGCGCGCAAGACACCCCAATTCAGAGATCAGGCCGTGCAGGTCCCGGGTCATTCAGACCCCCCGCGCAAGCGGCGCATCAGCTCGTCTGCCGCCGCGCCTCCTGGATCGACACCACGTCCGACGCCGCCATCTCAGGACGATCAGCCTCAACCGCGCTCAACGGCGTGACCGGCCGCAATCCAGCCAGACAATCACGCGCCAATTGCTGATACTCGGTCGTCCCACGAGTCTTCCACGCAACCTCTTTCTCGCTGACCTCGCGGATCACCTTGGCCGGTGATCCGACCACCATCGAACGCGCCGGGATCACCGTTTCACCCCGCACAAACGCTTGGGCGCCCACGATAGATTCCGCACCAAGCTCAACGCCGTCCATGATCACGGCATTCATCCCGACCAGAGCATTCCGGCCAATGGTACACCCATGCAGAATTGCACCATGGCCAATATGACCATCAGTTTCGACCACCGCATCGCGACCGGGAAAGGAATGGATCGTGCAATTGTCCTGAACGTTGGCGCCATCGCCGATCACGATCCTGCCGAAATCGCCCCGCAGGCTTGCCCCGGGCCCGATATAACATCCTTTGCCAAGGATCACATTTCCTATCAGAACCGCCTGGGGATGAACGAACGTTCCCTCGGGAGCAACAGGGACGAACCCTTTGAATTCATAGCAATGTGCCATTTTTCTTGCCCTTTCATGGTCTGGAAACCCATGGTCGCCGAATCCAGACATCCAAACTGCATCAATCGCCGTGCCAAGCCATGGTCAGACCCAAAGATCTGGACCGGAATATCCGCGGTCGCCCAAGACAGGCGGCGCGAACAACCAAACATATGTTAGAAAATTCGACAAGCACCCTACGTCACAGTGTGATCATGTTGACAGGCCCGCGCGGCGCCATGTAAATTCTAACAAATGGTAGAAAACGGAATGGCGCTTATCAAAAGCTGGCCAGTCCAAACGTGGGAGAGAGAAATGTCACAGAAAGCCTATGTCACCGGCGTTGGGATGGTCCCATTCCAAAAGCCTGGTAAATCCGAAAGCTATGACGTCATGGCGTCCACCGCCACCCGTTCCGCCCTCAAGGACGCGGGTCTGGATTACGATAAGGTCCAGCAGGCCTATGTCGGTTATGTCTATGGCGATAGCACCTGTGGCCAGCGCGCCCTGTATCAAGTCGGCATGACCGGCATCCCGGTTGTGAATGTGAACAACAACTGTTCGACCGGGTCGTCTGCCCTGTTCCTGGCCCGCCAGGCCGTTGAAAGCGGCGCGGTGGAATGTGCGCTGGCACTTGGGTTCGAGCAGATGCAGCCCGGCGCCATCGGTGCGATGTTCCACGATCGGATCAGCCCGTTTGCGTCATTCGACGAAGAAACCGATGATCTGGTTGGCAATTCGGACATTCCCTTGGCGCTTCGCTATTTCGGCGGTGCGGGCAAGGCCCACATGGACGAGTTTGGCACACCGGTGGAAACCTTCGCGAAAATTCGCGCCAAGGCCAGCCGCCATGCCGCCAAGAATCCGGTTGCCCTGTTCCGGCAGGAAGTAACGGCCGAAGAAGTGATGGCAGCTCAGGTCGTTTGGCCCGGCATCATGACCAAATTGATGGCCTGCCCGCCAACTTGTGGCGCGGCGGCGGCTATTGTCTGTTCCAAGGAATTTGCTGACAAGCACGGTCTCGACAGCTCGGTGCGGATTTCGGCGCAGGCAATGACAACAGACGGACCGGAAACCTTTAATGCGCACGACATGCGTGAGGTTGTCGGTTTCTCGATGGCCAAGAACGCTGCTGATCAAGTTTATGAAGCCGCGGGCATCGGACCGGAAGACGTGGACGTGGTCGAACTGCACGACTGTTTCGCGCACAATGAACTCATCACATATGAGGCACTTGGCCTCTGCGCGCGCGGTGATGCGGCGAAGTTCGTTGACGATGGCGACAATACATATGGCGGCAAATACGTGACCAACCCGTCGGGCGGTCTGTTGTCCAAGGGGCATCCGCTGGGCGCGACCGGGCTGGCCCAATGTACTGAACTTGTGCAGCAATTGCGCGGGCAGGCCGATGCACGGCAGGTCGATGGTGCGCGTCTGGCGCTCCAGCACAACCTGGGCCTCGGCGGGGCCTGTGTGACCACGCTTTATGAAAAAGCCTGACGAAAACCTATCGGGAGAGAATTTTATGACTGGAAAACTCGACGGGCGCGTCGCCCTTGTCTCCGGTTCGGGCCGGGGTATTGGCCGCGAAATCGCACTCAAGCTGGCCTCGGAAGGGGCCCGCGTGGTGGTCAACGATCTGGATGCCGATCCAGCCAACGAAACCGCTGAAGCAATTCGTGCCAGCGGTGGTGAGGCCGAAGTCTGTGCCGGTAGCGTGACCGAGGATGGTTTCGCTGAGCGGTTCATCAAGACGGGTGTCGACAGCTTTGGCGGGCTCGACATTATCGTGAACAATGCTGGCTACACTTGGGACAGCGTTGTTCAGAAAATGACCGACGAACAGTGGCAGGCGATCATCGACGTTCACCTGACGGCCCCCTTCAAGATCTTGCGCGCCGCCCAACCTGTGATCAGCGCGAAGGCCAAGGAAGAGGCTGCCGCAGGGCAGGAAGTGTTCCGCAAGGTGGTCAATATCTCGTCCATCGCGGGTACCGGCGGCAATGCCGGCCAGATCAACTATTCCGCCGCCAAGGCCGGTATCCTCGGGGTTACCCGGACGATGGCCAAGGAATGGGGCCGCTATAAGGTCAACGTCAATGCCGTGGCCTTCGGACCCATCCGCACCCGCCTGACCGAGGGCAGTGCGGACGGTGAAAGCACGATCAAGGTCGAGGAAAAAGAGATCAAGGTCGGCGTAAACCCCGAACTTCTGACGCAGATGGAACGCATGATTCCGCTGGGTCGGGTCGGCACACCGCAAGAAGCCGCAGGTGCGGTCTATCTGTTCTGTGCGCCGGAATCGAACTTCATCTCGGGCCAGCACGTCATCTGTGGCGGCGGTTTTGTAATCTAAGACTTCCAGCCAAGGCCCCCACGTGGGGCCTTGGCG
>NZ_JBNFVY010000028.1:0-2568 GCF_049943335.1 Aliiroseovarius sp. PTFE2010
ATCCCGTAGTGCGGATCGTCGATCGGCGCGTTCAGCGAGGCGGAAATCGACATCCCAAGCGCGTTGCGCGTATCGGCCGGGTCCAGAATACCATCGTCCCACAGTTCCGAAGTCGAGGTATAGGCTTCGACGTCGCGGCGATATTTCTCGAGCACCGGCTCGCGGATCGCTTCAATTTCCTCTGCGGTCAATTCCTTGCCTTCGCGCTGCAGCTGCCGGATCTTGACGTCGGCCATGGTGTTGGCCGCCTGATCCGCCCCCATCACGCCGATTTCGGCCTGCGGCCACATGAACAACGTGCGCGCATCCCAGGCCCGCCCGCACATGCCGTAATTGCCCGCCCCGTACGAAGCGTTGGCGATCACGGTGAACTTGGGCACGACCGAGCCGCCCTGCGCCATCAGCATCTTGGCGCCGTCCTTGGCGATGCCGCGTTCTTCGTATTCGCGCCCTACCATGTAGCCGGTGATGTTCTGGAAAAAGACCAGAGGCGTGCGGTTCTGGTTGCACAGCTGCATGAAATGCGCCGCCTTGAGCGAGCTGTCGTTGAACAGCACCCCGTTGTTGGCCAAGATCCCCACCTTGTAGCCCCAGATATGGGCAAAGCCGCAGATCATCGTGGTGCCGTAATCGGGCTGGTATTCGTGAAAGCGTGAGCCATCGACGATCCGGGCCAGAACTTCGCGCATGTCGAACTGGGTTTTCCGGTCCTTGGGGATGATCCCGTAGAGTTCCTTGGGGTCGTAGTAAGGTTCCTCGAACGAGGCGGTTTCGATAATCGTTTTGGGCGTGCGCTTCCACTGGCTGACAATCTCGCGCGCCAGGGAAAAGGCGTGCTGTTCGGTGGCGGCGCGGTAATCGCCCGTGCCCGACACCGACGTGTGCATGACCGCCCCGCCCAGTTCCTGAACGCCGACCTCTTCGCCGGTGGCCGCCTTGACCAGCGGCGGGCCGCCAAGGAAAATCGCCCCGGTGCCTTCGATGATGATGTTATAATCGCTCAGCGTCGGCACATAGGCGCCGCCCGCGGTGCAGTGCCCGCCGACCACCGCGATTTGCGGGATATTGGCCTGGCTCAGCTTGACCTGGTTGCGGAACACCCGCCCGCCCAGATAGCGGTCGGGAAAGACGCCGTGTTGCAGCGGCAGAAAGCCGCCGGCGCTGTCGCAGATGTGGATGACCGGCAGGCGGTTTTCCAGCGCCACATCCAGCAGCCGCACGATCTTTTTCACGGTATGGGGATACCAGGCGCCGCCCTTGACGCTGGCGTCGTTGGCATGAATGGCGACCTCGCGGCCCTGCACGATGCCGATGCCGGTGACCACGGCGGCGCCGGGCACCGCACCGTCATATTCGCGGCAGGCCGCCAGGGTGGAAAATTCCAGGAACGGCGTGCCGGGATCCAGCAGCAGTTTCAGCCGCTCGCGCACGCCCAGTTTGTTCTGGCGCTCCAGGCGGTCGATGTCGCGTTGCGGGCGTTCAAAGCGCGCCGCGTGCTGGCGGGCGTGAAATTCCTTCAGCCGCTCGGACATGGCGGCGTAATTTGCCTTGTAGTCGGGGGCGTTGGTGTCGATCAGACTTTCGATCCGGCGCATTCTCACTCCTCCTCCGGGGTCAACTGGGCAAGGATGTCCTTCAGCCCGAAACTGTCGCCTTCGGCGAACGGTATTTCGGCAACAACCCCATCGCGTGGCGCGGTCAGTGTGGTTTCCAGTTTCATACTTTCAATGACCAGAAGTGGCTGGCCTTCTGTCACTGTATCGCCGGGCTTGGCGGACACCGACACGACCACCCCCGGCATCGGCGCCACCAGCCGATCATCGCTGGCGCCGCTTTCGTTTCCGGCCAGGCGTTCGGCGGGATCAACCCGACCGATTTCAAACGTTCGCCCGTTCATGTGCACAAAAGTTGCCTCGGGGCCCACGGCCAGCCGCAATTTGCGCACAAGCCCCTTGGCCCGCAGCGTGTAACCGCCCGGCGCGCCCGTAGGGGTCAACTGGCACGCAACAGCGCCGTCAGGCGTATTCAGTACAAACCGGTCGCCGTCATGGGACAGCCAGCACTCGGTCTCTTCGCCATCAATCTGAAAAATCCGTTGCATCAGTTTCTCCACCCGCCCATCTTGCGGTGCATTTCCGGTATTTGCATCACATCGGCCGTCAGTCGTTCGTCCGACAAGGCCGCCGCCGCCATCAGCAGATCGCTGACATCTTCGCCCGGCGCGGTCAGCGTGTCGGCCTGTTCGGCCAGGAACCCGGTCGATACCTCGCCCGACGCGAAATCCGGATGCGCAAGGATCGCATCCAGATAGCCGGTGTTGGTCGTCACCCCGAGGATCACATAATCCTGCACCGCCTGGCGCGCGCGGGCGATGGCTTGCGCGCGATCAGGCCCGTGCACGATCAGTTTGGACAGCATCGGGTCGAAATCGGTCGTCACCTTGCCGCCGTCCAGAATGCCGCTGTCCACGCGCACGCCTTCGCCGCGCGGCTCGTCCAGCAGCAGGATGTCCCCGATCGCGGGGCGGAAATCGGCGCTCGCGTCTTCGGCGCAGATGCGCAGTTCGAT
>NZ_JBNFVY010000029.1:0-1910 GCF_049943335.1 Aliiroseovarius sp. PTFE2010
GATTTCGGTGTCGCCGTGGTAGCGGGCCCCATGATCGATCAGTGAATGGATCGTCAGTGGCATCGCCATCATTTGTCCGCGCATTTGTCTTCCTCATTCGATACTGGGTTTTGGGCTGTGTTTTGATCGCTCTGGACCGCTTGAAAGCTGCTGGTTGCGGCTTCCAGCTTTTTGCAACAAACCCCATCGCATCCGTGACAGGCGTCTGTTTTCACTTCTTTTTCTATGTCCTCAGGCAACGGCACGACTCCGATCAAGAACGCGCACCTGCCCCAGGATGATCTCGGCCGCGTTCTCGGCGATGACCATGGTGGGCGCGTTGGTGTTTCCGGCGACAAGGCTTGGCATGATGGACGCATCCACCACCCGCAATCCTGACACGCCGCGCACTTTCAGTTCGGGGTCAACAACCGACGCCTGGTCCGCCCCCATCCGGCATGTGCCGACCGGGTGATAGATCGTTTCTGCGCCTTCCCGGATGAAGGACGCGATTTCATCGTCGCTCTGCACGGATTTGCCGGGCTGAACTTCGTATTTGCTATGCGCGGACATTGCCGGAGCTTCGAGGATCCTGCGCCCCACCTTGAACGCGTCGATCATTGTTTTCAGATCGTCCGGATCGCTCAGATAGTTCGGCTGAATCAGCGGATCGTCCATTGGATCCGGGCTTTTGAGCCCGATATGGCCCCGGCTTTTCGGCAACACATCGCAAATGTGAAGGGTATAACCATAGCCAAAAGCGATCTTGCGGCCATGATCTTTCAGATAGGTCGGCAGAAAGTGAAACTGCACGTTCGGCCTGTCGCGATCCGGCGACGATTTCACGAACCCGCCGCTTTCCGCCACATTCGACGTCATGAACCCCTTGCGCCGGAAGATGTAAGAATACAAACCGCCAATGCCCCGCGGCAAAAAGCTGGGCGCGACGCCGATCGGGCGCCGTGAACTTGCGGCGTGCATGATCGTCACATCCAGGTGGTCGGCCAGGTTCTTGCCCACCTCGGGAAGATCGTGAACCACCGACAGGCCGTGACGTTTGATTTCCCGGGCATCCCCGATACCGGACAGAAGCAGAAGCTGTGGTGAGTTTATGGCCCCGCCGGACAGGATCACCTCGCCGCCATCATTGAGGCGCAGTTGGCGGTATTCGCCGCCTTGCTGCAACGTGACACCGGTTGCTGTCTTGTCCTCCATGACGACACGGGTCACGCGGGCGTCGGTGAATATTTCAAGGTTGGTTCGGGATTCAGCGCCCCGCAGAAAAGCCTGCGCCGAGCTCCAGCGTCGCCCGTCCTTTTGCGTGACCTGATACATGCCCAGTCCCTCTTGGGTGCCGCTGTTAAAGTCGCCGTTGTGGGGAATTTGCAGTTCGCGCCCTGCCTGCACGAAATCGCGGCTCAGGGGGTTCACGGTTTTCAGTTCGCTGACGGAAAGTTCGCCGCCTTTTCCGTGGGTGTCGGTTGCGCCGAAGCGGTGGTTGTCTTCGATCCGCTTGAACAGGTCTGTCATGCGGTCCCAGCCCCAGACATCCGTGCCCGCCTCGGACGCCCAGTAGTCGTAGTCGTCCTTGTGGCCGCGAATATAGACCATGGCGTTGATCGACGACGAACCGCCCAGCGTCTTGCCGCGGGGCCAGAACAGCTGGCGGCCATTCAGGTGTTCTTGCGGTTCCGTGTCAAAGGCCCAGTTCAGTTTCTTGCTGTTGGCCAGCAAGGCGATGCCCAGTGGCATGTGGATCAGGGGGCTTTTGTCTTTTGGGCCCGCTTCGATAAGCGCGATGCGTTTTGCCGGGTCTGCTGACAGGCGGTTGGCCAGAACGCAACCGGCGGATCCGGCCCCAACGATGATATAGTCGTACATTTCTTCTCTCCCTATTGGTTCGCAGCGGCGTTAGCCGAGCACCCGAACCA
>NZ_JBNFVY010000002.1:0-419120 GCF_049943335.1 Aliiroseovarius sp. PTFE2010
AAGACGGCGCTGTGACCGTTGACTGGGTTGTGCTGACTTCGGCTGTCGTTGGTCTGGGCGTTGCCGTTCTGACCACTGTTGCCGGCGGCACCAAAGAACTGGGCTCGACCATCTCGACCTCGCTGTCGGGCACTTCGGTCGCCACGTACTAAGCCCAAACGCTTAGCTGACATTCGGGGCCGCACTTGGGAAACCTGGTGCGGCCCTGAAACTTTTGGGGCAAGAATTGCCATCGGTCCCGGCCCAGAGCCGCAGGAATTTCCCCGGTAGCGACACTGGTGGGACCAGATATCGCCACAATCATACGTCAAACAGGAAACAGTATTTCATATCGTGGCCCGTTGTTTGCACCCGGCGCAACGGATCGCAACGCGAAAGGACACAGACATGCGTATGGTATTCGGTTTGGTGCTAGTGGTGGGCGTCGCGCTTGCCGGCTTCGCCGTTTACATGGCAAAAGATCGCATCGGTGCCTATCAGGCACAGCTGGCCACTGAGCGCGCGGCGCTCGCACAAATCGTCCCGACCAAAGACGTCTTTATCATGGCCAAGCCGATCGCTTATGGCCAATACCTCAAGAAAGAAGACGTCAAAGCGATCCGCTGGCCGGAAAACGCCTTGCCGGAAGGTGTCTTTCATTCGCTGGAAGAAATCTTCCCGCCAAACGCGGAAGGCGAACGTGCAGCCCTGCGCCGGATGGAGGTCAACGAGCCGATCATGCGCATCAAGGTCACTGAACCGGGGCAGGACGCCGGCGTTGGTGCGCGGCTGGAACGCGGCCAACGTGCCTATGCCATCCGCGTCGACGTCGCATCAGGCGTGTCCGGATTCATCCGCCCGGGCGACCGGGTCGACGTTTATTGGACCGGGCGCAACATTTCGAACCCGTCCATGGGCGACGTCACCCGCTTGATTGAGCCTGGCATTCAGATTGTCGCGATTGACCAGACCGCTGACAGCGATCGGTCCAATCCGATCGTGGCACGGACCGTCACGGTTTCCGGTACACCTGAACAGGTCGCGCGCTTGGCCCTTGCCCAAGGGTCCGGCAAACTGTCGCTGTCGCTGGTTGGCGCAAACGATGACTACCAGGCTGGCGCGATCGACGTTGACCAGAAGCAACTCCTGGGCGTTGTCGATGCGCCGATCGCCGCCCCCGTCGCCAAAGCCCAAGAGTGTTTCGTTACAACCCGCAAAGGCGCTGAAACGATCCGCACCCCGGTCCAGTGCAACAACTGACACTGGGCGCCTGTGTTTGACAAAAGGTGGGCGCACGGCTTGACCGCGCGCCCGTTTCGCGTTCTCAACTGCGATTGTGTTGCGAGTTATCCACATAAGATTTCGCTCGCAATTGATTGATTCTTGCATAAATTTCTGAACTGACGCATCCTCTGCGCAATAAAGGGCGTACAAGACCCATCTTGAGGCGTGATCGGAGAGGCAGGATCACAATGAAAATTGATAAGTTTTTCAAGGCGGCCCTTGTCGGGTTCGCTTTGGTTGCAGCACAAACCCCAAGCGCCTCAGCCGAGGTATTGCGGGTCATGACAGGCACCGCATCGCGCACGCTGAATGTACCGATGAACCGGGCGGTGGTTGTAGAAAGCGACGAACCCTTTGCAGAGCTGTCGATCGCGAACGCGAACATTGCAGACATCTCGACCCTGTCGGATCGTTCGATCTACATTTTGGGCAAAGCGCCGGGCAACACGACCCTGACCCTTTTGGCGCCAGATGGAGGGTTGATTGCCAACGTGCAAGTGTTGGTGACCCCAGACCTGACCGAATTCAAAGAACGCCTGCGACAGGTTCTTCCGGGCGAGCAGATCGAAGTGCGGAACGCAAACGACGGGATCATTCTGTCAGGCGTCGTATCGTCAGCTGCTAAGCTGGACCGCGCCATTGATCTGGCAAACCGCTATGCGCCCGAACGCGTGACGAATATGCTGTCGGTCGGGGGAACCCAGCAGGTCATGCTGAAAGTCCGGTTTGCGGAAATGCAGCGCTCGGTGTCCAAGTCGCTTTCCGCCGGTTTGGCCATGCAGGGCAGTATTTTTGGTGGTGACGTTGGCGTAAACGGCGGCTCTGGCCCGTTCGTCAACCAAAACAACATAAACAGCGCGTTGGACGGCGATCTGTCAACGGGCGTGTCGAGCGGAACCGAGGCCAGTGGCCGCTATCTTCTGGGCTGGAACAGTGGCGGTCTACAACTGGCGCTGGCGTTGGAGGCTCTTGAATCAAAGGGGGTTGTGCGCACTCTGGCCGAACCTAACCTGACGGCCCTGTCCGGGCAGCAGGCCAAGTTCCTTGCCGGTGGCGAATACCCCATTCCGGTGAGCAATGGCGACGGGTCGATTACCATAGAATACAAACCATTCGGTGTGGAATTGGAGTTCGTTCCCCGCGTTGTCGATCAGGACGTGATCAACATTGAAATGAAGGCGGCGGTTTCGGGCATCGACAGCTCTATCAGCTACAACAACGACGGGTTTACGATCAACGCGTTCAAACGGCGAGAAACAGCGACGACGGTGGAACTGCGCGACGGCGAGAGCTTTGCCATTGCCGGTCTGTTGGAAGACGACTTCCAGGATCTGGCCGGTCAAGTGCCATGGCTGGGCGACATCCCGGTGCTGGGCGCCCTCTTCCGTTCGGCCGAATACCAACGTGAACAGTCCGAACTGGTGATCATCATTACCGCACACCTGGTCACTCCGACCCGCGGCGAGGCCTTGGCCCTGCCCACCGACCGTGTGCGCGTTCCGACCGAGAGCGAACTGTTCCTGTTCGGCAAGACGATCAAGGGGGCCAATACACCGAAAACAGGCGCGGCCGCCGAAGTGGCGAAACAGGACTTTAACGGGTCCTATGGTTATGTGATGGAGTAAGCCGATGCAGGCGCACATCAAGATCTTCTTCGGGGCGGCAAGCCTGATCGCATTGACGGCTTGTGACCGCGGGGCACTGGACAGCTGGAACAGCCCGGCGGGCGCCTTCCTGGATGAAGGCAGCTTCGGCAACCCGACCATGAACAATACCTTGGTGATGACCGGTCAACGCGACTACATCATCAACCTGAACCAGCGGTTCGCCTCCGAAGTGCCATCCACGGTCAACTTCGAATTCAACAAGGCGACCCTGACGCCCCAAGCCATGGCCACGTTGCGCCAACAGGCCGATTGGATCCGCCAGTTCCCCGAAGTCCACTTCAAGGTTTTCGGCCACACGGACCTTGTCGGTTCAAATGCCTACAACAAGGCCCTTGGAATGCGCCGCGCCCGAGCGGCCGTGAACTATCTCATCTCGCAGGGCATCAGCCGCTCGCGTCTGGAAGCCGTCGTGTCTTATGGTGAAACACAGCCGCTGGTCGCCACCCAAGAGCCCGAGATGCGCAACCGCCGCACGGTGACCGAGGTGGCCGGCTTTGTGAAAAGCCACCCTGCCGTGTTGAATGGCAAGTACGCGCAGGTCGTCTTCCGCGAATACGTCAATTCGGCACGTCCAGACAGCGATCTGGTCGAATTTGGTGTTTCCAAAACCGAATGACCTTGGCAGCTTGGGCAACACCGTCGCCGATTAGCGTATAATTACGCGATTTCGGCCCAAATGTTGCCCACATTGCCCGTCACAAAATCCTCATTGGGAGTAGTGTGCGCGATTTCTGAGTCGCGTGTGCGGGTTTCAATGGGGATGGTCCGTGCAGAATAGCCGGGAAAATCAAATCTCTGTTGTGGCTCGCCGTTTGGAAAGGACGAGACGCAATGACGAGCAGTGCAGCATTGCAGCCAGAGCCGGTGCCACTGGTGGCGTGTACAGTCAGCAGGGACGTTCAGAACTTTGATCTTCTGATCGAAGACATGGAAACCGAACTCGGCGAGGGTTGGGGCGACCTATCCTTTGACGATGCACGTATTTTCCTGACCCAGCCAGAAAGCGAAGACCTTGAATTCATCGCCATCGCGATGGAGCAGGAAGACGAAGACAAGCTTGCCCTGATCGCCGAACTGATCAAGAAAGCAAAAGAAAAAAGCATCAAGGTCATCTTGATTGCCGAAGACGTCAGCCCGATTTCCCTTCATCAACTTCTGACGATGGGGGCGCAAGAGTTCGTCCCCTACCCGCTTCCAGACGGCGCATTGCACGACGCGATCGAGCGTCTGCGCACCCCCGATCCTGAACCCATCGCCGCCGTGCAAGAGCCTGTTACAAAACTGCGGGCAACCGGCGATCGCAACGGCGTTGTCCTGCCGGTCCACGGTATTGCCGGGGGAACCGGCGCGACAACTCTGGCGGTCAACCTGGCATGGGAATTGGCGAACATCGAAAAGGAAGACGCACCGCGCGTGTGCTTGCTGGACCTGGATTTGCAATTCGGGTCGGCGTCGACCTTTTTGGACTTGCCGCGCCGCGAAGCAGTCTACGAAATGTGGTCCGACACCGAAGGCATGGACAGCGAAAGCTTCATGCAGGCGCTCATGCCCTTCAACGACAAACTGTTCGTGCTGACCGCCCCGACCGAGATTTTGCCGCTGGACATTATCGAACCCAGCGACGTCGAGCGCGTCCTGGAAATGGCCCGCACAAACTTTGACTATGTCATTGTCGACATGCCAACCACGGTGGTCGTGTGGACTGAAACAGTCCTGAACGATGCAGCCGTGTATTTTGTCACGCTCGAACTCGACATGCGCTCGGCCCAGAACACGCTGCGCTTCGTGCGCGCCCTGAAGGGCGAGGAACTGCCGGTGGAAAAACTGCGCTACGTTCTGAACCGCGCGCCCAAAATGACCGATTTGCAGGGCAAAAGCCGCGTCAAACGCCTGGCCGAAAGCCTGGACATCGACGTCGAATTGCAAATGCCGGACGGCCAAAAGCAGGTCAGCCAGGCTGCGGACCACGGCCTGCCGCTGGCCGAGAACTTTGCCAAGAACCCGCTGCGCAAGGAAATTCTCAAATTGGCAGCATCCGTGCACGAACACAACAAATCCGCCGCCGAAGCGAATTGATGACACTAAAGGGGTGACACATGTTTTCACGCTACAAAAAGTCTGACGGCGCGCCGCCCAAAAAGGGTGCAACCGAGGCCGCCAAACCGGCCGAAAACATGGTCAGCTTGGCCGATGTAGAAAAGAAGGCCGCTGCAAAAACGGGTGTTCAGCGCCGGGCCTCGCCAAACAAGGCGGCCGAAGTTGTCCCCATGGACAAGGAACGAAAGCGCAAGGATCGTTTGGTTCAGATCAAGACGACCATGCACAAGCGACTGCTCGAAGACCTGAACCTGGCAGCGCTCGACCAGGCCAGCGAAAGCGATCTGAAGACCGAAATCAGTGCGATCACTTCCGAAGCATCGGAAGAGCTTGGCATTGTTTTGAACCGCGAAGAGCGGGCCACGATGATCCAGGACCTGTACGATGAGGTGCGCGGTCTCGGCCCTCTCGAAGCATTGCTGAAAGACGACAGTGTCAACGATATCCTGGTCAACGGTCCGCAACAGATTTTCGTGGAACGCGCGGGCAAGCTGCAACTGACCGATATCACCTTTAAAGACGAACGCCACCTGCTACGCATCATCGACAAGATCGTGTCGGCTGTGGGGCGGCGGGTCGATGAATCGAACCCTTACGTGGACGCCCGCTTGCAGGATGGATCGCGTTTCAACGCGATGGTTCCGCCGATTGCGGTCGACGGGTCGCTGGTATCGATCCGGAAATTCAAGAAAGAAAAACTGGGGATCGACGATCTGGTCAACTTCGGAGCGTTCACCGAAGAAATTGCCGCATACTTGCAGGCAGCGGTGGCGTGCCGACTGAACATAATCGTGTCGGGTGGGACCGGTTCGGGCAAGACGACCACGCTCAACGCATTGTCGTCTTTCATCGACGATAGCGAGCGTATTCTGACGATTGAGGATACGGCCGAACTCCAGCTGCAACAGACCCATGTCGGTCGGATGGAAAGCCGCCCTGCCAACGTGGAAGGCAAGGGCGCCGTCAGCCAGCGCGACTGTCTGAAAAACGCCCTGCGGATGCGCCCCGACCGCATCATCGTGGGCGAAACCCGCGGTGAAGAAGTCATCGATATGCTTCAGGCGATGAACACTGGCCACGACGGGTCGATGACCACGATCCACGCCAACAGCGCGCGCGATGGCGTCAGCCGCCTGGAAAACATGATCGCCATGGCCGGGATCGAAATGCCGCTCAAGGCGGTGCGCAGCCAGATTGCGTCGGCTGTGAACCTGATCGTTCAGGCAAGCAGGCTGCAGGACGGATCGCGCCGCATGACCTCGATTACAGAAATCACAGGCATGGAGGGCGAAGTCATTTCGATGCAGGAGCTGTTTCGTTACCAGCGCACCGGCCTGACCCCCGACAACAAGATCATCGGCCATTTTACCGCCACCGGCGTGCGTTCGCACTATTCCGAACGTTTCCGGATGTGGGGGTATGACCTGCCGCCCCAAATTTTCGAGCCCTTCAAGCCGGAGTAAAACACCATGAATATCAATCCGGAAATCCTGATATACGGCCTGGTCTTCGTCGGCGTTCTTGTGCTGGTCGAAGGCATCTACCTGACCGTGTTTGGCAAATCGATTTCGCTGAACAACAAGATCAACCGCCGCCTCGAAATGCTTGAAAAGGGCGGCGAGCGTGAGCAGGTGCTGGAACAACTCCGCAAGGAAATGTCCCAACACATGAAATCGCGCAAACTGCCGATCTACTCGATCTTGGCGGAAAAGGCCCAAAAGGGCGCGATTGCCTTCACCCCGCCGCAGCTGATCATGGTGATGGGCGCACTGGCTGTCATCGCCTTTGTCGGGCTCAGCGTGGGCACGGAAACATCCCTGCCGGTGCGCGCGGGTGTGTCGATCATCATGGGTGTCGGTTCGGTGTTCGTCTGGATCAACAGCAAGGCCAAAAAACGCCTGTCCATGATCGAAGAACAACTGCCCGACGCGGTGGAACTCATGGTGCGCAGTCTGCGGGTGGGTCACCCGTTTGTTTCGGCCCTGAATATCGTCGCCAACGAAGTCCCGGACCCGCTCGGGTCGGAAATGGGTATTATCTCGGACGAGGCCGCCTATGGCCGCGACGTTGGCGAAGCCCTGAAACACATGGCCGAGCGGCTGGATATGCAGGATTTGCGCTTTCTGGCGGTTGCTGTGGCGATCCAGCAGCAATCGGGGGGGAACCTGGCCGAGATCCTGGATGGCCTGGCCAAGGTGATCCGTTCGCGCTTCAAGCTGTTCCGCCGGGTGAAAGCCATCACAGCCGAAGCGAAATGGTCGGGCACCTTCCTGTCTGGCTTCCCGCTGCTGGCCTTGATCATGGTGCAGCTTATTCAGCCTAACTACTACGACGATGTGATCGATACGCCAGCTTTCATTCCCGCCTGCCTTGTCGTGGCCGGCTTCCTGACCGCCAATGTCTTTGTGATGAAGGCGCTTGTGAACATCAAGGTCTGAGGAACCCATCATGGACCAGATTTTTCTTTCGATCCTCGGGCCCGAATTGGCCCCCATTGGCCCGACCATTGCGGCGGGGTTTTTCGGCCTGATCCTTGTCCTGTTGGTACTGCCCAAGCTATTGACCAAAGAGCATGACCCGCTCGACAAGCTCAAGGACGAGGCCCGCGGGCGCAAGAACGCCGAAGACGCCAACACACCCGCCTTGCGGTTCGGCGGCAAGAAGGACAAATTACAGAAATACTCCAACTTTCTCGAACCGCAATCAGCCGAAGAGCTGAGCGCGATGAAATTGAAACTGTTGCAGGCGGGTTACCGGTCACCCAATGCGGTGCGGATGTACCATTTCGCGCAGTTTGTATTGGGAATTGGGCTGCTGGCCTTTGGCGGCGTGCTTGCCTTTCTCAAGTCCATGAACGGCGATCCAACGACCCAGCAATTGGCCATGTACGTGCTGATCCCAGCGGGCGCCGGTTACATGTTCCCCAAATACTGGGTGACGCGCCGTGTCGAAACCCGCAAGGAAGAGATCATCGCAGGGTTCCCAGACAGTCTCGATCTGATGCTGGTCTGCGTCGAAGCGGGCCAGTCGCTGGATCAGGCCATCGTACGTGTGTCCACGGAAATCCGGGCGGGTTTTCCCAGCCTTGCCGATGAATTCGAGATCGTCAGCAACGAGATGAAGGCCGGCAAGGACAAGGTAACGGTTCTGCGCGATATGGCCGAACGTTGCGGCGTACCGGACGTGGCCAGTTTTGTGACCGTGCTCATCCAGTCGACCACCTTCGGCACGTCGATTTCCGAAGCATTGCGGGTCTATGCAGCTGAAATGCGTGACAAGCGCGTGATGCGGGCCGAAGAAAAGGCAAACACCTTGCCTACCAAGATGACCCTTGCCACAATGATGCTGACCGTTCCGCCACTGCTCGTGATCCTGATCGGTCCATCGGTTTACGGCATCTACACGATGCTCTCGGGGAGCACGTTCTAACACATATGTCATTTCGACTGATCGTTCTTGCAGCCTCTGGGCTTGTGGCCGCCTGCGCGCCTGCGGGTGGCCTTCGCGCACCCGACGGCGGGGTCTATGCGCCGGCCGGCGTGGATGCACGCGGGCAAAGTGTCGACGGGTTGATCGTAGGGCATCGCCTGATGGCGGCGGGTCAGTACGAACTGGCGTTGGATGCCTATCTGCGGGCTGCGTCCGAGCAAGGGCTGACGGTTGACACCATGTCCGCGCTCGGCTCGGCCAATCTGAAACTGGGGCGCTTGGGACAGGCGGAACGGCTTCTGCGCCAGGCTGTCGACAAGGACGAAACCTTTGCGCCCGCATGGAATAACCTGGGCGTCGTTCTGATGGAAAAGGGCGAATTCGGCGAAGCCGAGCGCGTCTTCCGTATCGCCTATGCGCTGGACAGTGGCGAAAGTGCCGACATCCGTGAGAATCTGCGTCTCGCGCTCGCAAAAATTGAAAACCCCGGCTATCATGATGACAATGACAGCGCTTTTTCGCTGGTGCGTCGGGGTGGCGGAACCTACTTGCTGCTTTCGCGCTGACCAGAAGAGCGCAAAATAGTGTCCCGCAAAGGGACCGGTCAATAAACGAGAGCAGTATAAGGACGCAGGCACCATGCGCCACATTTCCCTTATTTCGCTGTGCTTAGCAGGCGCACTTGCCCTGTCGGCCTGTGAAAATCACGAAAAGATGGATGTTGAACGCGCGGCCGCCAAGGGCGTGAACGTGATCGACGAAAGCAATCTCAATGACGTGATGCTGAACGCCGCCGACCCGAATGAAGCGGTGGCTTATTTTCAGCGCACAGAAGCCGAGAACCCCGATCGCGTGGATTTGAAACGCGGGCTGGCCAAGGCCCTGATCCGTGCCAAACGCATCCCCGAGGCCGAAGCTGCCTGGGCTGACACAGTCGCCCACAAGGATTCGGAGCCCGAAGATAAGGTAAACTATGCTGATGCGTTGATCCGCAACGGCAACTGGGAAACCGCTGAAACGGTCTTGAACGATATTCCCCCCACGCATGAGACCTACAAGCGCTATCGCCTCGAAGCCATGGTGGCCGACAGCAACGAAGAATGGAAAAAAGCCGACAGTTTCTATGAAATCGCTGCCGGTCAGACGACCAAACCGTCGGGCGTCTACAATAACTGGGGGTATTCAAAACTGACCCGTGGTGATTTCAAGGGCGCCGAAGAGATGTTCGCCCGCGCCCTGACTTACAACCCGTCACTCTTCACCGCCAAGAATAACCTGGTTCTCGCTCGCGGGGCGCAACGCAAATACGATCTGCCCGTCATCCAGATGACACAGGTTGAGCGGGCCCAACTGCTGCACACCCTGGCGCTGGCAGCCATCAAGCAAGGCGATGTTTCGACCGGCAAGGGCCTGTTGACATCGGCCATCGAAACGCATCCGCAGCATTTCGAAGCCGCCGTGCGCAGCCTCGACGCGCTGGAAGCGAACGTCACGCGCTAATGGTTCATATCTCGTCTTCGGCGGCACTGTGGTTTTTGCCCTTTGCGGTGATCATTTCGATCTGGGTCGCATGGAGCGACATGAAGTTCATGAAAATACCCAACAAGGCGGTCACTGCCTTGTTGATCGTTTTCGTCGTGATCGGCGTGGTGGCCCTGCCTTTCGAGGTCTGGGCGTGGCGCTGGCTGCATGTCGCAGTGGTTCTGGCGATTGGGTTCGTTGCAAATGCAGTCGGCCTGCTTGGGGCGGGCGACGCCAAGTTCGCAGCGGCAATAGCACCGTACGTCCCGCTCGCAGATGTATCCACGATCCTCTACCTGTTCGCGGCCGTGCTTTTGGGCGCATTCGCAACCCACCGCCTGTTTCGGGCAATTCCGGCATGGCGCGCCTATACGGCGGATTGGCAATCATGGGAGCACAAGGATTTTCCAATGGGCCTCGCGCTTGGCGGAACGCTCAGCTTTTACCTGGTGATCGGGGCAATCTACGGTCCCTAGGTCATCGCAGGATCGCATAGAGCGCAAAGAAATCATTTACGCCGACCAATTGAAGCGGGACCGCGCCCTGGGTCAACGCATCAATCGCCGCCGCCCGCGCGCGCGGAACAAACGGACACATCGGGACCAGCACATGGCTGGCGTCTTCGATCCCGGGCAACCCGCCATAGTACCAGACCGCCCCCCCCTTCAATCGACGATAAGGCCCGAACAGCCAGATTGAGTTGACCGTATCAGTCTCAAAAATCCCCGCGCCAGGGGGCAACAGGTCAGCCAGGGCGGCGCTCATTCCGCGACGCATCCCAACCAGCCCCGAAGTTGTCGTGCAGCGCGGAAAGGACACCCCCTCAAGCGACTTGATCTCTTCGCGTTCGTCCGAGGCATAGGGTTTGAGCGCCGGGATGCGATCTTCGAGCGGCATGGACATGTTCATCAGCGCCTGGCGTTCCGCGTTGACCATCACCCCCCGCATTGCGGCATGCTCGGGCAAAAAAACGATGTAGTCGGACAAATCGCCGCCGAAATGGCGAAACGGGCTTTTCAGCGTATTGACGGCCGAGGGAAAACCAAGTGCAAAGGCCGCGATACCCAGTGCCGTCAACGCGCTGCGCGCCTCGATCCCGAAGAGCCCTTTGTGCATGTTTTCGGGCCGTAATGTGATCAGCAACACACCCAGTAGAATCTGCCATTGTGGATCATTGCCGAAGTTCTGGTAGGTAACGTAGACAAATGCAGGAATGAGAATGAGGATAAGCAGCCCGCCAGCCTTTTGCCCCGATTGCCGCAAAAAGATCGCCCCCAGCAGGGCGCACAAGGTCCCGCCCAAATAGGCCGGACCGGCCAGAACAGTGCTCAGGCTCGCTCCGGGTGCGGCGCGCAATTCCGATCCGGCGACCATGCGCAGGTCAGCCAGATAAGCTGGCCAGTAACTCGGGCCATACCCCAGCGTGACCAGCGCGCCAACTGCCACCCCGCCAATCACCGCAAAGCCCAATGTACGCGCCCCGTGCACCAGCACGACAGCCACAAGAACGGGCAGGGCGAAGGCGACAAAATAGGTTAGCTTCAGGACTGCCAAAACGCCCATCAACAGACCGATCAACACCCCGTCAAGCGCAGGGCGCCGGGGGCCAAGATCCGGCAAGACCGCCAAGGCCAGCGCGGCAAAGGCGATTCCCCAGGCCCACCTGTTGTAGTGCATGGAAACCGAAAGCGCCGCAGACGTGTCCCCGAATACCATGGCCAAGACCAGCGATAGCGTCCCCAGCCCAAAGATCCACGGCATGGCCCCGCGCATTCTGCTGGTACCTGCCCGCCAAACCGGCACCGCTAAAAGCGCCGCAACCAGCATTTGGCCAAGGGGAAACGCCTGGGCGACAGGCAGCCCCAAACCGGTCCAAAAGTGGATAGGCGCAAAGGCCAGAACACCGATAGGGGTGGCGAAGTCATGATGAATCCGCTCGCCGGCATCAAGTCGCAAAACGATCTGTACAAAATGCAACGTGTCAATTTCGTAATTCGAGATCAAGAGGCGCCCGCCGATCAACACCGCGCCCCCCAAAATCGCCACAATCGCTGCCAAAAAGACGGCGAATAGGAATGGATTTGGCCTGCTCATGCCTCACTCCTGCCCATTTTTTCAGACAACTTACACCGGAACACGACCGTTGGATAGAGCGTCCGGTATGACCACCTGCGCCCGGCTTGCGGTCCATCGCAATACGAGCAGTTGCAGGAATTGCCCATGAATATGCACGTGTCCAACGTTCTGGCGCCGCCCCTTCCCCGCAGCCTTGAGCAGCTGGGCCTGCCGCAGGTCATGATGCGGGACATTTTGTTGAAAACCATGTTTCGCATGAACCTTGAGAACGTGACCGACCTTTCGGCAGCCCTTTGTCTGGCCAACTCGGTCTGTCAGGACCTGATCGACCTGGCGCGCGGTCAGAAACTGGTCGAAGCGACGGGCACGCTGCATGCGAATTCCGGCAGCGAAATGGGCTATCAACTGTCGGACGCCGGCAAGGCGCGGGCGTTGGACGCGCTGGCGCAGTCTGAATACTATGGCGCGATGCCGATCCCGCTGACTGATTATCAGCAGCAGGTCGAACGGCAGTCGATCCGCAACATTCAGATCACCCGCGATCAGCTGACAAACGCCATGGGCCACCTGATCCTGCCCGACAGCCTGCTTGATCATTTGGGTCCGGCGGTTGGCTCTGGCCGCTCGATCCTGATGTATGGCCCACCGGGCAACGGGAAGTCGTCGATTTCAAACGGTATCCGCGATGCAATGGGCGACAAGATCTTCGTCCCGCGCGCCATCGAATTCTCTGGCCAGGTGATCACGGTTTACGATCCAATCGTCCACACCGCCGCCGAAATGCAGGTCGATGATCCCAATTCACTACGCCGAACCGCCAACCGGTTCGATCTTCGGTATGTTTATTGTGAGCGTCCCACTGTGATCACCGGGGGCGAATTGTCGCTGGACATGCTGGACCTGGTCTACAACCCCACGGCGCGCACCTATCAGGCTCCGCTGCAGTTGAAGTCGACAGGCGGCATCTTCATTGTCGATGACCTTGGGCGTCAGGCCGAACCGCCGCAAGCCCTTGTAAACCGCTGGATCGTTCCGTTGGAAGAAAGCAAGGACATCCTTGCGCTGCAATCTGGCGAGAAATTCGAGGTGCCCTTCGACACGCTGGTGATCTTTTCGACCAACTTCCACCCGAACGAAATTTTCGACAAGGCGGCGTTGCGCCGGATCTTTTTCAAAATCAAGATCGACGGGCCCGATCAGGCCGGCTTCCTGAAGATCTTTGCGATGGTGGCCAAGAAGAAAAAGGTCCCGCTGGATGAAAAGGCGTTGCTGCACTTGATGAAGGTCAAGTACCCGACCATCGACAACATCTACGCCAACTACCAGCCGAATTTTCTGATCGACCAGATCATCGCCATTTGCGAATTCGAAGGCATCCCATACCAGATGTCGCCTGAGCTGATCGATCGCGCATGGGCAAACATGTTCGTCAAGGAAGAAGAGATCGTACATTGACACGCAGAGATCGCGCATACTGGCATAGATGACCACATCGCGCTCAAGCTTATGCGCTTTGTCCTTGGTCGCAAACCGAACTAGCTTGTGGGCATGTGCGCGCTGCCGGCTTATATTTCCGACTGGTTCGATCAAAACGGATGGTCCCCCCATCCGCACCAGATCGACATGTTTGAGGCGCGAAATGACGCCGCCCTGCTGCTGATCGCACCGACCGGTGGTGGCAAGACACTTGCAGGTTTTCTACCGACATTGGCCGAACTGGGCCAGAATCCGACCCCTGGGTTGCACACACTCTACATATCGCCGCTCAAGGCACTGGCGTCGGACATCGGGCGCAATCTGTCGGCGCCGGCCCACGCGATGGGCCTGCCGGTCCGGATTGAGGACCGGACGGGCGATACCTCTTATGTTCAGAAACGTCGCCAGCGCGCCGATCCGCCCCATATTCTGCTGACCACGCCCGAGAGCTTGGCCTTGATGCTGAGCTACGAGGACGCCCCGCGCATTTTCAAAGGGCTTCAACGTATCGTCGTCGACGAAATTCACGCGCTGGCCGAAAGCAAGCGCGGCGATCAGTTGATGCTGGCCTTGGCCCAACTGCAGGCGCACTGCCCTGGGCTTCGCCGCGTCGGCCTGTCCGCAACGGTCGAAAATCCGCAGGCCATGACGCGTTATTTGGCGCATGGCGATGATCCCTGTTCGCTCGTTCTGGCAGACCCCGGCCCTGACCCGGATATCCAGATGCTGACAACCCAAGACGCCCCCCCATGGTCAGGCGGCGGCGGGCGGTATGCGATCCGCGCGATCCTTGACCAGGTGCGCCAGCACCGCACGACGCTGATTTTTCACAACACGCGCGCGCAGGCTGAATTGTTTTTCCACGATCTTTGGCTGGCCAACGACGATGATCTGCCTATCGGCATACACCACGGCAGCCTTGCGCGCGAATCCCGACAAAAGGTCGAAGAGGCGATGGTGGCGGGCCGCCTGCGCGCCGTTGTCTGCACCGGGTCACTGGATCTGGGAATTGATTGGGGTGACGTCGATCTGGTGATTCAGGTCGGGGCGCCAAAAAACGTCAAACGTCTGGTGCAGAGGATCGGCAGGTCGAACCATCGCCATAATGCGCCGTCCAAGGCGCTGGTGGTCCCGGCCAATCGTTTTGAAGTGGTCGAATGCGTGGCAGCGCTGGACGCAATGCGGGCCCACGATCTGGATGGTGACACCGCACTGCGCGGCGGGCGTGACGTGCTGTGCCAGCACATCCTGATCGCCGCCTGCGCCGGGCCGTTTTCAGCCGACGCCCTGCATCAGACGCTGAGCAGCGCAGGTCCCTACCGCCATATCACCCGCGCCCAATTTGACGCCTGTCTTGATTTCGTGGCCACGGGCGGTTACGCGCTGCGCCACTATGATCGCTGGCAACGCCTGTTGCAGCGCCCAGACGGTATGTGGCAGCTGCGCGACCCCCGGGCCGCACGGCGCATCCGCATGAATCTCGGGACGATCCAGGACACCGACACACTTAAGGTTCGCATGAAAAACCGGCGTGGCGGCGCACCACTGGGAGAAGTCGAAGAAAGTTTCGCGGCCAGCCTGACCCCTGGCGACACATTCCTTATCGGTGGCCGCATTGTGCGCTACGAAGGACTTCGCGAAACCGTGGTCGAGGTCAGCCCTCGCTCCGATAAAAAGCCCAAGATCGCGGTGTTCGGCGGCACCAAATTCGCGACCTCGACCGAACTGGCCCATCGAATCTTGCGCATGTTTCAACAGGACAACTGGCCCGCCCTGCCCGATCACACCGCCCAATGGCTGGCCCTGCAGCGCCGCGTGAGCCGCCTGCCGCGCCCAGACCGGCTGTTGATCGAAACATTCCCGCACGACGGCCGGGAACACCTGTGCGTTTATGGGTTTGCCGGGCGCAACGCGATGCAGACCCTTGGGTTGATCCTGACCCAAGCGATGGAGCGCGCAGGGCTACATCCCATGGGGTTTGTTGCGACGGATTACGCGGTCCTGATCTGGGGGCTGGACACAGTGCATGATCCCGCCGCGCTGCTCGCCGCCGCCAACTTGCGGGATGGTTTCGAAACATGGCTGGCAGGGAATGCCGTGATGAAACGGACCTTTCGCGCCTCGGCCACGATCGCCGGTCTGATTGAACGCAACAGTCCCGGCAGTCGCAGCACGGGTCGGCAGGCCACTTTTAGCTCTGACATCTTGTACGAGACGTTGATGAAATACGATCCCGATCACCTGATGCTGGACATCACGCGCGAAGAGGCGCTGAAGGGACTGGTCGATTTCAGCCGGATCGAAGAAATGCTGAACCGCACCGCAGGTCGGACCGATCATCTGGCTTTGGACCGCTTGTCACCCCTTGCCGCGCCCTTGTTGCTAGAGGTCGGGCGCGTCCCGGTCGAGGGCATGGCGACAGAGCGGCTGCTGGCCGAAGAAGCGGACGCGCTTATGCGCGAAGCTGGGCTGCACCACTTGCATGCGACCAGCGCGCCCGGTAAGAACGGGTCATGAACGTCCACCGTTTCGATTTTGCCGGCGCACCCCTTTGTGCCCTGCCGACCGGCGCCTTGTGGTTGCCGAACGAACGGGCTTTGGTGGTCAGCGATCTGCACTTGGGAAAATCCGAACGTATGGCCCGGCGCGGCGGTGTCATGCTGCCCCCATACGAAACCAGCGACACCATGGCGCGATTGGACACCCTGATTGCGCAGTATGACCCCCGGACCGTTGTCTGTCTTGGGGACAGTTTTGATGATGTGGAAGCCGCTGTGGCCGTATCGCAGCAAATTGCGGATTGGATTTCGCGGTTGCAGGCAGGGCGGCGCTGGATCTGGATCGAAGGCAACCATGACGCTGGATCCGCTGAATTCGGCGGAACGCATGTCGGCGCGATGTCTATCGGCCCCCTCACCTTCCGCCATATCGCCGATCCGGACTGCAAGAACGAAGTGTCAGGGCATTTCCACCCCAAGGCCCGTTTGACCGTGCGCGGCAAGACGATTTCACGCCCATGTTTCGTGGTGGACAGTACCCGGATCATCCTGCCTGCTTTTGGACTTTATACCGGCGGACTGGACTGCAGGGATGCGCCCATTGCCGGATTGATGGGGCCGAACGCCTGCGCCATTCTGACGGGTCCAACGGCCAGGGCCATCCCGATGCCGCGTCACGCCGCTTGATTGTCGACCAATCCGGCCGCACGCGCTTCGTCCATATAGCCGCGGCTGACCGGCACCCGTGACCCGTCAATCAGCTGCAGATATACACGACCGTTTTCACGCTCTGCAGCCGCAACCGCAGCGCGCGCGACCCAGTGCGACCGGTGAACGCGCGCGCCATTGATACCGTTGAGTTCAATCAGAGCATCCGAGAAGCGCATGCGGATTTGCTCACTTCCCTTGTCGGTCACGACTTCCACGTAGTGGCCCTTGGAAGTCATGCGAATTATTCTGCCCGTCCGGTCTTTCGGCAGACGTGCCAGCAGGCGCGGCCGTTCCTTTTGCTGCAGATAAAAGAGGAAACGCGCCACGCCGATAGAGTACATGACTGCGGCGTCATAGATCAGGACACGAAAAATACTTGGCTCGATCATGCTGCCCACGGATTGGAACGCGACAAGAACCCAAAAGGCGACCGGGGCGATGACGATCGTAAGGATCGTGGACACCACAATTTGCAAGACCAACTCGGATTGGCGCGCCAAAACATGCCTTGCGAGGATACGAATGGAGTTCGAGGTCAGGATCGAAACAAGGGTGACGGTCAGCCAAAACGTCGCCCGTGGCCCATATGGCATATTTTCAAAGGTCCCGAACGGGCCACTGATCGTCAACAGCAACGTGCTTGCGAACCAGATGAACAGGTAGACCGGTGTAACAACCACCTTTTCCAGTTCGCTTAAAAACTGTCGAAACGTCAAAAAGCCCAGCCCCCCCGCCGATGTTTCAAGGGATAACGCAGCGCAAAGCGGGCTGACAAGAGAGCATACACGCCGCAGCAGAACAAGGCGTGTGCATCGGTGCTACATCTGTCTCAGAACTCGCGCTATGCGGTCAGACCTTCGGGGTCACTCAACCCACGCGCGCGACAGGCGGCCGTCACTGTGTTGGCAAGCAGGCACGCAATCGTCATGGGGCCAACACCGCCAGGAACGGGCGTCACGGCCGACGCGACATTCGAAATGTCCTTGAAATCCACATCGCCGACCAGCCGGGATTTCCCATCCTCACCTGCAATGCGATTGATGCCCACGTCGATCACGGTCGCCCCAGGTTTCAGCCAACTGCCCTTGACCATTTCGGGCCGTCCCACGGCTGCGACGACGATGTCGGCCTGACGCGTCACCTCGTCAATATTGCGGGTGCGTGAATGGGCAATCGTCACGGTGCAGCTATCACGCAGCAACAATTGCGCCATCGGTTTTCCGACAAGGTTAGAGCGCCCGAGGATGACAGCGTGCTTGCCCGAAAGATCCCCCAACCGGTCGCGCAATAGCATCAGGCACCCCAGCGGTGTGCAACTGATGATCGCCTGCTGGCCACTGGCAAGCCGGCCGGCGTTGATCACGCTCAGCCCATCGACGTCTTTCGCAGGGTCGATGCGGGCGACGATGTCGCGTTCACTCAGGTGTGCCGGAACCGGGAATTGACACAAAATGCCGTGCACATCCGGATCCGCGTTCAAGCGGTCGACCAGCGCAAACACCTCGGCCTGCGAGACATCGGCCGGCAATTTATGCTCGAATGAATTCATGCCGACCTCAACGGTTTGACGCCCCTTGTTGCGGACGTAAACCTCGGACGCGGGATCTTCGCCAATCAGAATGACGGCAAGCCCTGGCGTCAGATTATGCACCTCTTGCAGCCGGGCGACGTGGTCGGCGATCTTGCCGCGCAGTCTTGCCGCAAATGCTTTGCCATCAATAATGTCAGCCATGGCCTGATCATCCCTTTCCCGAACACACGTCCTTCGCGAGCGATAAAGGTTTCGGCCATGTCGGTCCAGAGCCTGACCAGCGGAACGGTGACGAATCCGTGTTCCCGTGCGCTTGCGCCGCCCTTTTTCCAAAGCTGCCCATGGAATGAACCAAGCCTTGGCCTTGCGTTGAGCCAAAGTGGCACTGAAAACCGGCAGTTTATACGAGGATCCTATCCAGTCGCATCCTGGTCGCTGAACGGAAAAAGGCCCGGGACGATCCCGGGCCTTTTGTCGTTCGCCGATGCGTCAGATCAAGCGCTAGGTTCAGGTTCCGGGGTCGGCCCCGTTCCTTCACCCTTGGCTTTTTTCGTCTTGGGGATCGCCGTGACGGACGGCGCGTTGCCCGAAGGCGCATCGCCGTCGTCATCATCGCCGCCAATCGGTTCGCCATTCATCACTTTTTTGATCTCGTCGCCGGTCAGGGTTTCATATTCCAACAAACCTTGCGCCAGACGTTCCCAATCGTCTTTACGTTCCTCGATGATCCTGCGCGCTGTCTGATACCCTTCGTCGATAAGATCGCGCACTTCGTCTTCGATCAGCTCTTTGGTCGATGCCGACACCGAAAAACCGCCGGTATTCCCCGAATACCCTTCATGGGCTTCGGCGTAGTCGATGTTCCCGACCTTGTCGGACATCCCCCACCGCATCACCATGGCACGCGCAATGGCGCTGGCTTGCTGAATATCACCCGCCGGCCCGTTGGATACGTGATCCTCGCCCCATTTGATGATCTCGGCTGCCTTGCCCGCCATGGTCATAGCGATCTTCTGCTTGGCCTCGTCCTTGTGATAGTTCAGCTTGTCCATTTCCGGCAAACTGACCACCATGCCCAACGCAGAGCCGCGTGGGATGATCGTGGCCTTGTAGACCGGATCGCACTTGGGCAGCTCCAGACCGACAATGGCGTGACCAGCTTCGTGGTAGGCTGTCATTTCCTTCTGCTCAGGCGTCAGGACCATGCTGCGACGTTCCACGCCCATCATGACCTTGTCCTTGGCCTGCTCGAAATCTTCCATCGTAACGATATGGCGTCCGACGCGGGCCGCCATCAGGGCAGCTTCGTTGACCAGGTTCATCAGATCGGCGCCCGAGAACCCCGGCGTGCCGCGCGCGATGATGCGCAGATCGACATTCGGCCCCAGAGGTACCTTGCGGGCGTGAACCGACAGGATTTTCTCGCGGCCCTTGATGTCCGGGTTGGGCACATGGATCTGGCGGTCGAACCGGCCCGGACGCAGCAGCGCCGGGTCCAGCACGTCCTTACGGTTGGTCGCCGCGATGATGATGATGCCTTCGTTGGATTCGAACCCGTCCATTTCGACCAAAAGCTGGTTCAGCGTCTGTTCGCGTTCGTCATTGCCGCCGCCAATTCCCGCACCGCGCGACCGGCCCACGGCATCGATTTCGTCGATAAAGACGATGCACGGCGCGTTTTTCTTCGCCTGCTCGAACATGTCGCGAACGCGCGAGGCCCCGACGCCGACGAACATTTCCACGAAGTCCGACCCTGAAATGGTGAAGAACGGCACACCCGCTTCGCCTGCAATCGCACGCGCCAAAAGCGTTTTACCGGTGCCCGGGGGGCCCACAAGCAGCGCGCCTTTGGGGATTTTGCCACCGAGTCGGCTGAATTTCTGGGGATTGCGCAGGAATTCCACGATCTCTTCCAGCTCTTCCTTGGCCTCATCAATCCCGGCCACGTCATCAAACGTGACACGTCCGTGCTTTTCCGTCAGCAGTTTGGCACGCGACTTGCCAAAGCCCATGGCCCCGCCTTTGCCGCCACCTTGCATGCGGTTCATCATGAAGTACCAGAACCCGATAAGGATCACGACCGGCAGCAGCAGCATCATGACGGATTGAAAGCCCGACTGGCGTTGGCTTTCTGCAGAAACCGCAATCCCTTTTTCGATCAATTGATCAGCAATATCAGCTTCTTCCGGGCGGATCGTGGTGTACTGTGCACCGTCGCTGCCACGATAAAGCACTCGTTCACCGTCTAGCGTGACTTCGCTGACGTCGTTGTTGTTCACCGCGGTCATGAATTCCGAATAGCTTGTCTGACGCATGTTCAGCGTCGACTGACCATTCGAAAACACGTTGAAGAGCGCCAGGATCAACAGAAACAGGACGGCCCAGAATGCGAGCGTGCGAGCGTTGCCCAAGGGGATTTCCTCCGAATACATTCGACCCGTGGCGCGTGCCACCGGTCACCCTGCTAAAATAGGCATCACACGGCTTAGTTCAATGCGATAAAGCGGTTGAAAAGAAATGATCGGCCCCAAGCGTCAATTCGGCGCATGTTCCACACGCCATCCCGACCGTTGGCGCGGCGATCAATTCCTGCCCGCGCCACAGCCCCGGATGCGCCAAGAGCGACCGGCGCGGCAAACCTTGCGAGCGCCAATCAGGGCACTGGGCCAGCCCCGCTTCGCCAAGCGCGCGCACTTCTCCTGCCTGATCTGACAGAAGCGTCCAGCGGTTGTCCCACATCTCATTCGGCCGGCCGATCTGGTCAATCGCGCCCACCTCGCGTGTGATGCGCAGGCCTGTGTCTTCTTCGGTGATCACGCAGCCGGCCAGAACATGGATGCCATTGATCGCCAACCCGTGATCCATCCTGGCCAGTTGGTGGGTGCGCGGTTGTTTTACGCTCTTCCCGATATAGGCCAGCGCCGCCAACATGATCCGACGTTCGGTTTCGGGATGGATCGGCGGACGGGGCCGGGTTTCGATCAGCAGATCGCTGCGGTCGAACCGCACCACGCGCCGGGCATCTTCGGCAGTTTTCTGCGCGACCAACGACGCGGCCATTTGCGCCGCGTGGGCGACTTGTCCAAGGGCGTCAACCGTCAGCCCCAAGTTCTCCAGCACCGGCAAGGCGCGCCGCATGCGCACACGCTCAAACGCGGGGTTGTCGTTCGACGGATCTTCAGCCCAGGTCAGACCGTGAGCCGTCAGGTACCGGCGCAAGTCTGCGCGCGCCACCTTCAAAAGCGGACGAATAAAGGTGATGCCGTGCTTTTGGCTGTGTGTCGTCATGGCGGCCAGACCGTCCACACCGGACCCGCGCGCCATCGCCATGAGAACGGTTTCCGCCTGATCATCAGCCGTATGGGCAAGCGCAACGCACGGGATGTCTTGGGCCCTGGCCCACTGAGTGATCAGCCGGTAGCGAGCCTCGCGCGCGGCGGCCATCAGGTTTCCCTTGGCTTGGGTGCCGTCCCACTGCGCGATGTGATGCGAAATTCCGTGATGGGCGCAATAATCCGCGACCAGTCGCGCCTCGCCTGCGGCTTCGGGGCGCAAACCATGGTCAACAGTCACGACGCTGATCAACACCTTCTTGTCAGGCGCAAAGCGTCGATAAAGATCCAGCATCGCCATGGAATCGCCGCCGCCGGACACCGCCAATCCGACGTGTTTTACATCAGCGGGAAAGGCCCACGCCATTGCGCACTGAAGGTGGGATTCGACCGCGTGCAGATCTTCGCCTGACAGGGCGCTCACGAGCACCCGAGATCGGCCATTTTGGCATCAGCAGTGCCGGCAGCATCGGTGCCAGGAAAGCGCACGCCAACCTGACCCAGGGTGACGCAGGCTTCGTTCGTCTGACCCAGGGCCGACAAAGAGACGCCCAGATTCAACAAAGCCTCTGAGGCGCGATTGCCATCTGGCGCGCCCGAAAAGGACGTCAAATAAGCGCGCGCCGCCGCAGATTGTTGGCCCAGTTGCTCCAGGGACTGGCCGCGCAAGAAATGGGCATCGGCCGTCAGTGGCCCGCCGGGATAGTCCGTCGCGAATTTCTCGAACCCAGCCGCTGCCGCTTGCCAATCACCGGCATCAAATGCTGCCTTGGCTGCATCGAAATCCGTCTTTTCGCCAACGGCCAGCTGTACGCCATTGTCTGCGGGCGCGGCCGGTACGGGGGCTGCGACAGGGGCCGCTTGCCCGCCAATCGGCGCAAGCGGGGGCAGATTGGAAATATCGCATCCATCTTCCAATTCGCACACACGGAAATTCAGATCGTCGATCTTGTTGGTTCCGTCCGACACGATCGCATTGATCCGGTTTTCCAGCTCTTCCGTTTTTGACGTCAGCCTGGTCAGTTCGCTTTCTATCAGATCGACACGTTCCAACGTGCTGGCCCCGCCAAAGGACGTATTTGGCGCCCCGGTCGTGCTCAGTTCACGTTTGAGTTTTTGCAACTCGACGAACAGCACGGCCATGTTCTGGCGAATGTCGGCCAGCGTCTCTGCGCGATCTTGCCCAAGCACCGGCCCGGGAAAGATCAGCGCCACCGACATGGCAAGCACAGTGAAACGCATCATCGGTTTGATCCTCAGCTCATGCCGCCTGCGGCCAGGACCGTGACGGCGCGCCGGTTCTTGGCGTAGCACGCCTCGGCGGAACAGATTTCCAGCGGGCGTTCCTTGCCATAGGTGAGCGTTTTCAAACGCGTCGGGGTGATGCCTTGGCTGATCAGGTATTCCTGAACGGCAGCCGCGCGCCGGGCGCCCAGTGCCAGGTTGTATTCGCGCGTGCCCTGTTCGTCGGCGTGGCCTTCGATGATGGCGACATAATCGCGGTTGTCGATCAGCCATTGCGCCTGGGCCGCCAGCGTGGTGCGCGCCTCGTCGCTGAGGGTGGATTGATCGACGGCAAAGAGAACACGATCCCCAACGGTCTGGTTGAAATAGGCCACCGAAGTCGGGTCATCGGCGCTGCCCGGCACAACGGCGTCTTGGCCGCCTGCGCCGGCGCCCGCCATGGTGCCGTCGCCGTTGAAACGGCCCGGGTTCGTACAAGCCGTCGCGGCCATCAAGGCCACCAGCAGAGCTGCTTTCGTGAGATGTCTCATGTGTCAGACGTCCTCGTCCTTGTCATTCATGTGCTCGATTGGGGCGACCATAGCATCGCTGACCGCGCTTGGGAATTCTTGACCTATTGCAGCAGGGGCGACCATGCCGGATCCGATGCCGGCCCGTCCGTCGGAATGCGGCGCAGGTTTCGCCCGGAAATATCGACCGAATAGAGCGCCGGAACACCCGCTGCGCCTTGGGTTTCACGGGTAAACATGATGACGCGACCGTTGGGCGACCAGGTCGGCCCTTCGTCCAGGAAACTTGCGGTCAGCAGGCGTTCTTCGGACCCATCCGTGCGCATCACGCCAATGTGAAAACGGCCCTGGTTCTGCTTAGTAAAGGCAATCAGATCTCCGCGCGGCGACCAAACCGGCGTGCCGTAGCGCCCTGGACCAAAGCTGATGCGACGCGCCTCACCGCCCCCGGCGGGCATGACATAGAGCTGCTGCGTGCCTGACCGATCGCTTTCGAAGACGATCTGACTGCCATCGGGCGAAAAACTGGGGGCGGTTTCAATGGCGGCGGTGTTGGTCAGCCGCTGCGGGGCGCCGCCGATGTCCATCCGGTAGATGTCGGTGTTGCCACCCTTGGACAGCGAAAAGACGATGGTCTGCCCATTGGGCCCGAACCGGGGGGCGAATGTCATCGCCTCGACATCGATATTCAGGGCCCGGCGCGTTACCGTGCCTACGTCCAGAACCATGATCTGAGGAAAGCCGCTTTCGTAACTGGTGAACAACACCCGATCGCCCGTCGGTGAAAATCGCGGCGCAAGGACGATTGACGAACTATCGGTCAGGTACTGAACGTTCGCGCCGTCATAATCCATGACCGCCAATCGTTTCTTGCGGTCATTTTTCGGGCCGCTCTCTGACACGAACACCACGCGGCTGTCGAAATATCCCCCTTCGCCCGTGATCCGGCTGTAGACGACATCGGCCACCTTGTGCGCCATGCGGCGCCACCCGGAGGCTGACGCGACGAATTGCAGCCCGTCGCCCAACGGCTGGTCCGAGAACACGTCATGCACCCGGAACTTGACCGTGACCCGCCCATCATTCGTGGCACTGACCGACCCTGCGATCAGGGCCTGCGCGTTGATCGCCTTCCAGTCCGCGTAAGCGATCGGGTCGTTAAAGTTGCTGATCTGCGAAATATGCGCACTGGCCGGGATTTCACGAAACAGTCCGGTGCCTATCAGATCGTCCGAAATGACGCGCGTAATCTGCGCAGCCAGGTCTGCCGCAGCGGGTGTATCGGCCACGAAAATTGGCGCGGCAAATGGCAACGGTTCAATCACCCCTTCGGTGATTTCAATGCGCAAGGGGCCAGTCCGCTCCTGCGCATGAGCAGGAACAAGACCGCACAAAAGGGCAGCGGCGAAGGCCAGGGATCTCAGTATTTTCATCGCAGCCTCATATTCTCTGGATTGAAGGTCATTTCAATGGTCTGCCAATGGCTGTACTTGTCGCTCGGCAAATTATAGCCGCCCTGCTGGCACCGCAGGACGGCGCGGCGGGCTACCTGGAAGGCGGTCGCGGCGTCAGGGCCGTCCGATGCAATCATGCGCAGTGAGTTCGCCACAACCGTCCCATCGCGGTTCATCCGCATTTCGACAGTCACGACCGTGTTTGCCGCCGGACTGCCCACATCCACATTCCAGCATTTCTGGACCGACACGCGCAGCCCCTCACGTTCGGAAAACGTCAGCGGCGGGCCTGCGGGCGCGCCCACTTGCTCGCCGCCGCCAATAGCTGCTGCAATGTCGCTGGCCACACTGGCGGGACTTTGCGCTTCTGATGCCGCCGGATCGGCCGGTGCCGACTCTTGGGTTGGGGTCTGGGCTGTTTGCACCGGCTCGCGGCGCGCGGGCCGCACGCGCGGGCGTGGGGATGAAGTTAACCCGGCGGGCTTTTCAGCTTCGGTCACGATTTCACTCGTCGCGTCTTCGGGTGCGGCTTGGGGCGTGTCCTCGGCGATCTGATCGCTCGGGGCATCGGGTGACACGGCCGGGGCTGGCGTGTCGGCAACCTGCGGCGTTGGCTCAGGCGTGACCACGGGTTCAGGCGCAACGCGGGGGGCGGCGCGCGGAATCGGCCGATCTGACGGAGACGGTGCCACCACATCCCCAGCCTCTTGGCTGGGCGGTTCGGGCGTTTCTATTTCAGGGGTGACCACGGCCTGGGGTGTCTCTTGCGTCAGGGGATCGGGCGCGCGATCCGGGGTCCTGGGTTCGGGCGGCGACGGCGATGCCTGCTCGGACGGCGCATCAGGTGACACATCAACCCGCGGCGTCGTGTCGGGCGACGGCGCATCTGGAACGGGGGTTTCCAACCCTGCCGTTGGGGCCAGAGTGGGCGCGCTCAGCGCGGCGAATTCTTCTCCGGTCAACAGCGTCACTTCGGCCGAGGGCAGAACATCGGTGCCGTCGGCGCGCAGAAAAATCCCGCCCACCAAGGCCCAGAGAATCAGCGCCGCATGCCCGACCCCCGAAATATACTGCCCCGTATTCACGCCTCAATTGCCGGTCAGGGTCGGTCCGCCGGTGTCGGTCACCAGCCCGATATTGCGAAAACCGCCCGCGTTCAGTGCGCCCATCACCTGAGCCACCTTTTCATAGGGAAGCGCGCCATCAGCGCGCAAATAGACCTTGTCGTCGCTGCGTTCGGCAGCCACGGCGCGCAACTTGGCGATCAGGTCCCCCTCTTCTGTCTCGTTCGACATCAGCAAAACCCGGCCATCGGCGGTCAAGGTGATCGTCAGCGGCTCTTGGTCTTCGCTCGGCAACGCCGTGGCGGCCGTTTCGGGCAGTTCGACCGGCACGCCCACGGTCAGCAACGGCGCCGCCACCATAAAGATGATCAACAGGACCAGCATCACATCCACAAAAGGCGTGACGTTGATTTCCGCCATGGGCTTGGCCCCATGGTTGCGACGACGCGACCGGCGGCTGCCACCCCCGCCCCTTTGCACAACACCTGCCCCCATCTCAGCTATCCAACTGACGCGACAGGATGGTCGCGAATTCGTCGGCAAAGCTCTCATAGCTTCCCAGGATCAATTCGCTGTCTGTCGTCAATTTGTTGTAGAAAATGACCGCCGGGATTGCCGCCAACAGGCCCAGCCCGGTCGCAATCAACGCCTCGGCGATGCCGGGCGCGACCACCGCCAGATTGGTGCTTTGCTGCAGGGCGATTTCTTCAAAGGCATTCTTGATGCCCCAGACGGTGCCGAACAAACCAATGAACGGCGCGGTCGAACCGACGGTGGCCAGAAAGGTCAGCCCCTGGTTCAAATCTTCGGCTTCCTTGGATATCGCCACGTCCATGGACCGGTCAATCCGACTTTGCGCGCCCGGGATCATCCCGCCATCGTCACGATGGGATCGGCGCCATTCCGTCATGCCGGCCACAAACACGCGTTCGGCCGCGCCATCGGGTGTCGGCCCAACTTGTTCGTAGAGCGTGTCCAGCGGTTCGCCCGACCAAAAGGCCCGGTCGAACTGTCCGGCCAAGGCGCGCGCCTTACGGAACAGGATGTGTTTTTGAATGATGATCGACCAAGACCAGAAAGACGCAATGATCAGCATGATCATCACGATTTTCACGGTGAAGGTCGCACGCATGAAAAGGGCGAGAAAGGAGAAATCAATCTCCTGCGCCATCGCAAGGGTTTCGGTTTCCATAGCCTGCTCGTTCTCGGTTGGCTGCAATCTTGCTGCAGCTCTCATTACAGGCGATTCTATCCGGTTTTCAGGGCAATTGCCAACACAGTCGCGTGATGGCCGGTACGGATCCGTTGCTATTGCAGGCGCCGGCGAATTTCTGCCGGAACCCGGGCTGGCTGACCGGCTTCGTTGATCACGACAATTGTCACGTCGGCAACAAAGATCACGTCTTTGCGCCGCAAAACCTCTTGATGCATGGCGATCCGCGCGCCGCGGACCTGCGTGACAGCCGTGTGCACCACCAGATCGTCGCCAAAACGGGCCGCGGCCAGATAGTCGGCCTCAAGCCGACGAACGGCGAAGACCAGTCCGCTTTCGCGCATCTTCAACTGATCGATGCCCATTTCGGAGATCAGTTCGGACCGGCCCCGTTCGATATACTTCAGGTAATTGGCATAGTAGACGATACCGGCCATGTCGGTGTCTTCATAATAGACCTTGACCGGCAGGGTGTGGGTCATGCCGCGTGCACCGCCCGCGCGTACAGCCGCAAGGCGTGCGCCGGATCGCGATCCGATGCTGGCAAGACCGGTTCATAGGCGGCGCGGATCACGTTGGCGATTTCGGGGCGCACGATGGTGCCAGCATTGTCGGGCAGTTCGGCCAGCGCAGAAACGTCGGCAAAGGCAGTATCTGACCATAGCAGCACCCCGTGCACCGCCACGCCCAGAGCGATGACTTCCGCTGGCAGGTCCGCTTGCGCTTCGTTCATGCGAACAAAGCTGAAACACGCCTGGATCGCACCATTATCGTCAAAGCGGAAGGCCCGGTATTGGCCCGCATCGGCCGATTTCAGCCGCGCCACTGTACCGGCCAGGTCAGGGATCATCTGGTCCATCGACGGGACGGCCAAAAGCTCATCCCAGTCGCTGAAAAAGAACACCATGAAATTCGCGCCCAGTTCAGGATCGGTTTCGGCCATCTTGTGGCCGGCAATCGCCACGATCGCTTCGATGGCGCCCTTGATGGTGGGAAGGGTTTCGTCCGTAACGCCGAAGATGACCGGCACGATCGGGCGACCCCAGCGGGCAAAGACATAATCACCCGTCGAGCGGGTGAACAGGGATGTGGTCAGTTCAGGTGTCAAAAGCATGGGCCCTAAATGACAAACCCGCCGTCCGGGGTCCAGCCCCTGCGCGCAGCGATCTAACCGAACAGATCGCTTGCCCCTGACACTCGCGGGGGCTCAAGGCCCAAATGCGTCCAGGCCTTTTGCGTCAGCATCCGCCCCCGCGGGGTGCGCTGGATCAGGCCCTGCTGCAACAGGAACGGCTCAATCACCTCTTCGATCGCATCGCGGCTTTCTGACAAGGCCGCCGACAGGGTTTCGACCCCCACCGGCCCCCCGCCATAGTTTTCGCCAATCAGCGTCAAATAGCGCCGATCCGCCCCATCCAACCCAATCCCGTCAACCCCGAGCCGGGTCAGCGCCCCATCGGCAAGAGCGCGCGTGATGCGCCCGTCGCCTTCGACCAAAGCGAAATCGACCACGCGGCGCAGCAGGCGCCCTGCGATCCGTGGCGTTCCGCGCGCGCGCTTGGCGATCTCGGCAATCCCGTCATCATCGGCAGGCAACCCCAACAGGCGCGCGCCACGGGCGACGATCTGCTCTAATTCTGCCCGTTCGTAAAAGTTCAGCCGGGTCGGAATACCGAACCGGTCCCGCAACGGCGTGGACAACAAACCCAGCCGCGTGGTTGCGCCCACCAGGGTGAAGGGCTGCAATTCGATCCGAACGGTGCGCGCGGCGGGGCCTTCGCCGATCACCAGGTCCAGTTCGAAATCCTCCATCGCGGGATATAACACCTCTTCGACGACCGGGTTCATGCGGTGGATTTCGTCAATGAACAGCACGTCGCGCGCTTCCAGGTTCGTCAGGATGGCGGCCAGATCGCCCGCTTTCGCCAGCACCGGGCCAGACGTCATCTTGAAGTTCACCCCCAATTCGCGCGCCATGATCTGTGCCAAGGTGGTCTTGCCCAGGCCCGGCGGGCCGTGAAACAGGGCGTGGTCCATCGCTTCACCCCGGCGCCGGGCGCTTTCGATGAATACGGCCAGGTTGGCACGCGCCTCGGCCTGACCGATGAAGTCCGACAGGGCCTGCGGGCGCAGGGCGCGGTCGCGATCCTCGGGTTGCGGGTCGGGGCGAAGGGTCGGATCGGGCGTTTCCATCGCTTATCCTTTCGGTGCGAGCAGACGCAGTGCCGCACGGATCAACGCCTCGGTTTCTGCCTCGGGGTCTTCACCCGCCGCCTGGGCCACGGCACTGGCCGCGTCGCCTGGCCCATAGCCCAGGTTCGACAAGGCCGACAAAGCATCGGATTGGGCCGATGCAGACGGTGCCGTGCGCGGCGCGGTCGGGGCAGGCCGTTCGATGACCTCGTCGTCATCGTCGTCATGCAGGGCTGGTTTCGGCGCCTCGGACGCACCCATGGCCATGACCGCCGGGGCCTTGTCTTTCAGTTCATTCACCACCCGCTGCGCGATCTTGGGTCCGACGCCCGGCGCGGCCTTGACCGCGGCCCAGTCACCAAGCGCAATCGCGCGGCCGGTCGCATCCGGCCCCAGCGTTCCAAGGATCGACATCGCCGCCTTGGCCCCCACCCCTTGAACGGATGTCAGCAAACGATGCCATTCCTTTTCGGCCAACGTCATAAAACCGATCAGCTGCATCAGGTCCTCGCGCACGATCATTTCGGTCCACAGTGCGGCAAAGCCCCCCACGGGTGGCAGCGCTGACAAGGTCCGCTCGGACACCTGCACAATATAGCCCACACCGCGCACATCGATCAGCACATGGTCGATCCCGCGATAGTCGATCCGCCCTGAAAGACGCCCGATCACAACGCCACCTGCTTCCAGGCGCTCGAAGACTGCAAGTGATGTGCATGACAAATCGCGATTGCCAAGGCATCGGCTGCATCCGCCCCCTTCAGTGCGACCCCGGGCAACTGCATCTTGACCATCATCTGCACCTGCTTCTTTTGCGCGTGCCCCACCCCGACGACCGCCTTCTTGACTGCGTTCGGGGCGTATTCACCCACCGAAATCGCAGCCAATGCGGGTACCAGCATGGCGATTCCGCGCGCCTGACCCAGCTTGACCGTTGCAACCCCGTCTTTGTTCATAAAGGTATGTTCCACCGCAGCCGCATCGGGTGCAAAGGTGTCTACAACGTCGCGCAGCCCATGATACAGCGCGACCAGCCGCAGCCCCATATCACCGGTTCCGCTGGTCACCTGCCCATTGGCCACGTGGCTGAGTTTCGAGCCGTTCACATCGATCACGCCCCAGCCCATGGACCGCAGCCCCGGGTCGATCCCCATGACACGCATACCAACTGCCCTAACCTGTTTTTTTCTTTGTTTCGCAGTTAGCACGAAAAGTGAACATCTGCCAAGCGCCGTCGCGCGCTGCACTAGGTCCTGACCCCTGAATCGCCCCTGTGCCCGGTGGGCCTGTGCTGCGCCGCGCGCAACCTGCCCCCGTTCAAGCGGACGGAACGCGCCCAGCCCAGAAGGGTCACCGTCACCATGTGAGACCATCGTTTTCGATCTGTCCTGACGGCGCTGGCAGGCCGGGGCCTTGCCCGCCCTGCCCGCACGGTGATCGCAGGATGAATGACACCGGCATGTCAGGCGGTGCGATGGGCGCCTGTCCGCGCAAAAGCCGTGGGCCAGAAAAACGAAACAGGCCGCGTCCTGAACATCGGACACGGCCTTTTCGAACATGCGTCGGTGTGTGGCAGCGTAGAGGAGGGAAAATCTCGCGCCGCCGAACTTACCGGCAAGCCCCGCCGCGGATCAAAAGAGCCCGCCGACCGATTGTTTCATGTGCCGGCTGATCCAAACAGTCACCGGGTCAGCACTCATCACATAGGCACCGGCTTGCTCGACAATCGTGCCGTTTTGCAAACGCTCGATCCGCGACGCATAAGTTGCCGCACCAAGGCTGGAATAGACAAACGCCTTGAACAGCAGCAAGAGACAAAAGCTGAAGAACAGCCCCCGGTACGGGAACCCCATCACCTTTCGGTGTGGGCGCGCGATCACCAATCCATCGCTGGTCATCGCGGTGATAGAGCCGCCTTCCAGCTTGCGGTGATGGCGTTCAATGCGCTGAAGGCGCTTGCCAAATTCGTATTGTTTACGATCGGCCATAGCGGCCTCCCTCGTTCCTGCGCCCCCACAGATCGAATACGAATTTCCGGGTGAAATGCGGCGAAAACAAGGCGAATGTGACGAAATGGGGATATTTCGGCTCTTTACTCTGCCAACTTCTTGAGAATCAGCGTCGACCATTCAACAATTTCTTCGCGACTGACCAGTTTGTATCCATTCTGTTCATAAGCCGCGATCACGTCGTTTGACTGTTCGTTAAGAATACCGGACAGAATCACGACTCCGCCCTCGGCCGACGCACCGGCCATTCCCGGCGCCAGATCGATCAAGGGGCCTTTGAGGATATTGGCAAAGATCAGATCGAAAGGGGCCTTCGCGCGCAGGTCGGGATGATCGAAACCAGCGGCCTCGATGCAAAGAACACGGCCCTCGAGCCCATTGGCCACAACATTCGCTTGGGCCACCTCTACCGCGACCTCATCTATATCGCTGGCCAGAACCTGGTTCGCGCTGACGTGGGCCGCGGCCATTGCCAGTACCGCTGTGCCGCAGCCGATATCGGCCGCGTTCTGGGGGACGAACCCATCGTCCAGCAACCGGTCAAGCGCGCGCAGACAGCCCAACGTTGTGCCATGATGCCCCGTGCCGAAAGCCATGGCAGCTTCGATCAAAAGGCCGATCTTGCTGGCGGGCAGCTTGTCGGCATCATGGTGGCCGTACACAAAGAACCGCCCGGCTTCGACCGGGGACAATTCACGTCGCACATGGGCCACCCAGTCGCGGTCCGGCAATTCGGACACCACGAAATCCTTGGCCCCATGCATCGCCGCCAGCAGGGCCAGCCCCACGCTGTCGGGGCGTTCGGTAAAATAGCCGCCCACTTCCCACAGGCCCGAGCCGTCTTCGATTTCGAACACGCCGACACCAGTGGGTTCGGGAGACAGCGTTTCCATGGCATCCCCCAAGGCTTCGGCAGGCGTCTTGCCAGGCAAAGTGGTCAGGGCGGTGAATGTGGTCATGGGGCTACTCCGGGCTATCGCGCCCTGTTAGCGCGCGCGCGGGCACGCCCGCAACCCGGCATTGGGCGGGAATGTCGCGGTTGACCACCGCCCCGGCCCCCACAATCGCCCCGTCGCCGATCGTGACCCCGGGTAAAACGATGACCCCAGCGGCCAGCCAGACATCCGCGCCGATGGTCACAGGCAGCGCACGTTCGATCCCCTTGGCGCGCTTTGCCGGGTCGCGGTGGTGATCGGCGGTAATGATCTGCACGCCCGGCCCCATCATCGAACGTGCCCCGATCCGTACCGGCGCGCCGTCCAGCACCACGCAACGGGCGTTGAGAAAGACATCGTCGGCAAGATGCGTGTTAAACCCGTACGAGCAGTGAAATCCGTTTTCGATCAACACGTCACGCCCGACATGTCCCAACAAAGCACGCAGGCGCGGCGCCATGCCCAAGGGCGTGCGGTCATCCGGGTGCATCTGGCCATGTTCAAAACAGGCCGCGCGGGCTTCGGCGCGCAGGTCGTCCAGTTCCGCCCCCAGGCAGGAATACCAATCGCCCGCCCGCATCCGCGCAATCAGGTCACTCATACGCCGGTGCCGATCGGGCAACTCACACCGGTGCCGCCCAACCCGCAGTAGCCGCCTGGGTTCTTGGCCAGGTACTGTTGGTGATAATCTTCTGCAAAGTAGAATTCGGGCGCGTCCAGAATTTCCGTCGTGATCGCTCCGTACCCTTCCTGGGCCAGGCGCGGCGCGAACGCGGCCAGGCTGGCTTCGGCCGCTTGGCGTTGTTCCTTGGTGGTGACATAGATGCCCGAGCGATACTGCGTGCCGCGGTCATTGCCTTGCCGCATGCCCTGTGTCGGGTCGTGCCCTTCCCAAAACGTACGCAGCAGATCGTCATAGCTGACGATAGCAGGGTCATAGACCACCCGAACCACTTCATTTTGGCCGGTCTGGCCCGAACACACCTCGTCGTATGTCGGGTTTGGCGTGTGCCCTGCAGCGTATCCCACGGCGGTGTTGTAGACGCCCGGCAGGGTCCAGAATATCCGTTCAACACCCCAAAAACAGCCCATCCCGAAAATGGCGACCTCCATGCCATCTGGCACGGGGGCTTTCAGCGGACGGTCAAAGACGAAATGCGTTGACGCAGTCGGGATGGCGTCCTGGCGCCCCGGCAGAGCGTCTGCTTTGGCAGGCATTTCGGATTTCCTGGAACTGGGCAGTCCAAACATCGCGCGTCTCCTCTTGTTGCTGGTCAAGATATAGGGCGGGCGCGGCGCGTCCATACTTGCGATCACATCGATGTCATTCGGCCGGGACCGGCCCAAGCCCGCTGAGCCGTGTTTCGTACCCCTTGGACGGATGGCGCGGGATCAGCAGCGCCAGCCCCAGCGATACCGCCGCCATACCGGCCGCCAGGGCAAATACCGCGCCTGGCGAAACGATCCACAAATACCCCAGAAGCGCCGGCAAAAAGACCGCGGCGATATGGTTGATCGTGAAAGCCACGGCGGCCGTCGGGGCAATGTCGCCCGGATCAGCGATCTTCTGGAAATATGTCTTGAGCGCCAGCGCCAGCGCAAACAGCATATGGTCGATCACGTAGAGCGTTGCCGCCAGAACGACGCCCCAGCCGAAATAGTAAATCCCACCATATGCCAGAAACACGATGACCAACCCGACATATTCAAAGATCAGGACCCGTTGTTCGCCATAACTGGCCACGGCCCGGCCAAACAGCGGCGCAAAGACCATGTTGGCCACGAAATTGATCAGGAACAGCCCGGTGACCTGATGCACTTCGAAGCCGAACCGCTCGACCATCATAAAGGCGGCAAAGACCACGAAAATCTGCCGCCGCGCCCCGGCCATGGCCTGCAACGCGTAGTACAGCCAGTAGCGGCGGCGCAGTACCATTTTCTTGATCTGCGGCTCGTCTGTTTCGAATTGGGGATAGGCAAAGAAACAGATCAAGGCGACCAGCGCGGTGAACCCGCCAGCCATGAGGTAGACGAATTCGTAGCTCAGGTTAAGCGTTTGCCAGGTCATGACCAGCAATCCGTAGGCAATCAGCGACGCCGCCGATCCGGCGGCCAACAGCCACCCCAGAACCTGAGGCGCGCGCTTTTTGTCGATCCATTGCAGCTGAAGGCTCTGGTTCACGGTCTCGTAATAATGAAACCCGATCGAGCTGAGCATCGTGACCGTCAGGATCCCGTAAAAACTGGGGTAATAGGCGGTGATTGCCGTGGCCACCCCCAACATCAGCAACGACACCAGCCCCAAAATCTGTTCGCGCATGAAAATGATGATGGCGATCACGCCGATCGCGAAAAAGCCCGGGATTTCGCGCACCGTGTGCAGCCAGCCGATCTCAACGCCGGTAAAGCCCGCCACTTCAATCACGAAGTTGTTCAACAGCGCGCTCCAGGTCGCGAAGGCCACCGGCATGGCAAAGGCCATCACGAACAACAGCGCGACGGGCCGCTGCCAGAACGGCAAATCCTGTGCGTTTCGGATATTGATAATACGGGCCATGGCCTGCGTCCTAGGGCGAAACGCATCGAAGGGCGAGAGGCAAAACGCATTCTCAAATTGCGATACTTGATACGGATCAAGGCGGTCAACGCAGTCAGCTCTAAGCTGCGCCCAACTGCGAAAGGACCGGCCATGGACATCCTGTCAATTGTCGAAGCCTTGGGCGAAGGCCCGACGGCCGCGTTTTTCGGCCTGATCACGGGTGCTCTCTTTGGTATTGCCGCGCAAAGGTCAGCGTTTTGTCTGCGTGCGGCCACGGTGGAATTTGCCCGCGGCGCGCTCGGGCCACGGATGGCGGTGTGGCTGTTGACCTTTTCGACCGCGCTGGTGTGGGTGCAGGCGGCCGAAATGGCCGGGTTCATGCGGTCGGCCGATGCCCGGATGATGGCGGTGACAGGCTCGGTTTCGGGGGCGGTGATTGGCGGGCTGCTGTTTGGCGTGGGCATGGTGCTGGCGCGCGGCTGCTCGGGTCGGCTGTTGGTGCTGGCGGCCACGGGCAACCTGCGCGCGGTGGTGTCGGGGCTGATCTTTGCCGTCGTCGCCCAGATGAGCCTGCACGGTGTTCTCGCCCCTTTGCGCGACAAGCTGGCCACGATCTGGGTCACCCCCGGCGGGCGCAATATCGACCTGCTGGACTTTGCAAGACTGCCGGAAGCCACGGGCCTTGTGCTCGGCGTGGTGCTGGCAGCGGTTGCGGTGGGTCTGGCGGCGCGCAACAAGCTTGGGGCGGGCAAGCTGGTCTTTGCCTCGGGCGTTGGCTTTGCGGTGGCCGTCGGCTGGGTTCTGACTTTTGCCTTGTCGCAGGTCGCCTTCGATCCGGTCCAGATCGAAAGCGCAACCTTTACAGGCCCCTCCGCCAACACGCTGATGTTCTTGCTTGTGGACAACCCCGTGCTTGAGTTCGACGTGGGCCTGGTTCCCGGCGTCTTTTTGGGCGCCTTTGTCGCTGCCGCCCTCACGCGTGAGTTCAGGTTCCAGGGCTTCGACGGGGCCGGCAGCATGCGCCGGTCAATGATCGGCGCGGCGCTCATGGGCTTTGGGGGCATGCTGGCCGGGGGCTGCGCCATTGGCGCGGGCGTCACAGGCGGGTCGATCTTTGTCGCCACGGCATGGCTTGCGCTTACTTGTATGTGGATCGGCGCAGTTGTCACCGACATTGTGGTCGATCAGCGCTTGGCCCTGCGCCCGGTTTGAGCCGGACGAAACCCACGCCACGCTGCCGCGCCCAGCAACAGATCGCCCTGAACCCAACCTGCCCCCTGGCCGCAGGGCTTGGCTGAGCGCCACTTTTCCGGCTCTGCTGCGCACCTTGCGTCTCAGAGGGTAGCTTATCTATGAGTGGTGGCCGCAAGCGGTTGGGTCAAAAGCGTGCCGGTGGACTAGGTGGCCAGGGTCAAGCTGATCCGCCACACGCCCCCAGCCACGTTCGCTCGCTTTCCCCTGCGCCCCTCAACTTTTCGAACATTTCCCAAGCCGCACACCAAAAGCGGGTGGCGCCAATGCGCCGAAACGCTGCTAGTAAAAACTCTGCGGGTCGATGTCGATTTGCACGCGCGTGTCACCGCGCGGCTTGAACTGGCCGACCCAATCGCGCAACGCCGCTTGAATAGGCGCGCCCTTGTCGGCCTTGACCAGCAAGCGCACGCGGTGACGCCCGCGTACCCGCGCGATAGGGGCGGGCGCCGGGCCAAAGACCTGCGCCCCGATGGCCCGCATCGGCGCGTCGCGCCGCGCCAATTCGTTGCCCAGATCGAACACGTTCTGCACATCGCTGCCCGACAGGATCACCCCCGCCATCCGGCCATAGGGCGGCACCCCCGCCGCGCGCCGCTCAGACGCCTCGGCGGCCCAAAAGCCTTCTTCGTCGCCCGACAGGATCGCGCGGATCACCGGATGCTCGGGCTGATAGGTCTGCAACAGCGCCGTGCCCGGCACGTCGGCCCGTCCGGCTCTGCCGGCCACCTGCCGGATCAACTGGAACGTTCGCTCGGCGGCCCGCAAATCGGACCCTTGCAACCCCAGATCTGCATCGATCACCCCGACCAGCGTCAATTTGGGAAAATTGTGCCCCTTGGCGACCAACTGCGTCCCGATGATGATGTCTACATCGCCCTCGGCGATCGCCTTGATCTGTTCTTTCAGGGCGCGCGCGGACCCAAACAGATCGCTTGACAACACCGCCACGCGGGCGTCGGAAAAAACCTCGCCCACTTCTTCGGCAAGGCGCTCTACACCTGGTCCAACTGCGGCCAGTGTCCCCTCTTTCTGGCAGTTGGGGCAGACCTCGGGGATCGGCTTGGTTTCGCCGCATTGGTGGCACATCAGGCGCTTGAGAAAGCGGTGCTCGACCATCCGCGCGTCGCAGTGATCACAACCGATCTGATGCCCGCACGCCCGGCACAACGTGATCGGCGCATAGCCGCGGCGGTTGATGAACAGCAGCGATTGTTCACCCTTCGCCATGCGCGCCCGCACTTCGCCCTGCAAGCTGCCGGATATCCAGCGGTTCGCGGGCAGGGTTTCGCCGCGCATGTCGATCGCGCCCATCCGCGGCATGACCGCCGGACCGAAGCGTGTGCTCAGATCGACGCGCCGGTACTTTCCCGCCTCAACATTCGCCCAGCTTTCCAGCGACGGCGTGGCCGAGGCCAGCACCACTTGCGCCGAATTCAGCGAGCCGCGCAGCACCGCCATATCGCGCGCCGAATACAGCACCCCGTCTTCCTGTTTGTAGGACTGGTCGTGCTCTTCATCCACGACGATCAAGCCAAGGTTCTGGAACGGCAAAAACAGTGCTGATCGCGCGCCCACCACTACCTGCGCGCGCCCTTCGCCAACCATGCGCCAACAGCGCCGCCGTTCGGTCATGGTCACGCCCGAATGCCATTCGGCGGGCAGCGCGCCGAACCGTTCCTGCACCCGTTCCAGGAATTCGGCCGTCAACGCAATTTCCGGCAACAGCACCAGCGCCTGGCGGCCGGCGGCAAGGCATTCGGCCACCGCCTCTAGATAAACTTCCGTTTTGCCCGCCCCCGTCACGCCTTTCAGCAAGGTCGTACCATAGGTCCCGCTGGCCACGCCTTCGCGCAACGCGGTGGCGGCGGTGGCCTGATCCGCGCTCAGCGCCTTGCCGGGCAGCGCGGGGTCCAGCCGGGGATAATCGGCGTCGCGCGGCGCGTCTTCGGCGATCACGGCGCCCGGTTCGACCATGCCCTTGACGACCGAGGTGGACACCCCGGCCATTTCCGCCAGTTCCTTGAGCGTGAACGCCAACCCGCCATACTCGCGCAGCACATCGATCACCCGGGCGCGCGCGTCGGTCATGCGCGGCATCTGCCCCGATCCCAGCCGATAAACGGTGCGCATCGACGGCGGATTGCCCAGCCCCGGCGCCCGCGTCGCAAGGCGCAGCATGGCTGGCATGGGCGTCAGAGTGTATTCTGCCACGCGGGTCAGAAAAACGCGCATCTCGTCGCGCATGGGGGCAGCATCCAGAACGCGGATAACGGAACGTACCTTCGAGATATCGAAATCGCCGCGCCCTGCCCCCCAGACCACCCCCAACACCTTGCGCGGCCCCAGCGGCACCTCGACGAAAGCCCCCAGGTGGCATCCGCCCTCGGGTGCCTTGTAGTCCAGCAGACGATCCAGCGGCTGAGCGGTCAGTACACCGATCAACGCGCCTTCGTCGAAATAGCTTTTTGCGGCATTCCCCCGTGTCATGATGGCTGTCTTAGGCCCTTTCGGCCAGTCCCGCCATAGGCTAGAAGAGCGCGGAATCCGAAAGCGCGAATCCAAGGAGCCGCTGCCATGAAATTCTTCGTAGACACTGCAGATGTGGACGCCATCCGCGAGCTGAACGACCTGGGAATGGTCGACGGGGTCACGACCAACCCGTCCCTGATCAAGAAGTCAGGCCGCGACATCATCGAAGTGACCAAAGAGATTTGTTCCTTCGTCGACGGGCCGGTATCGGCCGAAGTGATTGCACTCAAGTCCGAAGACATGATTGCCGAAGGGCGCGAGTTGGCCAAGATCGCCGAGAATATTGCGATCAAGGTTCCCCTGACATGGGACGGGCTGAAAGCGTGCAAGGTCTTGTCGGACGAAGGGCGCATGGTGAACGTGACCTTGTGTTTCTCGGCCAACCAGGCGTTGCTGGCCGCCAAGGCCGGGGCGACATTCATCTCGCCGTTCATCGGGCGGCTGGATGATCTCAATCTCGACGGGTTGGACCTGATTGCCGACATTCGCGCGATCTACGACAACTACGGGTTTGAAACGAACATCCTTGCCGCCTCGATCCGCAGCGCCAATCACATGAGCGAATGCGCCAAGATCGGCGCCGATGTGGCCACCGCGCCGCCTGCCGTGATCAAAGCCATGGCAAACCATCTGTTGACGGACAAAGGGCTGGACCAGTTCGTCAAGGATGCCGCCGACGCGGGTATCAAGATCGTCTGATCCGGTTATTATCGTTTATGGCAGGCCGCAGGGGCACCCTCTGCGGCCTGTTTCGTTAAGCCCCCCTTCACAACTGTGGCCAACGGGCCGCGCGTTGGCCTGCGTATCCGCAAAAGCCTTGCGCAGGGGCCTTTGGACATGATTCAGTGACACTAAAGCCGGGGCGCCAAAGACCCCGATCATTTGTGAGGCAGTATGAACGAGCACGCTCTGAAGGCGGAAGATCTGCGTGAGCGGATTATTTCCGACCCCGAATTCATTCTTGAAGACCAAGATGTCATGGCCGCCCTGATCGCGGCCAACGAACGCGCCATGGGCGCCAATATCATCGATCTGCGCGGTATCGCGATGGAGCGGCTGGAAAACCGGCTGAACCGTCTGGAAGACACACACCGGGGCGTCATCGCAGCCGCCTATGACAACCTGGCCGGGACAAACCAGATTCATCGCGCCATCCTGCGGATGCTTGAACCCACGGATTTCGCGACCTTCCTGCGCGATCTTGGCGGCGAAGTGGCCGATATCCTGCGCGTCGATTGCGTCAAGCTGGTGCTGGAAACCCATGAAGCGGACGCGGGCGAAGCTGTCGCGCAGTTGGGCGATGTGCTGATCACGGCTGAGCCGGGCTTTATCGACACCTATCTGACCATGGGCCGAAATATCCCTGTGCGGTCGGTCACCTTGCGCCAATTGGCCCCCGACAGCGATGTCATTTACGCAGAAGAAAGCGGCTGGATCCATTCCGAAGCCTGCCTGAAACTGGATCTTGGCGCAGGTCGCCTGCCCGGCATGCTGGTGCTGGGCGCCGAAGACCCCCACCAGTTCAAACCCACGCAAGGGGCTGAACTGCTGACGTTCTTTTCGGGTGTTCTGGAACGCTCGATCCGCCGCTGGCTGGCGTGATGCTGATCGGGCCGGGGATGCGTGATGCGCTTGCCGGCTGGCTGGATCACCAGCGTGCGCTGAAAGGCGCGCCGCAAACCACGATTGACGCCTATGCGCGCGACGTGTCGGGGTTCCTGTCGTTCCTGACAGGCCATTTCGGAGAGTCTGGCGGGGTGGCGGTTCTGGGCCAGGTGCGCGTGGCGGACATGCGCGCGTGGATGGCGCATGAGCGCGGGCGCGGAATTGCGGCCCGGTCGCTGGCGCGTGAGTTGTCGGCGGTCAAGGGATTTGCCCGTTGGGCCGCAGACCGGCATGACATTGAAATATCGGCTATTCTTGCGGCCCGGTCGCCCAAGTTCCAGCGCAAACTGCCCCGCCCCCTGTCCGAAGATGCCGCGAAACAGATGATCGATACGGTCGGCGATCAAGCACGCGAACCTTGGGTGGCCGCACGCGACATGGCGGTGGTCACGCTGCTCTACGGGTGCGGGCTGCGAATTTCCGAGGCGCTTGGCCTGACTGGCGCGCAAGCTGACATGGGCGACGCGCTGCGCATTCGCGGCAAAGGGGGCAAAGAACGCATCGTGCCGGTCATTGGCCCGGCGCGCGACGCGGTAGCGCGCTACGTGCAGATCTGCCCCTTCGATCTGGACCCCAAGGGCCCGCTGTTCCGGGGCGCGCGGGGCGGGGCGCTGAACCCCCGGCTGATCGCCAAGGTCACAGAACGCGCCCGGCTTCAACTGGGCCTGCCCGCCACCGCCACCCCCCATGCCATGCGCCACAGCTTCGCGACGCATCTGCTGAATGCGGGCGGCGATTTGCGCGCGATCCAGGAACTTCTGGGCCACGCGTCGCTGTCGACCACCCAAGCCTATACATCCGTCGATACGGCCCGCCTGATGGAGGTCTATGCGGCCGCCCATCCGCGTGCACACGGCGCTTGATGTGGCACGCCGGATCGGCCATCAACACCCAATGCACCTGCGCGCCTACTCTGTCCACCTGCTGACCGCCATTGGCGCGGGCTTGGCGATGCTGGCCATTCTGGCCGCCGCGCAAACCGATTGGCGCGCCATGTTCCTGTGGTTGCTGGCGGCGCTGGTGGTCGATGGTATCGACGGCCCCCTGGCGCGCCGGTTCGATGTCCGTACCAATGCGCCGCGGATCGACGGGGCGCTGCTGGATCTGGTGATCGACTTCTTGACCTACGTGTTCATTCCGCTCTTTGCGCTGTTTCAATCTGGGCTCTTGCCCGGCTGGACCGGCTGGGCGGTCGTGCTGGTGGTCACGGTCACTTCGGCGCTCTATTTCGCGGATGACCGGATGAAAACGCTGGATGGGTCGTTCGAGGGTTTCCCGGCCTGCTGGAACATCGTGGTGCTGGTCTTTTTCGCCACGCAACCGCCCGCCTGGATCATGCTGGTGACCATTGTCGTGCTGACTCCCGCGATGTTTCTCAACATCCGTTTCGTACACCCGATCCGAACGGCGCGCTGGCGCGCGGTATCCTTGCCCGTCACTTTGATCTGGATGGCTACGGCCGCCTTGGCAATGTGGTGGCCCGGCCCGGCCTGGCACGGACCGGTGCTGATTGCCTCCAGCCTTTACCTGTTGTTTGCGGGGGCGGTGCAACAGGTCACCGCCCCGCCGCGCGGGTAATCAGCCAAGCGCAGCGTCACAGCGCCCGCACACGCCCGGATGGGCATGCTGGCCCACGTCTGGCAGGATTTTCCAGCAGCGTTGGCATTTTTCGCCCTCGGCCTTTTCGAACACCACGCCCACACCGTCGACTTCGGGCAGGCGGAACGCTTCGTTCGGGGCCGGATCGGCCGTCACGACGATGGCCGAGGTGATGCACAGATCGTCAAACGCCACGGTTTTCAACATCTCGACCAGCGCCGCATCATCGACGTGGACCACGGGCGCCGCCTCGAGCGAGGCGCCGATCACCTTGTCGCGCCGCTGGATTTCCAGCGCGGCCGTTACAACGCGGCGCACCTTGCGAATAGCGGCCCATTTCGCGGCCAATGCTTCGTCGCGCCAGTCGGCGGGCGTATCGACGAAGTCAACCATGTGGACGGAACTGTCCTCGCCTGCGAAGCGCTCTAGCCAGACTTCTTCCATCGTGAACACCAGCACCGGCGCCAGCCAGCGCGTCAGGCGGTGATAGATTTCGTCCAGCACCGTCAGCGCGGCCTTCCGGCGCGCGCTATCCCCATCGCAATACAGCGCGTCCTTGCGGATATCGAAGTAAAACGCAGACAAATCAACGGTGGCGAAATTGAACACCGCCTGCCAGACGGACGAAAAATCAAAGGTGCGATAGCCTGTACGCACGACATCGTCCAGTTCGGCCAGACGGTGCAACACCCAACGTTCCAGCTCGGGCATGTCGGCGGGCGCAACGCGCTTCGACTCGTCGAAATCACCCAAACTACCCAGCATATAGCGCATGGTATTGCGCAGGCGGCGATAGCTGTCGGCCACCCCTTTCAGGATTTCCGGGCCGATCCGCTGGTCGGCGGTATAGTCGGTCTGGGCCACCCACAAACGCAGGATATCGGCGCCGTATTGCTTGATGACTTCTTCGGGCACGATGGTGTTGCCCAGGGATTTGGACATTTTCATGCCCTTTTCGTCCAACGTAAAGCCGTGGGTCACCACGTTGCGATATGGCGCGCGGCCCTTGGTGCCGCAGGCCTGCAGCAGCGACGAATGGAACCAGCCCCGATGCTGGTCGGTGCCTTCCATGTAGACGTCAGCGATCCCGTCCGGCGTGCCGTCTTCGCGATCGCGCAGAACGAACGCATGGGTCGATCCACTGTCAAACCACACATCCAGCACGTCAAACACCTGTTCATAATCCTGCGGGTCGTGCAGGCCATCCAAGATCTTTTCCTTGAATCCTTGCACATACCAAACATCCGCGCCGTCTTTTTCAAACGCGGCCTTGATACGGGCATTGACCTGTTCGTCGCGCAGCAGAAAGTCAGGATCGGTCGGCAACGCGCCCTTCTTGGTGAAGCAGGTCAGCGGTACGCCCCAGGCCCGCTGGCGGCTCAGCACCCAGTCGGGGCGGCTTTCGATCATCGAATAGAGCCGGTTGCGCCCGGTCTTGGGGGTCCATTTCACCAGCTCGTCGATCGAGCGCAGGGCCCGGGTGCGGATCGTGTCACCATAGGCGCCCATCCCGTCATCCAGCTTGCGGTCCACCGCGGCAAACCATTGCGGCGTGTTGCGGTAGATCACCGGCGCCTTCGAGCGCCACGAATGCGGGTAGCTGTGCTTGATCTTGCCGCGCGCCAAAAGTCCGCCTACTTCGGCCAGCTTCGAGATCACGGCAGCGTTGGCGTCACCCTCCCAGTCGCCCTTCTTGGGCTTGTCGCGCAGGATGCGCTTGCCCCCAAAGAACGGCAAGTCCGCGCGAAAGCTGCCGTCATCCATCACGTTGTAAGTGATGACTTTTTCCAGCATTCCCAGATCGCGGAACAGCTCGAATTCCTCCATCCCGTGGGACGGCGCGCAATGCACGAACCCGGTGCCTTCGGTGTCTGTCACAAAATCGGCGGCGCGAAAATCGCGCGGCTCGTCCCATTCGCCATTGGCACCGTCGGCCCCGGCCAGCGGGTGTTCCAGCGTCAGGCCCGACAGTTCATCGGCCGTGACATCGCGCACGCGGCGCCACATGTCCGGCTCAAGCCGCGCGCGGCTGAACACATCAGCGGCAAGGTTGTCGGCCAGCAGGTAACGCTCGCCGGGTTTGGCCCAGCATTCCTCGGGGGTCGCGGCGACCTCGTAGAGACCGTATGCGATATCCTTGCCGAAAACGACCGCCTTGTTCGACGGCATGGTCCAGGGCGTGGTGGTCCAGATGACGACATAGGCGTTTTGCAATTCGGCGCGGCGCAGTTCAGCGTCTGATAGCGCGTCCAGATCGGGCACATCGGCGGTGCCATCCGGGCCCAGAACGCGGAATTTCACCCAGACCGTAAAGCTATTCTTGTCGTGGTATTCAACCTCGGCCTCGGCCAGCGCCGTTTGTTCCACGGGGCTCCACATCACGGGCTTTGACCCTTGATAAAGCGTTCCATTCATGAGGAATTTCATGAATTCGTCGGCAATCACCGCCTCGGCGTGATAGTCCATGGTCAGGTAGGGATCGGCCCAGTTGCCGGTGATCCCGATGCGCTTGAATTCCTCGCGCTGGATGTTGACCCATTCATCGGCAAAGGCGCGGCATTCGCGGCGGAAATCGACCACCGGAACGTCATCCTTGTCGAGCCCCTTCTCGCGGTATTTTTCCTCTATTTTCCATTCGATAGGCAGGCCGTGACAGTCCCAGCCGGGCACGTAGCGGCTGTCGTGACCCATCATCTGGTGCGAGCGCACGATCATGTCCTTGATCGTCTTGTTCAGGGCGTGGCCGATGTGCAGATGGCCGTTGGCGTAGGGGGGGCCGTCGTGCAGCACGAAACTGTCGCGGCCCTTTTTCTCGCGCAGGCGGTCATAGACGCCGATCCTTTCCCAGCGGGCCAGCCAGTCGGGTTCGCGCTTGGGTAGGCCCGCGCGCATGGGAAAATCGGTTTTCGGCAGATTCAACGTGTCTTTGTAGTCGGGGGTCTCGGCGCACATTTCGCTCGATCCTTGAATGTCTTTAAAAGGTTACGGAGAGATCGGCGCGGTGGTCCATACGCCTTGTCCCGGCGGCTCGTGGTGTCAGAGCGCCGGGCCAGTAATTCGAAAAATGATCGAAGCCATCCGTGTCATGGGCGCGGTTATAGGCGCGGGCCCGAGCAAGGGCAAGCGCTGGCTGGGGCGGCGAATCCCGGCGGGTTTCAGCGCCAGCTACATGTCGGCAATCCGTCAGCCAACCGTCTGCCCAGCGTCGGCGATCCGTCGGACTTTTGACGGGCCGGATGTCGGGCAAAATGTCTGGCAAAATGTCTGGCAAAATGTCTGGCGCGATGTCTGGCGCGATGTCTGGCGCGATGTCTGGCAAACTGTCGGGCAACCTGTATGACAGGAAAAACGCTCAGGTATTGCCGCCCCCGCCGACGTTCCCGTCGACGTCCCCGGCCCCTGCCCCGCGCCCCACGCTGGGAAACAATCCGGTCAGCGCGCGTTGCAAGAGCGAGGTCACGCGCGGCCGTTTCAGGCGGCGGAACGGCAGCGGGCGGCAAACCTCGATCGCGGCAATCCCGACACGCGCGGTCAGCGCCCCGTTCACCACCCCTTCACCGAAGCGGCGCGACACCTTGGCCAGCGCCCCGCCCCCCGCAAGCGATCCGATCAGATCATCGCCAACCGCCACCGCGCCGGTCGCAACCAGATGGGTGAAGACAGCGCGGGTCAGGCGCCAATTGCCCAGCGCCCCCGAGCGCCCGCCGTAGATTTCGGCAATGCGGCGGATCATGCGCAGATTGGCGGTCAGCGCGGCAAGCAGATCGGCCAGCGCCAGCGGAACAATGGCCGTCACCGTGGCAACCTGGCGCGCGGCAGCTTCGACTTCGCGCCGCGCCAGGGCATCAAGGGGCGCCAGCAGTTCGGATTCGGCCAGGCCCAGCACCGCATCGGCGTCGAACTGTTCTTCGTCGCGTTCGCGAAAGCGCGCCAGGCCCCATTCGACTTCGGGGCGCGCGGCGTAAAGCGTCTTGAGCTGGTCCGTCACCGCGCGCGCGGCGCTGGTGTCATTCGCGCCGATGGCAGCGTCTGCCTGGGCCTGCAGCCGGTCCAACCGTTTGAGCCGCGCAAAGGCCGACAATTCGCGGATCGCCAGCCCGGCGCAGACCAGCAAGAACGCCAGAACCAGCACCGCGGCGATGGCGCCCAGAACCGGGTTGCGGTCAAGCAGGGAAAAGGTGAAATCCCACGCCAGCAGGCCGGCAGCAAAGGTGAGAATGGCCAAGAGCAGTTGCCAGAAAGCACGCACCAGCCGGTTGGGGCGGCGCGTGGCAATGGCCGCAACGGTTTGCATGGCGCGCCCTTCGGGCTGCGGTTCGGGGACCGGGGCGGCATCGGCCGGGCTGGGGGCCGGGGCGGTTGGGTCGATGTCGAAAAGGATGGGGCCTTTGGCCATGGCTCAGGGCTTTCGGTGCTTATTTTGGGGCGTTCGGGGCGTTTTTGGGTGCGTTCGGTGTGTTTGGCGCGATGGGACGGGCGCGGCAGCCCTGTGTGTCCGGCGCGCGCAGGGCGCGCCCCCGCAAATTTCACAAGACAAAGACAGCATCAAAGCTTGTCCCCGATAAGAAAGTCGGCGGCGCGGTCCAGACGAATGTGCGGCGGGCCTTCGCCGGGGTTGAGCGTGATGCGTTGGGGCAAAAAGCGCATCGCCTGAAAATCGCCGTCAAGCCATTTGGGCGCGCCCGCACGCGCCGGGCCAAGCAGCACATTGGGGTCTGTGGGCAGTTCGCCCGGATAAAAGGCGGCCTGTTTGTCGCCGGTGTCGGTGGCGATGCGCCCGCGCACCACCGGCAGGTCGGCGCCGTCATGGGGCAGCATGTCTTCGGTGGTGGCGCGCAAGGCGGCAAGCGACATGGCTTGGGTTTTGGCGCCCGCGAAATCGGCGCGGCGGCGGGCGTCATCAACCAGCGCATCCATGATCGCCGTCAGTTGCCCGTGCTGGGTGTGGTGAATGTGATCCGCCTTGGTGGCGGCGAACAGGATACGTTCCACACGTTTGCCGCGCACAAGCTGGCCAAGCAGCGAATTGCGCCCCGGGCGAAAGGCGGTCAGGATATCGGCCATGGTCTGGCGCAGATCCTCTAGCGCGCGGGGCCCGGCGTTGATCGCGCCAAGCGCATCGACCAGCACGACCTGCCGGTCAAGCCGCGCAAAGTGGTCGCGAAAAAACGGTTTGACGACGCGCGATTTATACGCCTCGTAGCGGCGCTCCATCTCGCGGTAGAGCGAGCCGCGCTTGGCCCGCTCTACGCCCGAAAGCGGGGCAAAGGTCAGCACGGGCGAGCCTTCGAGTTCGCCGGGCAAGAGGAAGCGCCCGGGGGTCAGATCAGAATAGCCGGCGCTGCGGGCCGCGTGCAGATAGGCGGTAAAGGCCGTGGCCAGCGCCTTGGCGGTCGGTTCATCATGATCGCTGGCGGGATCGGGCGCGAGCGCCAGGAAGGGCTTGGCGCTGTCGCGCTGGGCCATGCGGGTCAGCACCAGGTCGGACCAATCGGCATAGCTGCGATCAAGGAGCGCAAGGTCCAGCAGCCATTCGCCGGGGTAGTCGATGATATCTAGGTGCACCACCCGCGGGCCCGACAGACCCGACAACAGCCCGCTGGGTTGCACCCGCAGCGACAGGCGCAGCTGCGAGATCTGGCGCGTGCCTTCGGGCCAGTGGGGCGTCGGGGCGGTAAGCGCGCCGTAGTGGTCTTCGAAGGCAAAGCGCGGGATCGTATCATCGGGCTGGGGTTGCAGATAGGCGGCCTGGATCAGCGGCGCGGCAGCAAGGCCGGGCATGCGCGCGCGGTCCATCAGGTTGGCCACCAGCGAGGTGATAAAGACGGTCTTGCCCGCGCGGCTAAGGCCGGTGACCCCAAGGCGGATCACCGGTTCGAACAGCGCCTCGGACACCGTGGACTGCACGGTTTCCACAGAGCGGGTCAGCGCGTCGGCAATATCGTTGATGATCAAGTCTCTGGCCCTCGCCCGCTTCCTGGGGACAACATAGGCGCTTGGGGGCGTGCTTGCCAGTGGGCGCGCGCGGCGATACATGGCGGGCATGCCCCGTTATGCCCTTCAGATCGAATACAATGGCGCGCCCTTTCATGGCTGGCAGCGCCAAAAGGCGCATCCGTCGGTGCAGCAGGCGCTGGAAGAGGCGCTGCGCCGGCTTGAACCGGATGTGCCGTCGATCGCGGCGGCGGGGCGGACAGACGCAGGGGTCCATGCGCTGGGTCAGGTGGCCCATTGCGACATGGGCAAGGCGTGGCAGCCGGCGCGGCTGGCCGGCGCGATCAATGCGCATCTGCGCCCCCTGCCGGTGGCGGTCGTGCAATGCGCGCCGGTGGCGGACGATTTTCACGCGCGCTTTGATGCCCATGAACGGCGCTATCTGTTCCGCCTGGTCGCGCGCCGCGCGCCGGTGACCCATGACGCAGGGCTGGTGTGGCAGATCGGACATGCGCTGGACGCGCGCGCGATGCAGGCGGGGGCGGACCGGCTGTTGGGGCAGCATGATTTCACGACCTTTCGTTCGACCATGTGCCAGGCCGACAGCCCGGTCAAAACGCTGGACGCGCTAGAGGTCAGCGAACACCCCTACCCCGGCGGGCGCGAATACCGGTTCGCGGTGCGCGCGCGCAGTTTTCTGCACAATCAGGTGCGCAGCTTCGTGGGCACGCTCGAACGGGTGGGCGCAGGGGCGTGGACGCCCGATGACGTGACAGCGGCGCTTGACGCGCGCACGCGCGCGGCCTGCGGGCCGGTCTGCCCGCCGCAGGGGCTGTACCTGGCGGGCGTGGGCTATGATCCGGATCCCTTCGCCGGCGCCGCCGGGGTGTAGAGGCGCGAAACAGGCGCGCGGTGCGATGCACATTTGTCGTCTCGAAAGCGACACAATCCTGCCCCGATGTGATGGAATACGTGGTCCGGCACCGCAAAGTGCACCGCAAAAGACACCGCTACGGAGGACGCGCCATGGACCTTTCGACAATCACTTTCGACCAGATTGCAATGGCCGTGATGGGCACCATCGCCCTGCGCGAAGCAATGATCATGGTGTTGCCCAATTCGATCGCCGGTCCGGGCGGCTGGCTGATCGACACGGCACCGGGCGACGTGTCGAAAGCCTGACCCGCCGCACCCGATTTGCTGCCCCAGTTTACCGGCCCGCTTTACCGCAACCAGCGCGGCGCCCTAGGCGCGCGCCCTATCATGTGCGCCGGATGGCGGGCATCTGGGTGAAGTGCACTGAGGATGACGGGCACGGCAATTGTCGGGCTCGGCAAGACACGGGCACTGCAAATCTCAGGTACTGCAAATTATGGTCACTGGGGATGACGGGCACGGCGACCTATTGGCACCGGGGATCGCGGCCCAGCGGATAACAGGGTCAGCAGATCACGGACAGAACCGATGGCCGGCGCAACGAATTGCGCCGCACAACTGAAGGCGGGCACTGCGGATGACAGGCGCAACGAACGGCGCCGCACAACCGAACACGGCGCGGCGGATGGCCCGGTCAGAGCAGTTCGCGCGCGGCCAGATTACGCATCAGCACCGAAATCCCCGCCCGCCACGGCGCACAGTTGTGCGCTGCCACCACCGGATTTTCCAACGCCCCCAGCATCGGCGCGCTGATGCGCACGCGATCCCCGACCTCGTGATGGCTGCGCCCGATACCTTGCGTCATGCACGGCGCAAAGGGCGTGCCGGAAAACAGCATCATGCCATCGGGAAAACCGCGTTCGCTGGACAGAACCTGCGTGACCTGATCCAGCGGCGAGCGCAGCATCCCGCGCAGGTGGTACCGGTCTTGAAACACCGGCTTCCCCCCCGCGCTGACCTGAAAATCCAGATGCATGTCGCTTACGTCATCCAGAGTAAAAACGCCGTCGAACAAGCGGATCATCGGGCCGATCACGCAGCCCGACAGGGTATCCTTGTTCAAATAGGTCCGCGCCAAACGGTCCGACACCTGCGGGCGCGTGCTGACATCGTTGCCCAGCGCAGCCCCCAGAACATCGCCGCGCGAATTGACGGCAAGAACGATTTCGGGCTGCGAGCTGGCCATCTGCCAGTCGCCCGACAGCGGCACCGGTTGCGCATGGCCGATCGCCGACAGCACCGGGCGATTGCCGAGGGTTGCGGCGTCAAGCCCCAGAAATTCGCGCAGCTCATCGAACCAGCAGTCCTGATCCTTCAGCGCGGCGACAGTTGTTTCCAGCCGCTGGCCCTTGCGATGGGCGGCAAAGGCCCGGGTGATCGGATCACGCCGATGGGCCATGAATTCGCGCTGCGCACAGGGATCGCTGCCGGCGCGGATTTCGGCCAGCCAGCCCAGGATCACCTCGACGAAATTCCCGAAGGTCGCCTTGATCACCTGCAGATCGCAGGGCGGCAGCCACGCCAGCGAACTGCCCAGATCCCCGACATCGCCGATCCGCACCCCCCGGACCGAGGTCACGAACTTCAGCGGATCCGGCTGTTCAAGCACATCGCGAACGGTTGGCGCGCGCCGCGAGGTGATTTCGAACACTTCGCCGTCACGCATGACAACCACGCTGGGTCCGATACCATAGCGTTCGACACGCCCAAGCCACACCCCTTCGTCTGGCAATTGGGGATCCACGGCATGGTCGTCGCTGGGTCGGGGCGCTAGCATGCCCTATCTTGGCACTGCGTCCGCTGCGCGACAATCTGTCCTTTCAGACAGTTATTTGGACATTTATCCGATGATTTCGAATTTGTTGACGTCGACCAACCCGCGATCCGTGATCTTGAGATTGGGGATCACCGGAAGGGCAAGGAAGGCCAGTTGCAAAAACGGCTCTTCCAGCGTGACACCCAGCGCGCGCGCCGCCCGGCGCAGATCGCGCAGCCCGTGCTCGACGGTTTCGAACAGGTCCAATGACATCAGCCCGGCGACCGGCAGCGCCAGTTCGGCCAGGATCTTGCCGCCCTGCGCCACCACGAACCCGCCTTCGATATCGGCCATGCGGTTCGCCGCCAGCGCCATGTCGTCGTAATCGGCCCCCACCACGGCGATGTTGTGGTGATCGTGGCAAACGGTGCTGGCGATGGCGCCGCGTTCCAGACCAAAGCCGCGCACGAAACCATTGGCAATATTGCCGTTTTTCCCGTGCCGCTCAATCACGGTGATACGGATCAGATCGCGGCTGGGATCGGGGCGCTTGTCGCCGTTTTCCGGCGCAATCTGCTCGGTCAGGTGCTGGGTGATGATCTTGCCTTCCACAATGCCGATCACCGGGGTTTCGGCGCGATTACCTGTGGCGCGAAAGTGGTCGGGCGTGACGGTGGGCGCCTTGACCGACGCGCGCCCGACCGGGTCGATCAGATCGCGCGCGCCAAAGCTGGCGTCATTTGCCACCTGCCCCCCGGCCAACACCATATGCGCGCGGCAGTCTTCCAACGGCCCGTCGAGCATCACGATATCGGCCCGTTTGCCGGGCGCAATCAGCCCGCGATCCTTCAGCCCGAACGCTTCGGCCGCCGACAGGGACGCGGCGCGGTAGGCCGCCAGCGGCGGCGTGCCCAGCGCGATCAGCGTGCGGATCATGTAATCGAGATGGCCATATTCAGCGATGTCCAGCGGATTGCGATCATCGGTGCACAGGCACACATAGGGGGCAGTGCGATCGGTCAGGATCGGGGCCAGCGCGTGCATATCCTTGGACACCGACCCTTCGCGGATCAGCAAGCGCATCCCCTTGCGCAGCTTTTCCAGCGCTTCCTGGGCGGTTGTCGCTTCATGTTCGGTGCGGATGCCGGCGGCGATATAGGCGTTCAGATCCTTGCCCGACAGCATCGGGCAGTGCCCGTCGATATGGGCCCCATCAAAGGCGTGCAGCTTGGCCATGCAACCGGGGTCCTGGTGGATCACGCCGGGAAAGTTCATGAATTCGGCCAGTCCGATGCCCGACGGGTGGCCGCGCAGTGCGCGCAGCGCGTCGGCGTCGATTTCGGCCCCGGCGGTTTCCATGTGGGTCGACGGCACGCAAGAGCTGAGCTGCACCTTGATCGACATGATGGTGCGCAGGGCGGCCTCTTGGAAATAGCGGATGCCGTCCGGGCCGATCACGTTGGCGATTTCATGCGGATCGCAGATGGCGGTTGTCACGCCGCGCGGGGTCACGCAGCGATCGAATTCGAACGGGGTGACAAGGCTGCTTTCGATATGCAGGTGGGTGTCGATGAAGCCGGGGACAAGGATGCGCCCGCCCGCGTCGATCACCTGCGCCCCGTCATACGCAGCGCAGGTCCCCACGATGGTATCGCCGCAGATCGCGACATCGCCGTCCAGCAGATCGCCGGTGACCAGATCGAGCACCCTGCCCCCCCGGATAACCAGATCGGCGGGGTCGTCGCCGCGGCCTTGAGAGATACGGGCGGACAAATCGGACATGGGGTTGGCTCCTGCTGGGATGATACGCCCAGAATGAGCAGTGCCGCGCCGGGTGTCCAGCCCGCGTGGCGGGGGATCAATCCTGCGGGGCGGTGGATCAGCCCTGCGGGGCGGCGCGGCGCGCTTCGGCCTGCGCGATGGCGGGGCGCAGATCGGCCACGTCCAGCAGGTCGGGGCGGATGTCGCGCAGCGGCAGGATATGGTCAACGCCCGCCTCAACCAGATCGCGCGCGGTGTCCAGTGGCAGGGTGTCGTAGGACATGGCCAGGTAGTGCGTGCCCTGCCCGCGCGACCGGGTCAGCCGCGCCAGCGCCGCCATTTCGCCGGGCGCGCCAGTCAGATCGAAGACAATGATGTCATGCCGGTTGACCGAGGCCACCGATCCGCCCGTTGTGCCACCTGCCATATCGATCAGGCTGGCGGTTCTAGAGGTCACGCGCGCCCCGCGTTCGCCCTGCAGCGCGTGACTGACCATGCGGTTGATGCCCTTGTTCGCGCTGATCACAAGGATCGACGTCTGGTCCATAAACAGCTCGGCCGGGACAGACGGGCGCGGTGTGGGCCGGGGCGTGGGCCCGGGATCTGTGTCGGTATCCGTGTGGGTATCGGGGGCAGCGGCGCGGGTATGGGTCATCATGGCAAACTTTGGGTTTGGCTGTGGATGTCAGTGAATGTCTGGTGATACCGTCGCGCGCAATCGGGGCGGAACTGGGGCGTTTGCAAGGCGATATTAACCAAGTTTCACGCAAACGGGCCGCGCGGCGGACCCGTCCGCCCAGCCCGCGCACTGCCCACGCCCAGCGCCGCGCACAGCCCCGCGCACTGCCCGCGCGAAACTGGCGCAACGATGCAACGGCTGCAGGGCAATTGCGCCGCGCACGGACAATGTATTGAAACACACCCGCCCGCTTTGCATATAAACCCCACAACAAAAGAGCAGAGCCGTTCCATGAAAATCGCCGTGGCGGGCCTCGGGTATGTCGGGCTGTCCAACGCCATCCTCCTCTCCCAGAACAATGATGTGGTGGCCATCGACATCGCGCAAGAGCGGGTCGATATGGTCAACGCGGGCGAAAGCCCGATCATCGATTCCGACTGCGCGGCTTTCCTGGCGCGTGGATCCCTGCGCCTGACAGCCACCACCGACCCGTCCCAGGCCTATGGCGGGGCCGACTACGTGGTGATCGCGACCCCCACCAACTATGACCCCCAGACCAACGCCTTTGACACCACCACCGTCGAAGCGGTGGTCGCGCAGGTGCGCGCCATCAACCCCGATGCGATCATGGTGATCAAATCGACCATCCCGGTGGGCTATACCCAGGGGCTGATCGCCAGCACCGGCTGCACGAACATCATCTTCAGCCCCGAATTCCTGCGCGAAGGCAAGGCACTGCACGACAACCTGTACCCCAGCCGCATCGTGGTGGGCGAACGCAGCGCGCGCGCCAGCACCTTTGCCGACCTGCTGGTCCAGGGCGCACAGAAAGACGACATCGCGGTGCTGTTCACCGGCCCCTCTGAGGCCGAGGCGATCAAGCTGTTCGCCAACACCTACCTTGCCATGCGCGTGGCCTATTTCAACGAACTGGACAGCTATGCCATGGCCTATGGCATGGACAGCAAGCAGATCATCGAAGGCATCGGGCTGGATCCGCGCATCGGCGCGCATTACAACAACCCGTCCTTCGGCTACGGCGGCTATTGCCTGCCCAAGGACACCAAGCAGCTTCTGGCCAACTACGACACCGTGCCCCAGAACCTGATCCGCGCCATTGTCGATGCCAACCGCACCCGCAAGGATTTCATCGCCGACCTGATCATCGCCAAGCGCCCGCGCGTGGTGGGGGTGTACCGGCTGGTGATGAAGGAAGGGTCGGACAATTTCCGCCAGTCCTCGGTTCAGGGCATCATGAAGCGGGTCAAGGCCAAGGGCATCAAGGTCGTCGTCTATGAACCGACGTTCGAGGGCGACGAATTCTTCGGCTCGAAGGTCACGCGCGATCTGACCAGTTTCAAGGCGATCAGCGACGTGGTATTGGCCAACCGGATGCACCCCGACCTGGGCGACGTGCACGCCAAGGTCTTCACCCGCGATCTGTTTGGAACCGACTGATGCGCAGCGCACTTGTCACCGGGGCCGCCGGCTTTATCGGCTTTCACCTGATCCGGCGCCTGCTGGGCGACGGGTTCCGCGTGATCGGGGTCGACAGCCTGAACGATTACTATGACGTGGCGCTGAAGGAACGGCGTCAGGCGCAGTTGCTGCAATCGCCCAACTATCGCGCCGTGACCGGCAAGGTCGAAGATCCCGGCCTGCTGATGGGCCTGATGGCCGAAGAAACCCCGGATGTGGTGGTGCATCTGGCCGCGCAAGCGGGCGTGCGCTATTCCATCGACAATCCAAGGGCTTACGTCGAAGCCAACCTGATCGGCACCTTCGAATTGCTCGAAGCCGCGCGCGCCCATCCGCCTGCCCATTTGCTGCTGGCTTCGACCAGTTCGGTCTATGGCGCCAACACGCTCATGCCCTATAGCGAAACGCATAAGGTCGACACGCAGATGTCGTTTTATGCCGCGACCAAGAAATCGAACGAGGCGATGGCCCACAGCTATGCCCACCTGTTCGATCTGCCCACCACGATGTTCCGGTTCTTTACGGTCTATGGCCCCTGGGGGCGCCCCGACATGGCGCTGTTCAAATTCACCAAGGCCATTCTGGCGGGCACGCCGATCGACATCTACAACCACGGCAAGATGCAGCGCGATTTCACCTATGTCGAAGACCTGGTCGAAGGCATCCGCCTGCTGATCGACACCCCGCCCCAGCGCCCCGAAAATGGCGCCGTCCCCGAAGGTGACAGCCTGTCGCCAGTGGCCCCGTGGCGCGCGGTCAACATCGGCAATTCCGACAGCGTGCCGCTGATGGACTTCATCGCCGCCATCGAAGAGGCGACGGGGATCCAAGCCAAGAAGAACTTCATGGAAATGCAGCCCGGCGACGTGCCCGCGACCTGGGCCGATGCGACGCTGCTGAAAACGCTGACGGGCTATGCGCCCAAGACCGACGTGCGCACCGGCGTCAAAGCCTTTGTCGATTGGTACCGCGACTATTACCAGGTCTGAAAAAGGTCTGAAAAGGGGTGCAGCGCCCGCCCGATGAGGTGAAAGCAGGCGCTGCGGGCACATCTGGGCTGTGCCACCCCTTCGCAAGCACCGGCTTGGGGATGCCGGATCTTTTGCACCGGACCGTCTTCGAACGCGCGTGATTGCACGGTGATTGCACGGTGATTGCACGGTAAATGCACGGTGCGCGCCGGCGTCCGACGGGTCGCGGGACAGGGTGACGATAGGTCATGCGGCAGCGCAGCAGAAATCAGATTTTCGTGACCCGGCGGCCTGGGGGCGTGGGGGTCGGCAGGACTCAGCCGATGATGCGCAGGAACAGGCGGCGCGGGATCAGCCAGCCACTGGTGAACAGCCATGAAAAGGGCCGCGGAAAGCTGGTCTGAAAGCGGCCCGAGCGGATCGCGCCCATGACATGATCGGCGGCTTTTTCGGGGGCCATGATCTGGGGCATGTCAAAGTCGTTCTTGTCCGACAGGCGGGTCTTGATAAAGCCGGGGTTGGCCAGCTGGACGGTCACGTTGGTCTTGTGCAAATCGGCATGCAGGTTGCCCGCAAGGTGCATCAGCCCGGCCTTTGAGGCATCATAGCCGATAGCGCCGGGCAGGCTGCGAAACCCCGACAGCGACCCGATGATCACCACGTGGCCCGCGTCGCGTGCGGCCATATCGGGCACCACGCGGCCCAGAAGGCGCACCGCGCCCATCAGGTTGACGTCGAACATCGCTTCGACCTTTGCCGTGTCCCAGTCGCGCGTGGCGAGCGGTTCGTAATTTCCCACGCACCACAGCAGCGCATCGACCTGGCCCGCCTGCGCGACGGCCTGATCGACCGATGCGGTGTCGGTGACATCCATCGGCACGACCTCTGCGCCGCCCAGGTCTTGCGCGACCGCGTCCAGCTTGTCCCTGGAGCGGGCAGACAGCACCACCTGCGCGCCCTGCCCGGCCAGTTGGCGCGCCAACGCGGCGCCCAGCCCGTGGCTGGCCCCGACGACCCACCAGCGTTTGCCTTGGAACGGATCAGGCATGGGCAATCTCGACTTGCACCACGTCGGTCTGGCCGGTGGCGAAAGAGGCCGCGCAAATTTCAAGATAGAACTGCCAGTTGCGCAAAAAGGCCCGGTCCAGCCCCATCGCTTCGATCCTTGGGCGCTGCGCCATCAGACGTTCAGCCCAGATCCGGCAGGTGCGCGCGTAATCCTGCCCGAAGGCGAAATTGTCGCGCACGGCCAGCCCGGCCTGTTGCGCCTGATCCGCGATCACCTTGTCCGACAGCAGCATGCCGCCGGGAAACGTGTACTGGCGAATGTAATCGGACCCGGCGCGATAGGTCGAAAAATAGCGGTCCGGCACGGTGATGGCCTGCACCACCGCGCGCCCGCCTTCGGCCAGCCGCGCCTTGAGCGTTGCGAAATAGCTGGGCCAGTACCGCTCGCCCACCGCTTCGATCATTTCGATCGACACGATATTGTCGAAGGTGCCTTCGGATTTGCGGTAATCCAGCAACTCGATCCTGGCACGTCCGTCCAGGCGCGCATCGGCATAGCCCTTTTGGCTGGGCGAAATGGTGATGCCGGTCACATCGCGCCCGCTTTGCGTGGCGTGATCGGCGAATCCGCCCCAGCCGCAGCCGATCTCAAGCACGCTTTCGCCCGGCCCCAGACGGCTGAGCACGCGGTCATACTTGCGCCCCTGCCCGCGCTGCAGATCGGTGTCGCCATCGGCAAACAGCGCCGAGGAATAGGTCATCGAAGGGTCCAGCCATAGCTGGTAGAATTCGTTGCCCACATCATAGTGGCTGCGGATGTTGCGCGATGCGCCGCGGATCGAATTGGCCCGCAGGATCCGGTCAACGGTGCGGAATTTGACGGTGTTCCAGACGCTGGGATAGGCGTAGTCGGACATCTGATCGAGATTGCGCAGCGCCACGCTCACCACGTCTTCGATCGACGGCGTATCCCACAGCCCGGCCACATACGCTTCGCCCAGACCGACATCGCCGCGTGCGGCCAGCGCAGTCACCGTGGCCCAGTCGTGGATCACCATGTGGGCCTCGGGCGCGCCCTGGCCGAAGTGGTGGGTATCGCCCTCGGGGGTGGTCAGGGTCAGGCTGCCGTTTGTGATGCCTGCGCAGGTTTCCAGGAAATCATGCTTTACGCGGTTGGTGACGAAGAGCATGGGCTCACCTCTTGTTCGGGGGGCTGGGGACGGGTGCGATAGCGCGCGCCCTTGAGTTTCAGGCGCACGGCCTGCCAGTAAATCAGCGCGATGGTCCGGATGGCCCCGTAAGGGCGGCGCAGCGCCGCGCCAAGGATCACCCGGTTCGTCAGCGGCTGGCGCTTGCCGGCCAAGGTGGCCAGAACGCCCTGACGGCCATTGCGAAAATCGATGCGGATCGAAATCGCATCGTCCGTCACATCGAACTGGAACGCATAGGTGCCGGCGATGTCCTGAAACGGCGACACATGCATCACCTTGCGCGCCTCGATCCGGTCGGCGCCGGTCAAGGGCGACAGGTCTGGCTTGTGACACAGGTAGAAATGGCGATCGCCAAAGGTGTTGTTCACCTCGGCCAGAACGGCGCGCAGGCCATGGCTGTCCTGCGCCAGCCAGAAGCTGACCGGGTTGAACGTCCGCCCCAGAACGCGCGGCTGGGTGATCAGGCGCAACCCTGATATGGCGCCCTGCGCCACCCCGGCGGCGCGAAAGGTGCGGCGCGCGAATTCGGCGCCCTGTACGCCCTGTGTGCCCTGCGCGCCCTGTGAACCCTGGGCCGCCTGTGAACCCTGGGCCCGGCTGCCGTAATCCCTGGAGCGCAGAGAAAACACGTTCCACCCATCGCGCGACCACAGCGCAGGCCCGCCCGCGGCGTCCGGCGACACCAGGACATAGTCGAGCGCATAGGAAAAGCTGTGCGCAACATCGCCCCGGCGCCGATGAAACGTGGTGGCGCGGATATGCTCGGGCCGGCTCATGCGCGCATCAGCGCGGCCGGGGCCGCATCCATCTGGCGCACGACGCGCACGGCCGACGCAAAGCCGTCTTCGTGGAATCCGTGGCGCAGGTAGGCCCCCGCGAACCAGGTCCGGTTCTGCCCCTGGATCGCGGCAATATCACCCTGCGCACGCATTGCCGGGCCGTCGAACACCGGGTGGCGAAAGGTCTTTTCGTCGTAAATCAGATCCTCGCGCACCGGCACGGACGGGTTCAGCGTGACGAACAACGGGTCGTCCTGCGGTATGTTTTGCAGGCGGTTCATCCAGTATGTCACCCCTATCGCGGGCTCTTGTCCCACGCTTTCGGATTTGTAGACCCAGCTGGACCATGCGCCCTTGCGCCGTGGCATCTGGCCTGCATCGCGGTGCAGGATCGCCTGATTGTCCTGATATTTCAAGTCACCCAGCGCCGCGCGTTCGCTTGGGGTGGGCTGGGCCAGCAGACGCAGGGCATCATCGGAGTGGCAGGCAAAGATCACGTCATCGAACCGTTCGGGCGTGCACCCCCGGGCCTGCACGGTCACGCCCAGCGGATCGCGCTGAACCGATTGGACCGGCGTTGCGGCCCGCAATTCGACCCCCAGCCGGGCCAGATGCGCGCTGAGACGGCGCACATATTCGACCGAGCCACCGTCGACCGTCCACCACTGGTGCTGCCCGCTGGCGCTGAGCAGCGCATGGTTGCGAAAGAACCGCACAAGGGCGCGGGCGGGAAAGCGACCGACCTCGGACGGGGGGGTTGACCAGATCGCGCCGCAGATCGGCAACAGGTAATAGCGGCGGAACCACGACCCCAGGTTCATCTGTTCGATCAGCTCATCCGTGGTCAGATCGGCCGCGTCGCTGACCGCTTCGGCCTGCGCGTTGAAGCGGGCAATGTCGCGGATCATGCGCAGGAACTTGGGGCGCCCCAGATTGGACGGTTGCGCCACCACCGCGCGCAAATCCCGCAGCCCGTATTCCACCGTGCCGTTGTCGATGGTGGCGCCAAAGCTCATGTCCGACTTGGCGACAGGCACGTTCAGATCGTCGAACATGCGCGTCAGATGCGGATAGTTGACGTAGTTGAACACGATGAACCCGGTATCGACCGGCTGATCGCCCCGCAGCCCCGCGGTGACGGTGCGCGCATGTCCCCCCAGCGTCTTACCGGCCTCGAACAAGGTGACCTGCGCGTGATCGGCCAGCAGATAGGCAGCCGCCATGCCCGAAATGCCGCCGCCGACAATGGCGATGCGCCGCGCGGGCACGAAGGGGGGATGAATGGTCATGAGCGCTTCCAGTTATTGATATCCCAACGGATACGCCGCCCGCGCGCTGGCGGATCAATTCGCAGGAATAATTCTGATCCGGCTGGCCATGCGCGCCGTAGACTGGTTATGATTATGACAGAGCATAGCCCCGACGCGCCGCCGCATCACCTTGTCCGGCCAAGGGCGGCTGTCGTTGTCCGCCCGCGAAAGGCCCCCGTGAACGAGCCAACCAGACAAGCGTATTCCGAACAAACCGATTGGATGCTGGCGGTTCGCGATCAGCGCGACCGGGTCGCCTTTGGCAAGCTGTTCGACTATTACGCGCCCCGGGTCAAAGGCATCATCATGCGCAAGGGAACGTCCGATGCGCAGGCCGAAGATATCGTTCAGGATGTCCTGCTGACGGTCTGGCACAAGGCGGCCCAGTTCGACCCGCACCGCGCACAGGTATCGGCCTGGGTGTTCCAGATCGCAAGAAATCGTCAGATCGATGTGATCCGAAAGGAACGCCGCCCCGTACCCGAAGCTCTGAAAGTCGAAGAAGATCTGGAACCCGATGCGTCACAGATCGTGGCCTTGGAACAGGAAACGGAAAAATTGCGCGCCGCGTTGCAGGCGTTGAACCCCGAGCAACGCGACATGGTCGAAAAGGCCTATCTGGGTGAAATGACCCATTCGGACATCTCCGAACAAACCGGGTTGCCGCTGGGCACAATCAAGTCGCGCATACGGCTGGGGATGGAACGCCTCAGGCATGAGTTGAAAGGAAATTACACGTCGTGACGGATATCCAGCATCATATTTCCGAGCCGCTTTTGGCGGCCTATGCTGCGGGCAACCTGAGCAAGCCGTTCGAACTGGTGGTCGCAGCGCATGTGTCGATGTGCGACACCTGCCGCGCATCGCTGAGCGCCCACGAAAGCGCGGGCGGCGTGGTGATGGATGCCACAAGCGCGCCGGTATCGGACGATCTGAAGGCGCGGGTCTTTGACGGGCTGGACGCTGATTTCCTTGCCCCGGCCCCGCCAAAGCGTCAGGGCATCTACCCCGGCCCCATCGCCGAGCTGTTGGGCACCAAGCCCCCCAAGTGGTCGTCGCTGGGCCTGGGGGTCAAACAGTCCATCCTGCACGATGACGATCATGGCAGCGCCCGCTTGCTGCTGATCCCGCCCGGCCAGGCAGTGCCTGACCACGGCCACAACGGGCTGGAACTGACGATGGTGCTGCAAGGCGCCTTCCACGACGAAACCGGTCACTTTGGCGTTGGCGATGTTGAAACGGCCGATCACGATCTGGAGCATACGCCGATAGCAGATGACGGTTTGCCCTGTATCTGCCTTGCCGCAACAGACGCGCCGCTGCGGTTCAACAGTATGATCCCGCGGCTCTTGCAACCGTTTTTCCGGATCTGAGCGCCAGCACCGCAGCCCAATGTTCGCGCCGATCCCGCCGCCGGCAAGCGCATCGCCGTTTGGCCGTTCCAGCCCGGCGGATGAATAAAAAGGGGGGGTGGTAGCGGAGGAGGGACTTGAACCCCCGACACGCGGATTATGATTCCGCTGCTCTAACCAACTGAGCTACTCCGCCAGAGTGTGCGGCTAGGTAAGCGACAGGGGCGTGGGGGTCAAGAGGGTTTCGCGCGAAAACCACAGCGAATTATCGGCAGTACGCGCCCGAACGGTAGTGCGCCGTATCAAAGTGAAAATGGTCAAGGTGAAAGCGGTTGGCCTTGGGGCCCAGAACGGTTCCAAAAGGTCCGCAGGCGGCCTTGTGGACCTTGCGCAGGGGGCGGGCATAGCGGGGCTGATTCCAGCCATCCAGCACGGTGACCAACGTGCCATCGCGCAGGTAGAACCCTGAAATGTCGATCGCGCGCCCGCGCCCGTGCTCTGAAATCTTGGCGCCGGGCTGGTTGTTGCGCGTGCGACAGGCATAGCCCGCCGCGACCTTCAGTTTCACCAGCCCGCCGCCCTTTTTGCGAAACGCGGGCTTGGCGGCCTTGTCGACCCAGTTACCAAGCGCGCGTGCGGTCGGGCAATCCATGGTTGCAGGGGTCGACAGCGCCACGCCAGATACCGCCGTGACGCGCACAGGGTTATCAACGCCGCACCCTGCCAGCCGGCCCGGAATCGGCGGCACGCTGACGCCCTGGATGGATTTCGCGCCGCAGATCTTGCCCGCCTGCCCTTTGATCGCCGCTTTGGGCGGCTGGGACTTGGCGCCACCAAAAATCTTGCGCAGCCCGTTCGGGCGCTCTTGGGGGCGCGGGGCGGTCACCCGCGGCGCAGGCGCCACGAAGGCGCGCGGCGGCGCGCTCGGAGCGGTGCGCAAAACGTCGAACGGGCGCGGTTTGGGTGCGGGGGACGATGTGATCGTGGCCAGCGCGGGCGGGGCAATCAGCAGGGCCAGACAGGCGGCATATGCGGCCCTGCGGATCACTGCTTGGTCACCCGCCCGAAATCAGGGGCGTCGGTGTCCTGGCCCGCTTCGATGATACCGCGGCGGATGGCCCGTGTGTGGGTGAAATAGTCGAACAATTCATCGCCATCGCCCCGGCGAATGGCGCGCTGCAGGGCAAAGAGTTCTTCGGTAAAGCGCCCCAGGATTTCCAGCGTCGCGTCCTTGTTGTTCAGGAACACATCGCGCCACATGGTCGGATCGCTGGCGGCAATCCGGGTAAAGTCGCGAAACCCGGCCGCCGAATACTTGATCACTTCGCTGTCGGTCACGCGGCGCAGATCATCCGCCACGCCCACCATCGTATAGGCGATCAGGTGCGGCGTGTGGCTGGTGACGGCCAGAACCAGATCGTGGTGATCGGGGTCCATTTCATCGACATTTGCGCCCATGCCTTCCCACAGCCTGCGCAAACGGTCCACCGCGGCGCGGTCGGTGCCCGCGACGGGGACGATCAGGCACCACCGGTTGTCGAACAGTTCGGCAAAGCCCGAACGCGGGCCCGAATGTTCGGTCCCGGCCAAGGGATGGGCGGGGATGAAATGCACGCCGTCGGGGATCCAGGGCCCCACCGCTTCGATCACCGCGCGCTTGACCGATCCCACGTCGGTCACCGTCGCGCCAGGGGCCAGGGCGGGCGCGATTTCTTCGGCGACGCGGCCCATGGCGCCCACGGGCACGGCCAGCACCACCAGATCGGCGCCATCGACCGCGTCAGCGGCGCTGTCACACACCCGGTCGACCAGACCAATTTCGCGCGCGGTATCGCGGGTTTCGGCGCTGCGGGCATAGCCCGTAATTTCGCCCGCCAACCCCGACCGCCGCATGGCATGGGCCATCGACCCGGCAATCAGCCCCAGCCCGATCAGGGCGACACGTTTGTAGACATGGCTCACTTGACGATGCCCTTGAACTTGGCGATCGAAAACGCCACCCGGCGGCACGACGCTTCGTCCCCGACGGTGATGCGCAAACACTGCGGCAGCTTGTACCCCGCGACCCGCCGCACGATGACGCCCTGCTCTTTCAGATAGGCATCACAGGCGTCGGCTTCGGCCTGATCATGAAAACGGGCCAGGATGAAATTGGCACAGGACGTGTCTGACGGGATGCCCATTTCGGCCAGTGCTTCGGCCAGCCACGCCCGCATCCGGGTGTTTTCCGCCCGGCACTTTTCCACATAGGCCCGGTCGCGCATGGCCGCTTCGGCGGCCGCCTGCTGGATTTCGGACAGGTTGAACGGCCCGCGGATCCGGTTGAGCACGTCGATGATCGCCCTGGGCCCATAGCCCCAGCCGATCCGCAGCCCCCCCAGCCCGTAAATCTTGGAAAAGGTCCGCGTCATGACAACATTTTCGTTCGATTCGACAAAAGACGCGCCCCCGTCGAACCCTTCGACATATTCGGCATAGGCCCCGTCCAGAACCAGGATGCACTGATCGGGCAGCCCCCCGGCCAGGCGCGCGACTTCGTTCCCGCCGATCATCGTGCCGGTGGGATTGGCCGGGTTCGCGATGAACACAAGACGTGTGCGATCGGTCGTGGCGGCAAGGATCGCATCGACATCCACCGTGCGATCATGTTCGGGCACCTCGACCGGCGTGGCGCCGGCCGCCCGCGCACTGATCTTGTACATGGAAAATCCGTGTTCGGTATGGATCACCTCGTCCCCCGGTCCGGCATAGGCCTGACACAGCAGGTGAATGATCTCGTCCGATCCGACACCGCAGATGATGCGCCCGGCGTCCAGCCCGTTCACTTCGGCGATGGCGGCGCGCAACGCGGCGTGATCGGTGCCCGGATAGCGGTGCAACTGGTGCACCGACTTGGTCACCGCTTCCTTGGCCTTTTCCGACGGTCCGAACGGGTTTTCGTTCGACGACAGTTTGACCACGTCAGAGACGCCGTCGACGGTGCTCTGGCCCCCCACATAGGGGCTGATATCCATGATCCCGGGTTGTGGTTCGATCGTCATGCACGGATCCCTTCCAACATCCGCGCCTTCATAACGGCCCACACTGCGCAAAGCCAGTGCCCTGTTGCCATGCCGCGCCGTCATCTGCTGGCACATATCCCGGCGCGCGCAAGGGGCCGTGCCCCCCGCCCCGCCTGATCACGCGCCCAGCCGTTCCAGCACGTTGGCAAAGGCCCAAGGCTCGCTCTCGATCAGGTCTTCGGGGAAATGCGACTGGCGATCGCTCAGCGGCGTCCAGTCGGTGTAATGCCCTTCGACCGGGCCCAGATACGCGCTCTGGACTTCAAGGCAACGGGCATGATCCATCTCGTCGGTTTCAACGATGCCGGCGCCGGGATTTTCCAGCGCCCAGACCATGCCCGCCAGAACGGCCGAGGTCACCTGCAACCCGGTGGCATTCTGATCGGGCGCCAGCGTCTTGGCGTCGTCGTTCGACAGGCGCGAGCCATACCAGAGCGCATTCTTGTCATGCCCGTAGAGCAGCACGCCCAATTCGTCGATTCCGTCAACGATTTCTTCCACGTCCAGAATGTGGTGCACCTGTTGCACCTGCCCCGATCCGAACATCTCATGCAGGCTGAGCACCGCGTCATCGCAGGGATGATAGGCGTAGTGCACAGTGGGGCGGAACGTGGGATGATCGCCGTCGCCAACGGTGTAATAGTCGGCAATCGACACGCTTTCATTGTGGGTCACCAGAAAGCCGAACTGCGGGCCCGGGGTCGGGCACCAGGTGCGCACGCGGGTGTTGGCGCCCGGTTGTTCCAGCCAGATCGCGCTTTTGCAGCCCTTGGCCTGGCGGTGGGCGTTGGGGGGGAACCATGGCTCCCAGCTGCCCCAGCCCAGTTCGGCCGGCTGGAACCCTTCGGCAATGAACCCTTCAACGGACCAGGTATTGACGAAATGGCCCGGCGCGCGCGGGGCGTGGCGCACCTGCGTGTCGCGCTCGGCGATATGCACGCCCTTGACGCCCAGTTTGTGCATCAGCGCGGCCCAGTCCTGACGGGTCTTTGGATCGGCCGCAACGCCCATATCATGCGCCAGTTTCTCAAGCCCCGCCTTGACGAACCAGCTGACCATGCCGGGATTGGCGCCGCAGCACGACACTGCGGTTGAGCCGCCCGGGTCGGCGGCCTTTTCATCGCGCACCGCCTGGCGCAGCGCATAATTGGTGCGCGCGGCGTTGTCCTCGGTGTCGAAATAAAACCCTTCCCACGGCTCGACGACCGTATCGATATAGGGCACGTCCATCTCGCGGCAGAATTTCATCAGATCCAGCGACGAGGTATCGACCGACAGGTTCACCACGAACCCCTGGCCGCGTTGCAGCAGCCCGCCCAGAACATCGCGGTAACTGGCCGGCGTCAGCGCGTCGCCCACGCGGCGGTAGCCCGCGGCCTGGATGGCGGGCGCGTTGGCCGCGTTCGGTTCGATGATGACCAGCTTGTCGCGGTCAAAGTCGAAATGCCGTTCGATCAGGGGCAGTGTTCCCCGGCCGATCGATCCGAAACCGATCATGACGATGGGGCCATCGATGCGCGCGTAGACGGGATAGCTCATGTCGCAAAACTCCTTCTTTCCAGCACCGCTAGCACGGGGTCGCATAGCGAAAAAGGTCTGCGTTGATCCGATCGCCCATTTCGCGCAGGCGTGGCGGGTTCGCCTAGAACCTGGCCGTTACCTGGCGCGGGCGCGGGCGATCATCGGGCCCATCGTCGCCCATCCGGGCCCATCGCCAAGAACAGCGGGCGGACCCGGGCCAGGTCGGTCCCGGTGCCGTCGATCCCCATCTGGTCGGTCCCCGTCGGTCGGTCCCGGTGTCGTCGGTCAAAACCTGCACGACAAGGATGGGCGCGGCGAGCGTTCGGGTCAGGGCCAGCTTCAGCCGCGCAAAAACCAACCCCAGATACATCGGCGCCAACAAAAAAGCCCGCCGCACTTGCGCGCGACGGGCCGAATTCGATGCGTTTCGCGTGAACCTTAGTTCTGTGCGTAGTATTCGATGACCAGGTTCGGTTCCATCATCACCGGGTAAGGCACATCGCTGAGACCCGGAGCGCGCACGAAGGTGGCTTTCATCTTCGAATGGTCAGCGTCGATATAATCGGGCACATCGCGCTCGGGCAGCTGAACGGCTTCCAGAACAACGGCCAGTTGCTTGGAACGGTCGCGCACTTCGATCACGTCGCCTTCCTTGACACGGTAGGACGGGATGTTGACGCGCTTGCCGTTCACCAGGACATGGCCGTGGTTGACGAATTGGCGGGCGGCAAAGACGGTCGGCACGAACTTGGCGCGGTAGACGACGGCGTCCAGGCGGCGTTCGAGCAGGCCGATCAGGTTTTCACCGGTGTCGCCCTTGACGCGTTCGGCTTCACCGAAGATGCGGCGGAATTGCTTTTCGGTCAGATCGCCGTAGTAGCCTTTGAGCTTTTGCTTGGCGCGCAGCTGCAGACCGAAATCCGACAGTTTGCCCTTGCGGCGCTGGCCGTGCTGGCCGGGGCCGTATTCGCGCCGGTTGACGGGCGACTTGGGGCGACCCCAGATGTTTTCGCCCATGCGGCGGTCGATCTTGTACTTGGCAGACGTGCGTTTGGTCACGGCTGGTCTCCTTTTGTGGCTGGCATCACAGCTTGCCCTGATTGCCGGTTCCCACTGTTCGGGCGGGATTTTCATCCCGGCGCGATCCATGAGGCCGACAGCAGCAAGCCACGTGCCGATGTAAAAGGGCGTTGTCCTTTGCCTTGCGGCCGACAGGCATTCCCTTGCGGGAGCCACCAACACCAAATGAAACCCGGCCGCTTTGACAAGCCGCCGGGATGGCGCGCTTATAAACGAGCTTGGGGGCGTGTCAAGCGCCCCTGTTTACAGGGCGCCGTGATTTGTATGGCCCCGTGGATTTACATAGCGCCGTGATGCAGGATTGCCGCCTCGGCCGATGTCAGCTGGCGCCGGGCAAACCCGCCATAATGATTGGGCGCGCGCGCAAGGTCGGGCATGGCGGCCATCAAACGGTGGCGCTGCGCCTCGGGCAGAGCATCCAGATCGGCGGTGTCCGGGTGAAAGCTTTCGGTTTCGACCCCATTGGCGAAAACAACCTGATGCGCGTCCAGCATCAAGTGCACGTAACTGACCTGGCGCAGTTGCCGATCAATCACGATCGTTCGGTCGTTGGCCAGATCGCGCGCGCAGGCCAGCACTTCGTCGGTGTTGAACAGCGCCCGCGCGACCGGACCGCGCACCACGATCCGGTGCTGGGGCGAAACAATCAGTTCATCGTCCGGCACATCAACCCCCAGCGCCGACGCCCGCAGCCGAACCGGGCGCAATTGGGGCATCGCATGCAACCGCGCCCCGGACAGGCGGCGCCCGCCGGTCCAGATCAATTCTTGTGGGCCGTTGTCCTTGGTCAAAATGCGGTCCCCCGCACGCAGAGTTTCGACCGGCACGCCCCCCTGTTCGGTCGCAATCCGGGTGCCGGGCGTGAAACAGACGACCGCGTCCTGCGCCGGGGCGCAATCGCGCCGGACCGGCTGCGCGTCGATCGACACGACCCATAAATCCCTGTCTGCCGGCGGGACCGGACCAAGGAACATGAGCAAGGGCGCGTGGCCCTGCTGGTCAATAAGGCATATCGTATAGCGCAGATGACCGTCCGTCACATCAAAAGACCCGTCGAAAAGACGGTTGCTTTCGTCCTCGGGGTCGTACACCCCGAAGTCCACCCTGTCCTTGGCGATACGCCGCACTTTATCCGCTGCGCGCTGGCGCAGATTGTCCATGCCCAAGGCGTCTTCCAGAATTAATATATCGCGCGCGCCATCTATCCGCGCCGCAGCCCCCGTCCAACGCCACGTGGCGCCGACGATCAACGCATCGACGGGGGCCCCGTGAATCCCGTCGAGCTCGGTTTGCGACCAGCAAATGACGAACGTGCCCCTCGTGCCCGTTCCCATACCCGTATTTCCTGCCGTTCATTTTATTATTAACAGAAGCTTAACAGGCAAAGTTGATCTTGTTAAGAAATGATTCGCATCGCTCAGAAGTTGATGCGAAATCGCACCGATCCGACCAATTGACCTTCGCGCTGACGCTCGAACTCGCGCCCCAGGAAACTGACCCCGGCAAAGCCGTCGGCCCCGACACTGCGAAAATGCATGCCGGCCCGGACGCGGCTGCGCAATGGTGTCAATTCATGCCCGTCGTCGGCCCGCAGATAGCGCGATTGCACCACCCGCGCGACATCGCCGCCCACGGTAAAACCCAGCCTGGGGCGCGGCGCCTTGTGCGTCGCCCTGTAAAGTTGGCCGGTGGTACTGTCGCGCACCAGCATGTCCCCCGCGCCGAGCCCTTTTAGGTGCACATCGACACCGGCGCGCGCAAAAGTCTCTGGCCCCGCTTCCAGTGCCACGAACGGGCGCATCAGCGTTGTGCCGGACACCTGCAAAAGCTGCCCAGCCTCAAATTCCGCGCGCGGATACACCGCGTTGGCGATCTGGTCGACCAACGGCCCGGCGACGGGAAAGCCCGCAATCCTGTGAAATTCACGTTGCAAATCATCCAGATGGGTGTGCGAGCCTGTAAAGGTGGCGCCGCCGCCAAGCATCAGTTCCGTGTTGCGCTTGCGCCAATGGCTGTGCACGCCAAAGGTGACGGCCCCCACGAAGCGGCGATCAGCGGGCGCCGGTGCGGGCGCCACAAGATTGGAGGGCGCGATGATTTCGGCGCCGAACCGGAATTCGACGATGTCGCCAATGTGCTCGGGCAGGCGCCCGTCCCAAGCCCGGCCGATCACATAGCTGTATTGAACGGCCCCGGTGCGCCACCGATCCTGACCGTCCACGATGCTGTCGTTCGAAAAAAGCGCGCCCATACCCAGCGCAGTGCGATCCCCCGCCGCGCCAGGACCAGCAGCCGCGCACATCAGCGCGACCAAGATGACATGAAAGAAAGCCCGCATTGCGCGCCCCCGATTTTGCCCTCTGGCACGTGTAGGGCATGATTGCCGCCCCCGCGAAAAGCCTGGCGCGCCCCCCGGCGCCCCCATGGTCATCGCGCCACAGGTCCGGGTTCGGCCTGAACCTGCGTGGCCATCGGCAGATGCACAGCGGGTTCGAACAAGGTGTAGCACGCACGGCCCTTGTGCTTTGACGCATAGAGCGCCGTATCGGCATCAGCCAGCATCCGGTCGGCGTCCGCCACAGCGTAGAGATTCGATGTCGTGATCCCGATCGATCCGGAAACCCGGCACCGATTGCCTTCGAAAATCACGGGCTCTTCCAGCTTGGCGATGATACGTTTTGCGATCCGGGCCAAGCGCTTGGGATCGATGGTGCCCGGCAGGATCAACACGAATTCGTCGCCCCCCACGCGCGCGATCGTGTCTTCGTCGCGGGTTTCGGCAACCAGGACCTGCGCGACCGCTTGCAACACATGGTCGCCCGCCGCGTGCCCAAGCGTGTCATTCACGTCTTTGAAAAAATCCAGATCCAGATGCATGAGCGCAAAGCAGCGGCCGCAGTTGATCAGCCGCGCCAGAACGTGATCCATGGCGCGCCGGTTCTTCAGCCCGGTCAAGGTGTCGGTGAACGCCTGTTCTTCGGCCGCGATCTTGGCACCCTGCAGGCGTTGGTTCAGCTGGCGGGATTCTTCGAGCACGGCAGACTTGGCTTCGACCAGATAAAGCAATTCGATGGTCAGGTCGGTGGCGGCGAAATCGCCAGATGTCAGCTGGTACTTGGCAACGGCGTCCACCACCGAAATGCCGAAACCAAGGTTCATGAATATCCCCCCCCCGTGGGGCACTGGCTGGATCGTGCCGCGCAAATCATGCCCGCCCAGCGACCGCATCCCCAGTTGGGCGCGACACCCGATGCAGTCCAACAGCCGGTCCACCGTATCCAGACCACGCGGTTTGCGCAGATCGAAAACCTGCCAGAAGCTCTGTCCGATCATCTGCCCCTGATTCTGCCCCTGATAGAGCTTGCGCAGCGTGGGGCCGGCCCGGACAATGTCGCCCCCCCGATCGATTTCCAAATGCATTGGCATCAACGTGTCGATAGTCACCTGCCCCAGCACCACCATGTCTTGTTCGGAAGTCATTGCGTCGCCTTTGCTGCCAAATCGAAACTTCTCCCTTCGGCGAAGGCCGCTTCCAACAGGCTGACGCCAATGCAATCGCTGCCGTCAATTTCGCCTTGATGTTCCAAAAGAACCAACGCGCCATAATCGTCGGCCATCGCCCGAAGGACCCCCACCATGACATATCCGAATCCGGGCATGCCCGGCCCGCATTTGACCGAAAAAGCGCCTGCGGTCACTTCGTCAACTTCGATACTGGGCAGGTCCATTTCGGGCACCGCCAGCCGGGCCCGGTCCTGCAGCTCGTCAAGGGAATGGAGAAATTCTTCAAACGTCTCACCGCCGAAACGCAGCAGGCGGCGCAGCGCTTCCCTATTGGGATGAGACACCAGGTAAGTCCCCAGATCCTCAAGCAGCGCATCTTGTGGTTTTCGCAATTGCGCGGACGCCGCGTCGAGCATCGCAAAGGACTGGGCGTCTTCGTAGATCAACATCGCTTCGAAATTGTCGTGGCCCAACTGCGCGTCTTCCGAAATCGCCGCCCAGGTGTTGACGCCGTAGGTGTCGCGCAGGAAGCATTGGATAGAGCGATTGATCAGACCGTGCATGTTTGGCCTACCTTTTACTACTTTGCGCAACCATAGGCATTTGGGTCTTAACAAACGGACAACAGGCATGGCCGAACCTGAGGAAATCTCGCGTCGTCAACACGTTGACACACCGCGCAGGATGTCTCAAACCGGGTTGTTATGGATAGCGACACATCATATCGCCTGCACGACTCGCTGGGTTATCAGTTATCGATGGCGGCGCGGGTGCAGGAACGGCGCCTGGACGAAGGATTGCGCCAGCTTGGCCTGACGCGCATGTCATGGTGCGTCTTGCTGGCCGTCGGCAGCGAAGGGCTGGAGCAGCCCTCGCTTATTGCGGAATTCGTCGGGATCGACCGCACCGCGACAAGCCGCATTCTTCGCACGATGGAAGGCGCCGGATTGATCGCGCGCATGTCGGAATCAGTCGATCGGCGCAAGACATCCGTGTCACTGACCGCGCGGGGCAAGGACGTTCTGGACAAGGGCGTGCCGCTGGCTGTCGACAACAATCAGATCATGTCCGCGCGCTTGACGGGCGACGAATTCACCGAACTGTCGCGCCTGTTGCAAAAGGTGCGCGCGGGCGAAGACACGCCGCTTTCGGGGATCTGAGCGGGTCAGGTCCAGTTCGGCAGATTGCCCCCCGGCAGCGCCATGCGGGCGGGCGCAACCCGGTCATAGGCCACGCCCGCCGCGTCGCAAAACCCGACGACCCACGCATCATCCATCAACAGGAAATCCAGCACCGAACCAAGGAATTCGGGTTCGCCGGCGCGGGCCGCGATATCCTGGGCCGATGCCCCGGTCGATCCCAGAAAAACTGGCAGCAACTCACCGTTTCCAGCAAGCCAGCCCAGCGCTTGGATCGCAATGACTTCGGCGGATTCCTGCTTCATGGCGCGCGTCCTGCCCTATCTGGTGAAACGGTTTCTTAACCTATCTCAACCATGTTTGGAAAAGACAACTAAAATTGGAACAAATGGGGAATGCGATGGCGGGGCGGATACTTCTTGTTGATGACGTTGCCACCAATCGCATCGTCATGAAAGTCAAGCTGGCCTCAGCGTTTTACGATGTTTTGCAGGCCGATAGCGCCCCCGAGGCCGAGCGGCTTGCGCTGGATGTGCGCCCGGACCTGATCATACTTGACGCCGTCTTGCGCCCCCATGGCGGCGCGGATCTGTGCCACAAGCTGAAATCCAACCCCCACACGCGCGACATTCCGATCATCGTGGTGACATCGCTGCACGACCGCCAGACCCGGCTGGCCGCGCTGGACGCGGGTGCGGACGAATTCCTGACCAAGCCGCTGGATGAGCTGAGCCTTCTGGCGCGGGTGCGCTCGCTTTTGCGGGCACGCGCCACGTCCGAAGAGCTTCGCCGCCGCCAGCACACCGCGCGCGAATTGGGATTCGCCGAACAGCCTGCGCCCTTCACCGTGCCGGGCCGCGTGGCCATCATCACCGCCGAAACCGACGAAGCCATTCGCTGGCGCGAACAGGTGCGCAAACATCTGCGCGATCGGGTCGATGTGATTCCCGCGGCGCAAGTGCTTGAGGCCCTGAACAGCATGAAAACCCCGCCCGATGCCTTTGTTATTTCGACAAATCTGGCCGAGGCGGGCAGCGGGCTTCGATTGCTGGCCGAACTGCGATCGCGCGAACAGACGCGCCATTCGGCGATCCTGATCGTGCACGAACCGCGCGATCGCAATTCGGCCATCATGGCGCTGGATCTGGGGGCCAACGATCTGCTTGCGCGCGGGTTCGATCCCGAAGAACTGGCCCTGCGGCTGCGCGGGCAGATGCGCCGCAAGCAAGAGGGCGACCGCCTGCGCACCAATGTCGAAGACGGGTTTCGCCTGGCCGTGACCGACCCTTTGACGGGGCTGTACAACCGGCGCTACGCCATGCCCCATCTGGGCAAGATCGCCGAACGCGCCCGCGCCCAGTCGCGCAGCTATGCGGTCATGCTGGTCGATCTGGACCGGTTCAAGTTCGTCAATGATACCTACGGCCACGCGGCCGGGGACCGGGTGCTTGTCGAAGTCGCCAAACGCCTGAAGGACAACCTGCGCAGCATCGATCTGGTGGCGCGGGTGGGGGGTGAAGAATTCCTTATCGCCCTGCCCGACACCGACCTTTACGAAGCCACCGTCACGGCCGAACGCCTGCGCCGAATTATCCAGCAAGATGCGATCACCCTTTGCAAAGGCCAGCCTGGCCTGACGATTACCGCGTCCATCGGCGTGGCGATGGGCGGACTCGATGCGACATCAAGCGACAAGGTCGAAGCGGTCATGAACGACGCGGATCGCGCGCTCTATGATGCCAAGGCCGAGGGCCGCAATCAGGTCAGCATGGGGCGGACGGCCGCCTGATCACTTGCGATCGCGCCAACCTTTTTCATCACGGTCCCGTCCTTTTTCATCACGGTCCCGTCGGTCGGGCCCACGGGTCAGGATCCCGTGCAACCGGTCGGCATAGTCTTTGCGGGCGTCAGGGTCCATGTCACGAATTTGATTGAGCAACAGCTCCTGTCCCTGCATCTGCATGGCGTTCAACCTGGATTGCCGCTGGTTCAGCAGGGCTTCCAACGCTTCGGGCTGGAACGGATCGGCCCGCAACACCGCTAGCAGCGCGTCATTCTGGCGATCCATCTCTTGGCGCACCTGCTTTCGATCCGGCATATGCGCGCGATACGCCCGGCCAAGGTCACGCCGGTCTTCCCGCTCGAACGCGGCGATAAAAGCGCCATAGCCAACATCGCGCGCCGCCAGATCCCGGGGCGGCGGGGCTTCCTTGAACCGGTATGCCGCCCCTGCGACCAGACCGATAATCAACAGGTTGATCGCAAGCGACACCACGGTCAGCACCCGCCACACATGAAACTTGCGCTTGGGCTGTGTTGCATCGGCCATGGTTTATCCTTCCTCGGCCAGATCGTAGAAACTGGCTGTCATATCGATGGTACTGTAGTCCCAATATGGGGTGCCCAGTACGTTCTGTGCCAAATCGTTCAACGGATCCGGCATGTAGATCCCGATGCTCAGCCCCGCAAAGGTGGCCGCGCCCAGCCCCGCCACGGCGCCCCAACCGCCCAGTGCGGCCAGCGCCGCGCGCCATCCGCGTCGACGGGCCGGGACCGGGGCCGCCTGGGCCACGGCAATCTGCGCCTCGGCATCGGCCATGATGCGCGCCATGAGATCGCCGCTGGGCACCGGGCCGTCCGCGCGCGCGGCGGAAAACAGATCGTCAAGCATGTCGTCGCTCCGATTAGCCATCCTCAAACCCCAATTCTTCCTTCTGGCCGGCCAACAGGCCAGCGAGCTTGCGTTTGCCCCGCGCTGTCAGACTTTCGACAGCTTCCACGCCGATTTCCATTACTTCGGCAATTTCGGGATTGGACATCCCTTCGATGTGGCGCAAAACCACCGCTTGCCGTTGCCGTTCTGGCAGTGCGCCCAGCGCCTTGTCCAGCGCAGCCACACGTTGCTTTTGTTCCATCGCCGCGTGCACCCCCGGGGTTGGATCCTGGGGTTCGGGCGCTTCGTCCAGTGGCACACCGCGCTTTTTACGTAGCCGATCGGTGCACAGGTTCGATGTCACGCGATAGAGCCAGGTTGTCACCTTGGCCTCGCCCTGGCGCCAATCGGGCGCGATCTTCCACAGCCGCATCATTGCTTCTTGCGCCACATCCTCGGCTTCCGCACGATCCCGTAACATACGGTTCGCAAAGCCGAAAACCCGCGGCGTCAGACGCAACGTCAGCGCGCGCGCGGCCAGCTGGTCGCCATTTCCATAGGCGATCAGCAATGCTTCGTCTGGCACATCGTTCAAGGCATCAAGCGGCATGTTCATCGCCTGTCAGTGCTATCCGTTCCCGCAGTTGCGGACAATCCTGGATGCCGGGCCACACCTTGGGCCCCGCATCCGCTGGTCAGTCGCGCGCCCGTAGGGCACAGGCGTGTGCCGGGCGCGCGACGCTCAGGTCCGGCGGGACTTACCGGCCGTCGCCCATGCGATGCGGGCGTTTGCCACCCGGTTCACCGCGTTTGTTGCTGCGTTCGGCAAAGCGCTCTTTCGCGGCGTCCAGTTCAGCCTCGCTCAGCGCGCCATCGCTGTCGGTGTCCAGACGCTGGAACATCCGGTCCATCGGCGTGGCAGTGCGCGCGGCCTGCATTTCGTCAAAGCTCAGTTCGCCGTCGCCGTTCTGGTCCATGCGTTCCACCATGGCCGCACGGCGCTGCGCGGCGCGCTCTGCCTTCTGGGCCTGCGACTGGGCGGTCAGTTCCTCGGCGGACAGGCTGCCATTGCCATCCGTATCGGCGGCCTCGAACCGGGTTTGCGCCAGCGCTTCGATTTCGGCCTGCGTAACCTTGCCATTGCTGTCCGCATCGGCGGCAGCGAAATCGAATCCGGGCCCGAAACCGCCCGATCCGCGCTGACCGTGACGCATAGAGCCGTCGTGGGCCGTCGCCAGACCAACCGATCCCAGAAGCGTTGCTGCAGCAAGGGTCGAAATCAAGATCTTCTTCATGTAGTCCTCCAAAGACTGCTTCTCGCGGTGCGTTGTTGCGCCATCGTATGGTGATCAAACGGGCAGGCCGGGCGTTTCCGTCGCGCGGTGTCGATATTTTTTTGCGGCGCGCCTGCGCGACACGCCGCCGCACGGACATTCTGCCCCCTTCTTCTGACGCTTCAGTTGCATATATTACGCTAAACCAACCTTTCGCCGGGCCGAATTGCGCCCCTTGCCAGTGAGGCGCCGAATGTCCGAACACCTGTTACAACCGACCCAAGACCGTCCGATGCACCCGACCTTGTGGCGCGGCTGGCGCCGTCGCTGCCCACAATGTGGCAACGGGCCGGTGTTGCGCGGGTATCTGAAGGTGCGCGAAGAATGCCCGGTTTGCGGACAGGATTTTACCGCTGCGCGCGCGGACGACGGGCCGGCCTATCTGACCATTCTGATCGTGGGGCATATCATGGCCCCGCTGCTGCTGTGGGGTTTTACCGTCTATCGCCCCGACCCGCTGGTGTTGTTTACGGTGTTCGCTGTGGGCTGCGTGACGCTGTCACTTTATCTGCTGCCGCGACTGAAAGGGGCGATCGTCGCCTTTCAATGGGCCAAGCGGATGCATGGGTTCGGCGCGGGATGACGCTTGCCCCACCTTGCGCGCAGGTCTAAGCTGCGCCCGATTGGGGAGGAATTGCATGACCGACAAATCAGCGATACGTAATGCCGCCACCGTGATCATGGTGCGCGATCCGGCCGGGGACCCATCGGTCCTGATGGGCCAACGCGGCGAAAAGGCCGCCTTTATGCCGAACAAGTTCGTCTTCCCCGGTGGCGCGGTCGATCCGGACGACGCCGTGGTTCCACTGGCCCGCCCAATGGGCGAACCATGTCGAACCCGTCTGGCCGAAGATGCGCTAAAGCCGCTGGATTTCGACAATCTGCACCACGCGCTGGCAACCGCAGCCATACGCGAGTTGTGGGAAGAAACGGGCCTGATCCTGGGGGCCCCGGGCACCTGGGATATCGCGCCGCCCGAAGACTGGGCCAGTTTCGCGGCCACCGGGCATGTGCCGACCGCCGCGCCTTTGCGCTTTTTCTTTCGGGCCATCACCCCGCCGGGGCGTCCGCGCCGGTTCGATGCCCGGTTCTTGTTGGCAGACGCGGCCGAACTGGCCTGCGATCCGGACGATTTCAGCCACGCTTGCGATGAATTAAGCCACCTGCAATGGATTCCGATCCAGGAAGTGCGCGGATTCAACCTGCCCTTCATTACCGAGGTTGTGCTGGCCGAACTGGTCAAGTCCCTGCCCCGAATCGAAGCGCCGCAAAGCGTGCCGTTTTTCCACAAAGGGGCCGAAGAACAGAAGTTTGGCCAACTGGGTGGGCGCGCGCTCTGATCCACGGCGGGGCCGGTGCATCACCGGCCCGCCATATCAGCACTGCCCGCCATCAGCGCCACCTGTCATCATCGTGGCCCGCCTTCACCGTTGACCTACAGCCTTTCCCGCCCCGTCCGGCGGCGGCAAATGTGCATGTCGCGCGGCCAGTTCCTGCAGCGTTTTCGCCACCGCCGGGGCTGGTGGGCAGGTCGAGCGGGTGGTCAGATCGACGTGCAGCATCAGGTTTTCCGCCGTCGCCAGCAGCGCATCGGCGCTGTGCATTTTGTGCCAGAGCGAAATTTTCTTGCCCTCGGCCAACAGCACGCGGGTGTCGATCCGGAACGACTGGCCGGCGTGGGCTTCGACAAGATGGCGAATGTGGGTTTCGACGGTAAACAGGCTCATCCCAGCGTCAATATAGGCCGCGTCGATCCCGACCGCCCCCATGAAGCGATCCGTGGCATATGCGAAAGCTTCGAGATATTTCGATTCGGTCATGTGGCCGTTGTAATCGGTCCAGTCGGCGGGAACGGCCATCGCCAGTGTCACCAGCGGTGTCTGGCCAAGGTCCGGTGGGCCACCAAGGGCTTCGAACTGGCGCAGCGGGGCCGCCTGGGGACGGTAGCGCGCGCGGGTCGCGCGCAGCAGGGCCACCATCAGGCGCGGATCATCGCGCGCCAGCAGCGCCGGCCCGACGCCCAATTGCAGCACTTGGTGCGGGGCGGACAACGCGTCAGCACTTTGCAGGGCGGCGCGCAGCCGCGCCCCCGCCCCTTGTGATGTCACAGGGACCATGCCGATGCGGTCAAGCACCTGGCGGGCGCGCGCCACCACCCCAGCCGGGTTCGCTGCCGTCGTGCCCAGTTCGACGACGGGCAGCAGGTATTCCGGCGCCTGCCCTTCTGCCACGATGACACAGGCGGGCACTGCGGCGCAGCCTTGCAGGTCTTTGATGTTTGTCCCGCCGGCGCTGGCGATGATCGCATCGCTGTGGGCCTGCGCGGTCTGGATCACCTGACGTTTCAGCGCCAGACGGTTTGGCAAAGCTTCGGTGATCCAGTCGGCATCGGCAACGGCCGCTGCAACCGAACCTGCCATGGTGATTTGCCCTTCGCCCGGCAGAGGCGCATCAAAGAGCCCGGCCAAAAGCGGGCGTGCGGTATCCAGCGCCTGGTTCGCCCGGTCCAATGCTGCGGGATCGCGATCAAACAGGTGCACATCCGCCCCCATCAGCGCCAGACGCGCCGCCCAGGGCGCGCCGCGCGCCCCGACGCCCAGAACCGCCGCCTTCATGAGCGCGACCGGCGCAAGCCCGCCGGATCATAGCCGTTGAAATCCAGGATGCGCCGCGCGGCGTCCATGCGGTCTTTGGGAATGTCGCGGGTGCGGTTCAGCACATAGGCGAATTCGCCGGACGGGGTGGCGATGACCGCGGTGCGATAACCGTCATCGACCCACAGCACCCACAAGGGCGCGCCATCGTCTGTCTGCAGCCGCCCCGGACCGATCAGACGGGCGACACGCTGGCGGGGGGTGGCATCACGGCATGGTCCTTCGGTCAGGGTCACGTCGCCGGTTTTCTGCACCGTCACGGTCAACGCGCCAATCGCGCAGGCGCCATCGTGGTACCCCGCGACCTCGTACCAGCGGCCCTGAAAGCGATTGACATCGAAACTGGCCATGCTGGCCATTTGCGCACCCGGCGCGCGCAACGAAGGCGTCTGCGCGGCGCAGCCGGCAAGGACCAGCGTTGTGACCAGCGATATGACAAGCGCGCGGATCATTCCAGGCACATGGTTGCCACGCGCCCGGTGCGGGTCAGGATTTCGTTGCAGCCGAACAGGGGCGCGACCGGCGCACAGCTGCGCGAGCGGGCAAGGCAGATGTTGGTGCTGCAGTCAGTTGATTTCTTGCACGATTGGCCAGCGTCTTTGGGCACGCGCAGGCACAGGTATCCGCCATCGGCCCCGCCCTTGGCCCATCTGCCGCCGTCCATCGTGCACTGCACCCGCGCCAGATCGCCGCCGTCGATGGCGTAGTTGGACAAGCCCGAAGGGGTCGGCGCTTCGGGTTGGCACGCAGCCAGCGCACCAATCGCAAAGATTGCCCCCAGTCGCTTTAACATGTCGCTGTGCCCCCTGGCGGATCATTTGCGTGCATAAGACAGGCAAGGGCAATCCGGTTCAATAGGGCATCGGGTGGCTCTTGTGCACGGTGTCGATATCGTTCAGCAGCTCTGGCGGCAGCCGAAGGTCGGCCGCCGCGATCGCCAGGTTCAGCTGCTGTATCGTCGTCGCCCCGAAAATCGACGCCCCCATGAAGGGCCGCGTCAGGGTCCAGGCCAGGGCCATTTGCGCCGGATCCATCTGATAGCGCTGCGCGATGGCGCGGTAGGCTTCGATGGCAGGCCACACCCGGTCGGTGACGCGCCCGCCCAGATTGGGTGCGAAAGACCGGCGCGACCCTTCTGGCGTGTCGTTCGGGCCGTATTTTCCCGACAACATGCCCGCCGCCATGGGTGAATAGGCAAGCAGCGCGACATCCTCGAAATGGGTCACTTCGGCCATATCCGTATCATAGAGGCGGCAGAGCAGAGAATATTCGTTCTGCACAGCCACGGGGCGCGGCCCGCCGGTTTCTTCGGCCAGGCGCAGCCACTGCATCGTGCCCCAGGCGCTGTCGTTGGACAGGCCCAGATAGCGGATCTTTCCCGCTTTGCGCGCCCGCTCTAATCCGGCCAGTGTGCCGCGGATGTGGTCCAGAACCGCTTCGCGTTCGCCTTTGGCAGCCCAGCCCCAATTCTGGCGAAAATGGAACGATCCGCGCATCGGCCAGTGCAATTGATACAGATCGATCACGTCGGTCTTGAGGCGCCGCAGCGAGGCGTCGATCAGGGTTTCGATATTATCCGGGCCATAGCCGTCGCCATCGCGGATCGCCTTGCTGTCGCCGCCCGCCTTGGTGGCCAGGATCACATCGTCGCGCCGGCCGGTCTTTTCGAACCAGTCGCCGATCACGCGCTCGGTATCGCCCACGGTTTCAGCGCGCACCGGGTTGACCGGGTACATTTCGGCCGTATCGATGAAATTGATCCCCGCGTCCAATGCGCGGTCAATCTGGGCGTGGCCTTGTTCGGCGGTGTTCTGGCTGCCCCAGGTCATCGAGCCGAGGCACAGTTCGGAAACGCGCAGGTCCGAGGCGCCGAGAGTACGGTATTTCATGGATGGTCCCTTTGTTGCTTCGCGCTGACCTAATGTGTTTTGCCGGCAAGGCAAAGCCCCGGACGGGTGGTGTTTTACGCGCCCTGGCGGATTGAGAACAAAAAGCGAACATGTTAGGGTGACGCATGTCGATTCCCACCGCCTTGTCCCGCAACGGGCCGCTCCGGTCCGACCGGTTCCAGCAGCCGTTCGTGGCGGATCTGACGCTGGGGCTTGGGCGGGTGCATGAGTTTTGCGGCGATGCGCGGCGGCGGCTGGCCCTGATGCTGGCAGCGCGCATGACGGGCGATGTGTTCTGGATCGCCCCCGCGTGGGAGCCGGCCCGACTGAACCCGCAGGGCTTTCACGATCTGGTCGAGCCGGCGCGCATCACCTTTGTGACCGTCAAGCGGGCCGAGGACCTGCTCTGGTGCATGGAAGAGGTGTTGCGATCCGGCGCAGTGCCCCTGGCGGTGGTCGATGTGCCGGGGTTGCCGCATCTGACCCCGGTGCGGCGCATGCATCTGGCGGCCGAGGCAGGGGCAGACCGCGGGGCGGTGCCCCTGGGCATACTGCTGACCCCGGGCGATGGCGGCGCGCAAGGCGTCGAAACCCGCTGGCGGCTGCGCGCGGCACATGCGCCGGGGCACGAGGCGTGGCACCTTACGCGGCTGCGCGCCCGCATGGCTGCGCCGCGCGACTGGCGCATGCAGCCGGGCGCACACGGCATGACCCTGACGCCCTGGCAAGGCGACACGGGGGGAAGGGGCGCGGCGCCCGCGCCGGGCACCCCCGGGGATATTTGAGAACAGAAGAAGAGCGCGGTCTTTTCCTTTGCGCCCCGGCGCGATAGAGGGGAACAAGTCGAACTCAAGGACCCGCCATGCAACGCACGCTGATCACATCTGCCCTGCCCTATATCAACGGGATCAAACATCTGGGAAACCTGGTGGGATCGCAGCTGCCCGCCGATCTTTATGCCCGCTATTGCCGGGCCCGCGGGCATGAGGTGCTGTTTCTTTGCGCCACCGACGAACATGGCACCCCGGCCGAAATTGCGGCCGAAAAGGCCGGCAAGGACGTGGCCGAATATTGCGCCGAATTGCACCAGGTTCAGGCCGATCTGGCCGAAGGGTTCCGCCTGTCGTTCGATCATTTCGGACGCTCGTCGTCCGAGCAGAACCGCAAGCTGACCCAGCATCTGGCCGCACGTCTGGACGACGCCGGGCTGATCGAAGAGATCGAAGAGCGGCAGATGTATTCGCCGACAGACGGGCGCTTTTTGCCCGACCGTTATATCGAAGGCACCTGCCCGAATTGCGGCTATGACAGCGCACGCGGCGATCAGTGCGACAACTGCACCAAGCAGTTGGACCCGACCGACCTGATCAACCCGCACTCGACCATCTCTGGGGCGACCGATCTGGAAGTGCGCACCACCAAACACTTGTTTCTCAAGCAATCCAAGATGCGCGATGCGCTGAGAGACTGGATTGACAGCAAGACCGATTGGCCGGTGCTGACGACGTCGATCGCCAAGAAATGGCTGAACGACGGCGACGGCCTGCAGGACCGCGGGATCACGCGCGACCTGAGCTGGGGCGTGCCGGTGCAAAAAGGCGACGCCCCCTGGCCAGGCATGGAAGGCAAGGTATTTTACGTCTGGTTCGACGCCCCGATCGAATACATCGCGTGCGGCGCGGAATGGGCAGATGCCAAGGGTTTGCCGGATCGCGACTGGCAACGCTGGTGGCGCACCGATGCGGGCGCCGAAGATGTTCGATATGTGCAATTCATGGGCAAGGACAACGTGCCGTTCCACACCCTGTCCTTTCCCGTCACGATGCTGGGGTCGGGCGAACCCTGGAAGATGGTCGACTATATCAAGTCGTTCAACTACCTGAACTATGATGGCGGGCAGTTTTCCACCTCGCGCGGGCGGGGGGTGTTCATGGACCAGGCCCTTTCGATCCTGCCCAGCGATTACTGGCGCTGGTGGCTGCTGAGCCATGCGCCCGAAAGCAGTGACAGCGAATTCACCTGGGAAAACTTCCAGACCTCGGTGAACAAGGATCTGGCCGACGTGCTGGGCAATTTCGTCTCACGGGTGACAAAGTTCTGCCGTGGCAAGTTCGGCGAACAGGTTCCGGGTGGCCCCGCTTATGGCCCGCAAGAAACCGCCCTGATGGACGAACTGCAATCGCGCCTTGAAGCCTATCAGGCCAATATGGACGCGATCGAAGTGCGCAAGGCCGCGACCGAGCTGCGCGCGATCTGGGTGGCTGGCAACGAATACCTGCAATCGGCCGCGCCTTGGACGACCTTCAAGACCGATCCGGAACAAGCCGCGATGCAAGTGCGCTTTGCGCTGAACCTGATCCCGTTCTACGCCGCGCTGTCGGCGCCGTTCATTCCCGATACCGCCGCCGCGATGGCCGAAGCGATGAACGTTGCGCCAGATTGGCCCAGCGACGTGCAAAGCGCCATGACCCGTCTGAGCGCTGGCGATGCATTCAGTGTGCCGGGGAACCTGTTCGCCAAGATCACCGACGAGCAGCGCGAGGACTGGCAGCAGAAATTCGCAGGGACGCGCGACTGAACGTTGCCCCACCCTGCCCGCTTGCGCTAGCGTCACCCCGTCTTAACCGGAGTGTCCCCATGCGTCTTGCCGCCCTTGCCTTGATCCTGTCGTCCACCGCCGCCCTGGCCGCCCCATGCGGCAACGACGCCAGCGGGTTTTTAGCGTGGAAACAAGCCTTTGCCAAAGAGGCCGCCCGCGAAGGGATCGGCGAAAAAGGGCTGGCCGCGCTGACCCGTGCCACCTACGCCGCACGCACCATCGCCGCCGATCGAAATCAGAAAAGCTTCAAATACAGCCTGGAAAAGTTCATGCAGGTGCGCGGTGCGGATGCCATCGTCGCGCAGGGGCGCCGCAACATCGCCAAATACCCCGACTTTTACGGCGCGCTTGAACGCATCTATGGCGTGCCGGCTGGCATCATCGTCGCAATCCACGGCATGGAAACGGGCTTTGGCAGGTTCATGGGCGATTCCCATGTCCTGTCGGCGACAACCACGCTGGCCTATGATTGCCGCCGCCCGGACTTTTTCCGCCCGCATCTGCTGGCGACGCTGAAGTTGATCGACCGCGGGGATATCAGCGCTAACGCGACCGGCGCCAAACATGGCGAACTGGGTCACACCCAGTTTCTTCCCGGCAACATATTGGCGTATGGTGTCGATGGCGACGGCAATGGCCAGGTCGATCTGACCGGCGTTTCCGATGCCCTTTCGTCCACCGCCAACTTTCTGCGCAGCAAAGGATGGCAACCCGGCAAGGGCTGGCAAGAAGGCCAGCCGAACTTTCGTGTGATCAAGGAATGGAACGCCGCCAGCGTCTATCAAAAAGCCATCGCGATCATCGCGGCCCGGATCGAGGCGTAGCGCCCGTGTCGCGCCCCCGCGTCGACTATGTTTGAATTCGTGCCATGACTGCCAACCGCCGCCCGCACGCAATGCCCGCAATGTCCGCTCCGGTCTGCTTGCCACTGGGCGCGGATGGCGTGCTGGTGAAATTCAGCCTGCACCCGGATCCGGCGGCTATGCGCGCGGCGCAGGCTTTTGGCGCCGCCATGCGCCGCGCACCGCCGGGCGGCGTGGTCGAAACCGCCGTGTCTCTGGTGTCGGTGTTCTTGCGGTTCGATCCGTTGGAAACCAGCCGTTTGGCCGTAACCAACGCCGTCAGCGCGACATTGACTGCGCATGACTGGGCCTGCACAGCCGGCCCGCCCGCCGCCCGGCGGTGGCGTATTCCCGCGGTCTTTGGCAACGATCACGGTCCCGCTCTGGCCGAAGCCGCCGCCTTGGCCGGGCTGAGCGAGGCCGAAGCGATCGAAAACCTGACTGGAACCGATCTGAGCGTGCTGGCCATCGGGTTCGCGCCCGGGCAGCCCTATTTGGGGCTGCTCGATGACCGGTGGGATCTTCCGCGCCTTGCCAACCTGACACCGCAGGTCCCGGCCGGGGCAATCGTCGTGGCGGTGCGCCAACTGGTTCTTTTTGCCAACCCGTCGACAACCGGCTGGCGCCACATCGGGCAAACCGCCTTTCGTCCGTTTGACAAGGACGCCGCGCCCCCCTTCGCGCTTGACGCCGGTGATGCCTTGCGCCTGCACGCCGTCAGCGCCGCAGACTTCGCTGAATTGGCCAAACAGCCGATGGGCGGCGCCACCTGCGAGGCGCTTGAATGACGGGCCGCATGACACTCCACAGGGCCGGACCAGCCACCAGCGTGCAAGATCTGGGACGCCCGGGCCTTGTCGGTGTCGGCCTGTCGCGGGGGGGCGCGATGGACCCTTTGGCACTGCAAGAAGCGGCGGCCCTGTTGGCGCTGCCCCGGCCTGTGGCGGCGCTGGAAATGGTGGGGCGCGGCGCGTGCCTGTCTGTCGATGCGCCGACGCGTATCGCGCTGACCGGTGCCCCGATGACGGCGCGGTTGAACACCGCCGAAATCGGCTGGAATCGCTCGGTGGCCCTTGCCCCCGGCGACCGGTTGGACATCGGCGGCGCGACGCGCGGGGTTTACGGCTATGTGTCCTGCGCAGGGGGATTTGCACAGCCGCATTGGCAAGACAGCCAGGCGGCCCATATTTCGGCAGGGATCGGCGGCTGGCTGAGCGACGGCACGGCGCTGAAACTGGGCCCAAACCCGCACCCCGCCGGGCCCGATCAACGCCTTTCCCCCGATGATCGGTTTGCCGGCGGCCCGATCCGCATCATGCCCGGCCCCCAGACTGCCCTGTTCGACGACTACACACTGGCCCGTTTTCTGGCAACCAAGTTTCGCATGAGTGCGCGCGCGAACCGGCAGGGCATCGCTCTGGAGCACGACGGCGAACCGTTTCGCTGCGCAGTTGCCGACGGCCTGGCTTCGGACTTCATCGTGGCGGGCGACATTCAGATCGCCGGCGCGGGACACCCGTACGTTCTGGCCAGTGAATGCCAGACGATCGGCGGCTATCCACGTATTGGAACCGTGATCCCGGCGGATCTTGCGACGCTGGTGCAATGCCAGCCCGGCCAAACCCTGACCTTCGACATGCTGAGCGTCGACGAGGCCGACGCCCTGGCGCGCGCCCAGCCCGATGCCGTTGCGGGCCTGCGCGCCAGGGTGCAACCCCTGGTGCGCGATCCCCATGACATCCCGGATCTGCTGAGCTACCAGTTGATCGACGGGGTGACCGCTGGACTTGACCCCGAAGGGACTGAACCATGACATCGACCGTCGATTTGAATGCGGATATGGGCGAAGGCATTGGAAACGATGCCGCGCTCTTGGACATTGTGACGTCAGCCAACATCGCGTGCGGCGGTCACGCCGGCGATGTCGACACGATGGCAGACACGATGAAAGCCGCATACGGCAAGGGTGTGTGGATCGGCGCTCATCCAGGGTTTTTCGATCGCGAAGGGTTCGGGCGCGCCCGCCAAACCCTGAGCGCGGATCAGTTGCGGTCGCTGATCGCCTATCAACTGGGCGCGGCCCTGGGGATCGGGGCGGAAATTGGCGTGCCTCTGCGCCACCTCAAACTGCACGGGGCCTTGGCGAACATGGCCGCCGAAGACATCGGGATTGCCCGCGCGTGTTTTGCCGCCGCGCGCGCTTTGGCCCCGCAGATTGTTCTGATGGCAATGGCCGGCACGCAGCAAGAGCGCGCCGCGCGCGAACTGGGCGGCGCCTGGGTGGGCGAAGTTTTTGGTGACCGCGCCTATGGCGAAGACGGCACGCTGTTGGACAGATCGCACCCCTCAGCGGTGCTTCACGACGCGACCGAGGCGGCCGAGCGCATCGCCGACATGGTGCGCCAGAGCAGTATCGTGACCCTGTCGGGCAAGCTGATCCCAACGAAAATCGATACCATTTGCGTTCACGGAGACACCCCCGAAGCGGTCGAGATGGCCCGCAAAATACGCGCGCGCCTGCTGCAAATGGACGTGGCCGTGGCCCCGTTTTGACGTTGGTGCGGGCGGTGGGACTCGAACCCACACGGCACAAAGGCCTTCGGATTTTAAGTCCGATATGTCTACCATTCCATCACGCCCGCACCGGCGCGGGGTCAACCCCATGACTTACTACCCAAAGCCACCAGCAACGACAATGCGTTGCTTGACGCCATCGCACCAACAGATAGACCTGAGCCATGTTTCCGATACGTGATCACAATCCATCCCTGCAACGGCCCTTTGTGACCATCACGCTTATCTTGATCAATGTCTGGGTTTTCATCGCCGCGTTGCCCCTGGCCGCTGATCAACAAAGCCTGATGAGCTTTTATGGCCAATACGCGTTGATCCCCGCGCGGATTTCATCGGGCGATGGAATGGAAACCTTTGTGACATCGATGTTTTTGCATGGCAGCTTCATGCATCTGGCCGGCAACATGCTGTTTTTATGGATCTTCGGCGATAACCTGGAAGAGCAACTGGGCCATATCGGGTTCGTGATGTTCTACCTTGCCGCGGGCGTCGGGGCTGCGTTGTTGCAGTTCATCACCGCGCCGTTTTCCGGTGTTCCGGTCGTCGGGGCGTCGGGCGCGATTGCGGGGGTCATGGGCGGCTACCTGTTGTTGTTTCCCAGGGCGCGCGTCGACGTGCTGTTCATCTTCATCATTTTTTTCAAGGTGTTTTCCGTTCCAGCCTGGCTCATGCTGGGACTGTGGTTCGCCATGCAGCTCTTTTTCGGCGTCACGACCGATGCGGGCAATGGCGGGGTGGCCTATTGGGCACATGCGGGCGGCTTTATCGTTGGCTTTTTGTGGGTGCTGCCGCTTTGGCGCCGAAAAGGGGGGCGCGCTTTTTGGCATACCAATGAAGGACATCCGCCGCACCCCGAAGCGAAATACGACCTTTCGCGCACATCCATACCCCGTGCAGGCCGACGCCGCTAAAGGAAAAAGGCGACCCTAAGGCCGCCTTTTCAAAACATAGATTGTGAAACGTGGTCTCTACAAGACGCGATCAGTTCACGTTCGCGGCCATACTCCCCACGGTCGTGTTGATGTCACCGGCCAGGCTGGTGGCACCGCCCGCCACGGTTGTGAGGACGGCCACGCCCAGACCAACAAGTGCGGCTGTCAACACAACCCAATCCACGGTCACTGCGCCGGCTTCATCGCGGACGAAACCCCTGACACGGGCAAATATTTGTTCTTTTTTCACGGTGCTCTCCTGAAAGGCTCAGACACAATGTGGCCCCCAACTCTGGCGCAAATCGGGCATCAAAAACCAATAATTATGTTTTTTGAATCGCCCGGCACGACAAATCTGGCAGGCCGGGCCACTTGTCCAAAATCGCGCAACAATCGCGTGAACCGGTGTCAGTTCCGGATGATTTTGGCCAAAGCACCAAACAGGTCGGAATTCGCGCAAATCAGCTCGCCATCCGCCAGGGCATCGCCTTCGGGGGCCAGCGCTTCAACGAAACCACCGGCCTCGCGCACCAGCAAAAGACCTGCAGCGATGTCCCAGGAATGCAGCCTGCGTTCCCAAAATCCATCGTACCGGCCAGCCGCCACATACGCCAGATCCAGCGCCGCCGCGCCCCAACGCCGCACGCCCGCACATGCGGGCAACAGCCGCGCAAGATCCTGCAGCGTATCGGGCAGATCGGCCCGGCCAGCAAACGGCAGGCCGGTCGCGAAAATCGCTTCGTTCATGCGCTTGCGCGCGGACACACGAATGCGGGTTTCGTTCATCCACGCACCTGCGCCCTTCTCGGCCCAGAACAGTTCATCCTTGGCCGGGTCGTACACCACGCCAGCCACGATTTCGCCCTTGTGCTCAAGCGCGATGGACACCGCCCAATGGGGCAACCCGTGCAGAAAGTTCGTGGTTCCGTCCAGAGGATCGACAATCCAGCGCCGCGTCGGGTCCTTGCCGTCGATGTCTTCGCTTTCCTCGCCGCACCAGCCATAGTTCGGGCGCGCTTCCATCAGTTCTTCGCGAATGATGTTTTCCGCCGCCACGTCGGCCCGGCTGACAAAATCACCGGCCCCCTTCAGCGACACCTGCAGGTTTTCAACCTCTTGGAAATCCTTGACCAACGATCGCCCCGCCTTGCGCGCGGCTTTCATCATCACGTTGATATTGGCACTGCCCTGCATGTCCGGCTCCTGTCTGTCAGGCCGCGCGTATAAGCCCGCAGGCCGTGGAATCCAAGAGCCGAGTGTACGGCGAACCGCTTTAGGGGGCATTGCAGGTGAATTTCCCCGTGATCTGTTGGCAAGGCTTTGTCAAAACTGAACGTGCAAGTCGACTGTTCAGGCGGCGGCACATAACAATACGGGCCCAACGTGCCCGAACAGAGGGTAGAACATGGAAGCGATTATCGGACAATTGGTCGGCGGCGTCCTGGGTGGCATGGGCGGCGGCAAGGCTGTTCCTTCGGCCAACATGGGGTCGTTGGGGAACGTGCTGGCCGGGGCGGCTGGCGGTCTGGCCGGCGGCGGTCTGCTTGGCAGCCTGATGGGCGGCGCCGCAGGCGACGTGGCCGCAGCCGCGGGCGGTCTGGACATTGCCGCGCTGGCATCGAACCTTGTTGGTGGCGGCGTCGGCGGGCTTGTCGTTCAGGTTGTGATCGGCATAATCGTCAAGAAACTGAGGGGCTAACGCCCTTTTGCGCGGCTGAGCGACGGTGCACCCGTTCAGCCGCGCTGTAATTTCAGCGGCTGGGTGCGCGCAAGATCGATCAGGTGTGTCATGTACGGCTTTTTCGCGTCATCGGCCCGGATGGCAGCATAAAGACGCCGGGTGATCCCATCCTTGGTCAACGGACGCGTCACGTAATCCGAATTGTACTTCACCTCGCGCACCACCCAATCGGGCAGCACCGCCACACCCCGGTTCGAAGCCACCAGCAACAGGATCACGGCCGTCAGTTCAACCTGACGAACCGCTTTGGGGACGACCTTGGCAGGGGTCAGCAGCTGGCTGAACAGATCCAGCCGCGCCCGGTCGACCGGGTAGGTGATCAGGGTCTGGTCGCGGAAATCTTCGGCCTCGACATAGGGCTTGTCGGCCAACGGATTGCGCGATGACGCGACAAACACCGGATCATAGTCGAAAAGGGGTTCGAACTGGACACCGGCAATGTTTTCCGGATCGGATGAAATGACCAGGTCGACCTCTTCCTTTTGCAACGCGGGCAGGGCATCGAAGGCCAGACCGGGGCGAATGTCGACATCAACGTCAGGCCACGCCTTGCGGAATTCTTCGAGCACGGGAAAAAGCCATTCGAAACAGGCGTGACATTCGATGGCAATATGCAGACGCCCGGCCCTGCCCGACCTGAGCCCTGAAAAATCCTCTTCCAAGGCGGCAACGCGCGGCAGGACCTCTTCGGCCAAGGCCAACAGTTTCTTGCCCGCCGCCGACAGCTTGAGCGGTTTCGATCTGCGCACGAACAGTTCGACCCCGGCTTGATCTTCAAGTCCTTTGACTTGGTGTGACAGCGCCGACTGGGTTATATTCAACTGATCGGCCGCGCGGGCCAGACCGCCGGCCTCGTGGATTGCCTTGATGGTACGCAGATGTCTGAATTCCAGGTGCATGTGAAAGCAATTCATTAATTTGATGAGTAATATGAAATTGTCTCACAGCGGCGAACATGACACAAGGCCCGCTCAGACACGTAAAGGAATCGACATGTCCGCGCCTCGCATCAGCTATGAATTTTTCCCGCCGCAATCGATCGAGGCGACGTTCCGCCTGTTTGAAACGGTGAATGCGCTGGCCCCGACCCACCCCGATTTCGTGTCCGTGACCTATGGCGCGGGCGGCACCACGCGCAAGTTGACCCATGATGCAGTCGGGACGATTCACAAACACTACGGGTTGAATGTGGCCGCCCACCTGACGTGCGTGGATGCGACCCGCGAAGAAACGCTGGCCATCGCAGACAGCTATGCCGATGCCGGCGTAAGCGAAATTGTTGCGCTGCGCGGCGATCCCCCCAAGGGTCAGGGCAGCTTCAGCGCCCATCCCGAAGGCTTTGCCAATTCGGTTGAACTGGTCGAAGCACTGGCCAAGACCGGCAAATTCAGGATCCGCGTGGGCGCCTACCCTGACCCCCACCCCGAGGCCCCCGACAGCCAGGCCGATGTCGATTGGCTGAAACGCAAGATCGATGCGGGTGCCAGTAGCGCGATTACCCAGTTTTTCTTTGAAGCCGACACGTTCTTTCGGTTCCGGGACCGCTGCGAAAAGGCCGGTATAGACGCCGAAGTCATTCCCGGCATCCTGCCCATCGAACACTGGAAAGGCACCAAGCGCTTTGCTGAACGTTGCGGCACCCCGGTGCCTGAATGGCTGGACGAAAAGTTCGAAGGGGCGATTGCCGACGGCGCCGAGGCCCGGCTGGGGCGGGATCTAGCCATCGATCTGGCGTCCAAACTGATGGACGGGGGCGTGGAAAGCTTGCATTTTTACACGCTCAACAAGCCCGCGCTAACCAGTCAGGTGGTCGGCGCGTTGGGCGTATCCGCCGCCCCGGTGAAACCCGCCGCAACGTCAACAACCCAGGTGGCCTGAGCGCAATTGACCTTGCGCGCGGACGGTTGCAGCGTGCCGTGGCGCAATGGGGGGAATACTATGACAAGATATGTGGCACAGACGCCCGACGAATTGATTGATCAGGACAGCACGTTGTCGATGTCCGGCCTGGACTTCATGAAAGGCATGGTCGAGGGGCGCATCGCCGGGCCGCCGATGGCCGCCGCGCTCAACTACCAGATCACCGAGGTCAGCGAAGGCCGGGCCGTATTTCGCGGCGCGCCAAAGTTCGAATTCGTCAACCCGACGGGCGCCGTGCATGGCGGCTGGTACGGGACACTTCTGGATAGCTGCATGGCCTGCGCCGTGATGACCGCCGTGCCCAAGGGCGCGATCTATACCACGCTGGAATACAAGGTGAATATCGTCCGCCCGATCAAGCTGGGCGTGCAGGTCGATGCCATCGGCATCCTGCAGCACGCGGGCCGGTCCACAGGGGTCGCCACGGGCGAAATCCGGGGGGTTGAAGACGGCAAGCTCTATGCTACCGGATCTACCACCTGCATCATCATGCAGATCCGCTGAGCGCGGCCTCTAGCGTGGGGTGAAACCGCTCGGACGGGTCCGCACCGACCATGCGGCGGCGGCGCGACAAGAACAATTTTGCCGCGCCGCGCCATGTGCCGACTGATGGTGCATCGGCATCTTGGGGAAAGCTGGCCTTCCACCCCGGCGGCAACGGCAGGCCAAGTGTTTCGGCTTGCTCCATCATCCATACGAACGGCACGTTGGCCAGGGGTCTTGCGCGGTGATAGCCGCCCAGTTGCCCCCCCACATCCCCATGCGTGCCGCGAAACCACATCTGGACCAGATTGCCCGACCATTCGGGATCGCTCACCCATAGCACCGGCGCGTAGGAATTGCGGGTTTCGTGAAAGGCCAGCGCGTGAAACCCGTTTTTCACCCCGTGTGAAAGGTGGTGATTGTGAAACTGGTGCTTGGTCTCAGAAAAGCGCCAGATGATCGGCGCCCGCAAGCCCAGCGCCTTGACCGTGTCCCACACACCGATCATTTCGATCGTGACTTCGCGATGGCAATGAACCTTGGCAAAGCCTTCGCGCGCAGCCGCGCCATCCGCGGATTGATAGAGCCTGTAAGCCTCGCGCAGGTTGCGCTCGGTCGCGTGGCTTGCCGTCAACAGCCCCACGCGGTCAATCAAACCGGCAAGCGAGCGCACCGCATAGGCCCCCCGCGAATAACCGAAAAGGAATATCCGGTCCCCCGGACGGTAGCGCGAGGCCAGAGCGCCGTAGACCCGGCGGATCTGCTGGTTGATCCCCCGCCCTTCGATGACGTTCAGCGCATCGCGCCAACCGGTCCATTGCACACCCGCCTCATAGCGCAACGACGTCTGACCCAGGGGCAAGGCCGCCTTGATCAGACGGTACGCAAGACCGGCGTTGGTTTCACGCCCATGGCGCAGCGACGACATCGTGCCATCCAGGATGATCACATGCGTGACCGGCCCGCGCCGCACGACGGGTCCACTGGCCTCTTGCTTGGGGCGCAGCCCGACAAGGCCGAATATGCGATCACTCAGGCGCAGACTGAACCTCCTGCAGGGTGGACCAGACCCGCGACGGGGTGAACGGCATGTCCGCCACCCGTACGCCCTGCCCCCACATTGCATCCAGTGCGGCGTTGGCCACAGCGGCCAGTGCGCCGACGGTGCCGGCCTCGCCGCAGCCCTTTATGCCCATCACGTTCGCCTTTGAAGGAACCGGTTCCGAATGGAACGCAATAAAGGGAACGTCGTCGGCGCGCGGCAAACCATAATCCATGAACGTTGCCGACAGCAGTTGACCGCTTTCATCGAACGCCAGGTCTTCGGTGATGGCCTGACCGATGCCCTGCGCCACGCCACCATGCACCTGGCCTTGGGCCAGCAGGGGGTTGATCAGGTTCCCGAAATCGTCCGCAACCGTGTATTTGACCACTTGCGTCTTGCCGGTGTCGGGGTCGATTTCGACCTCGGCGATGTGACAGCCATTGGGAAATGAACGCGCGTCCAGACGTGCGGTTTCGCGGAAACTCAGCAAATCGGTGCGCGCGGCCTTTCGCGCCATTTCGGCCACATCCATCATCGTGGGCGTGTCGTTGGACCCATCGATACGGAAATGTTCGTCGTCGAAACTGACATCGGCGCGCGGCACGTCGGCATCTTCGGCCAGGAATTCGCTGAAGGCTTCGATCATGAAGGTCGCGGTGGCCAGCGTGGCGTTGTTCTGGGTGGTCACGCTGCGCGAGCCACCCGTGCCGCCCCCCGTCGGGATCAGATCGCTGTCGCCCTGGATCACGTCGATCCGATCGACCTCAATCCCGGTCTGATCGGCCAGAAACTGGGCGTAGACCGTTTCGTGCCCCTGCCCGTTGGATTGCGTCCCGACATATAAATTGACCCGGCCGCTTTCCAGAAATTCCACATGGGCGGTTTCGCTAGGATCGCCAAGGATCGATTCGATGTAATAGCACAGGCCCCGCCCGCGCAGTTTGCCCGCGGCGGCCGAGGCCGCCCGGCGCGCATCGAACCCGTCCCAGTCCGCCTCGGCTGTCGCGCGGTCCAGCACGCGGGCAAATTCACCCACATCATAAAGTTCCCCGGTCTGCGTGTCATAGGGGAACTGATCGGGCTTGATAAAGTTGATCCGCCGCAAATCGCGCGGATCAATCCCAAGTTGGCGGGCCGCGTAGTCCATGGTGCGTTCCAGGGCGTAAATCGCTTCTGGGCGACCCGCGCCGCGATAAGCGTCGACCTGGGTGGTGTTGGTGTAGATGCCTTTCACGGCCAGGAAGACGTTTGCGACGTCATAGGTGCCAGTCAGAACGCGCGCGAACAAAAAGCTCTGGATGGACTGGCCGAAGTTCGAATTGTAGACGCCCAAATTCGACAGCGTCGTCACGCGATAGCCGGTGATCCGATAGTCGGCGTCCAAGGCCAGCTCGCAGGTTGACGTCAGGTCGCGCCCGGCATGATCCGACAGCATCGCTTCGGTTCTTTCCGACATCCAGCGCACCGGGCGCCCCGTCACCCTGGCCGCCAGCGCGCAGGCGAAATACTCGGGATAAGGCGCGGCCTTCATGCCAAAGCCACCGCCCACGTCCGGGTGGGTGACGCGCACCTGGTCGGGATTGATCCCGAAGGCGCGTACCAGTTCGCCCTTCATGCCCCAGACGCCCTGACCGTTAAAGCACAGGTGGACGCGGTCGCCCTGCCATTGGGCATAGCAGCCGCGCGGTTCCAGCGAATTGACGATGACGCGGTTGTCCGGAACATCGACCTTGACCACGTGGGCCGCAGCCTGAAATGCCGCTTCGGTCTGGGTTTCGTCGCCGATGGCCCAGTCATAGGCAACATTGTCCGGCGCTTCGGGGTGAATGGTCGGCCCGCCCGGAGCCACATCCATCTTGACCGGTAATTCATTGAAATCGAACAGGATCAATTCGGCCGCATCGCGCGCCTGATCAAGCGTGTCCGCAACAACCAGCGCAATCGGTTCGCCCACGTGGCGGACGCGATCCTTGGCCAGCATGGGCCGCAAGGGCGCAGCCCCCCTGGATCCGTCACGGTTTGTCATCAACGACCCGCTCATCGAGATATCCATGCCAGCGGCTTCCATGTCCGCCACGCTCAGAACCGCCGCTACGCCCGGGGCAGCGCGCGCATCTTCCAGGTCAAGTTCGGTGATATCGCCATGGGCAACCGGGGATCGAAGGAACACGCCATGCAGCGCATCGGCAGGCGCAATGTTATCGACATAGCGCCCATGCCCGGTAAGAAAACGAAGGTCTTCGCGGCGCCGCACCGGCTGGCTCTTGCCGAATTTTTCCATTTCAGGCCTCCCGCTGTTTTCTGCCAAACACTAGCCTGCCTGCCGCCACTGTCCAACCCATGCGATCATGCGCGGTCTTTCCCTTCCTGCGCGCATTGGGTAAGCAGTGCCGCAGCACAGCAATTCGACCGGAAGGCGACCGATCATGGCGATGGAAAAAACATTCGACGCACGCGAAGCCGAAGCCCGTATTTACGACACATGGGAAGCCGAGGGCCGTTTCAAGGCAGGCGCGAACGCCTCGTCAGACGAAACCTTCAGCATCATGATCCCGCCGCCCAATGTCACCGGCAGCCTGCACATGGGCCATGCGTTCAACAACACGTTGCAGGATATCCTTGTCCGCTGGCACCGGATGCGCGGGCACGACACGCTGTGGCAGCCGGGTCAGGACCACGCGGGGATCGCCACGCAGATGGTCGTCGAACGCCAGTTGGCGCAAAATAAGGAACCCTCGCGCCGCGAAATGGGCCGCGAGGCCTTCACCAAGCGCGTGTGGGACTGGAAGACCGAAAGCGGCGACACGATCATCAACCAGCTCAAGCGGTTGGGCGCGTCCTGCGACTGGTCGCGCAACGCATTCACCATGTCAGGCGCCGAGGGCGCCCCCGAAGGCGAAGAGGGCAACTTTCACGATGCGGTGATCAAGGTCTTTGTCGACATGTACGAAAAGGGCCTGATCTACCGCGGCAAGCGGCTGGTGAACTGGGACCCGCATTTTGAAACCGCGATCAGTGATCTTGAGGTCGAGAACATCGAAGTCGATGGCCATATGTGGCACTTCAAGTACCCGCTGGCGGACGGCGCCACTTACACCTACATCGAAAAGGATGAGGACGGGAACATCGTGCTGGAGGAAGAGCGCGACTATATCGCGATCGCCACCACCCGCCCCGAAACCATGTTGGGCGACGGCGCGGTGGCGGTGCATCCGTCGGACGAACGCTATGCACCGATCGTCGGCACGCTCTGCGAAATCCCGGTCGGCCCCAAGGAACACCGCCGCCTGATCCCGATCATCACCGACGATTACCCCGATCCCGATTTCGGCTCGGGCGCGGTCAAGATCACCGGCGCGCATGACTTCAATGACTATAGCGTCGCATCGCGCAACAACATCCCGATGTATCGCCTGATGGACACCAAGGGCGCGATGCGCGACGACGGGGTGCCCTATGGCGATGCCGCCGCCCGCGCCAGGGAAATCACGGCCGCGGGCACCTTCGATCCGAACGAGGTCGACGGGCTGAACCTGGTGCCTGAAAAATACCGCGGCATGGATCGTTTCGACGCCCGCGAACAGGTGATCGCCGATATCGACGCCGAAGGGCTGATGATCGAGGTCGAGGACAAGAAGATCATGCAGCCGTTTGGTGACCGCTCGAAGGTCGTCATCGAACCGATGCTGACCGACCAGTGGTTCGTCGACACATCGAAGATCGTCGAACCGGCACTGGACGCCGTGCGCAAGGGGCGCGCGAACGGGGGCACTGACATTCTGCCCGAAAGCGACCGCAAAGTGTATTTCCATTGGCTGGAAAACATCGAACCGTGGTGTATTTCCCGCCAGCTCTGGTGGGGGCATCAGATCCCGGTCTGGTACGGGCTGGACCTAGGCTATGACAAGGACATGAACGCAGATGGCGATCTGGACCACGTCGAGCTGCTGGGCCTGCTGACCGAAGGCGGGATGCTGCACGCGGGCGACGTGATGCATTGCGCCGCTGACTTCGCGGGCGTTCAGGATGCCTTCCGGCGCGAGATTTACGATGTGCCGAACCCGTTGTCCCATGCCGCGATCATCGAAGTGGCCGACAAGCACGAAGCCATCGAACGTCTGGCCGAAAGCCTGGCGCAGTATGCTGTCGATCAAGACCCGACCAAGCTGGTCTACCCGGTGTGGCGCGATCAAGACGTGTTGGACACGTGGTTTTCATCCGGCCTGTGGCCCATTGGCACGCTGGGCTGGCCGGAAAAAACGCCCGAGCTAGACAAGTACTTCCCGACAAGTGTGCTCATCACCGGCTTTGACATCATTTTCTTCTGGGTCGCCCGGATGATGATGATGCAATACGCCGTCGTTGGGGAACGCCCGTTTGACACGGTCTATGTCCATGCGCTGGTCCGCGACGAAAAGGGCAAGAAGATGTCCAAATCGCTGGGCAACGTTCTGGACCCGCTGGACCTGATCGACGAATACGGCGCCGACGCGGTGCGCTTTACCCTGACGGCCATGGCCGCGATGGGGCGCGATTTGAAACTGTCCACGCAGCGCATCGCGGGCTACCGCAACTTCGGCACAAAGATCTGGAATGCGGCCCGGTTTGCCGAAATGAACGGCGTGTTCGACACTTATACGCCGGGGGCCACCCCTGCGCCCAAGGCCACGCTCAACCGTTGGATCATGGGCGAAGTTGCCAAGACCCGGGTGGCCGTCGCCGCCGCGCTCGAGGACTTCCGCTTCAACGATGCGGCCAATGCGCTCTACAGCTTTGTCTGGGGGACATTCTGCGACTGGTACGTGGAATTCTCCAAGCCGCTGCTGCTGGACGAAAATGACGACCGGCAGGAAACCCAGCAAACCATGGGCTGGGCACTGGATCAGTGCCTGATCATGTTGCACCCGATCATGCCCTTCATTACCGAAGAGCTATGGGGCACCATGGCCAAGCGCGAAAAGCCACTGGTCCATGCCGACTGGCCGACCTATGGCGACGAACTGGTCGACGCCGATGCTGACCGCGAAATGAACTGGGTCATCAGCCTGATCGAAGCGATCCGTTCAGCCCGCGCCCAGATGCACGTGCCGGCCGGGCTGAAAATCCCCATGTTGCGGGTTGAAACCGATGATGCTGGCCGCCGCGCCTATGCCACGAACGAAGCGCTGATCATGCGTCTGGCCCGAATAGACAGTCTGGCCGAAAGCCCCACGGTCCCCAAAGGGGCAATCACCATTCCCGTTGCCGGGTCCACCTTTGCCCTGCCCATCGCCGACATCATCGACATCGACGAGGAAAAAGCACGGCTGGAGAAAACCCTCGGAAAGCTGGAAAAAGAGCTGGGCGGACTGCGCGGGCGGTTGAACAACCCCAAGTTCGTCGAAAGCGCGCCCGCTGAAGTGGTTGAAGAAACACGCGAAAACCTTGCCGCGCGCGAAGAAGAAGACGCCAAGCTGCGCGAGGCACTTGCACGGCTGGCCGAACTGGGCTGAGCCGAATGGTCCACGGCCTGTCGCATGTCACGGCGGGCCGCTTTGCATCGCCCAGCCTGCAGCGCCGTCCGGCCCGCAGGGGCTGAATTGCCCGCCCGTCCTGCCCGTTTGATCGAATGCCCGTTTGATCGAATGCCAGCCCCGCAGGGCCTGCGCCGAAACCGCCTGTTTGGAGTCCACAAGCGCCGCCGGGCTGCGGACCCTGCACAAAGACCTGCACAAAGCAGGCGTCGCGGCCAGAAAATCCACGCTGGCGCGTACCGGACCAAGCGTGCGAGGCGCGGCGCATCCACGGTGCCCAAGTGGGCCATGGCGCGAATTGTCGATCTGAAAACGCGGTCAATCCTATTGCTCGGCGCGCGGCGCGAATTCTTGTCTTATGTGAACTTCGGCTCACGCTTTTGCAGGAATGCCATCACGGTTTCCGCCTGATGCGGATTGCCGATCAACGCGCATTGCTCGCGGCTTTCTTCGTAGAGCACCTTTTCCCGCTCGCCCTCTTCTGCCACCCGGATCAAACGCTTGCCGGCTTGCACCGCCGACGGGCTTTTGGATGCGATCTTTTCAGCCAATGCGCGCGCGGCGGCGAGCGGATCATCGGACAGTTCGCTCACCAAGCCCCATTCTGCCATCTTCGAGGCAGGGAAAATGTCGGCCGTGAAGGTCAGCCGCTTGATCACGTCGCTCCGCGTCAGCCGCGGCATCAAAACCATGCCGCCCATGTCGGGCACCAGCCCCCACTTCAGCTCCATCACCGACATCTGACATTCGGGATGCGCAATTCGGATATCGGCGCCCAGCGCCAACTGGAATCCGGCGCCAAAAGCCATGCCATGCAAGGCCGCAATCACCGGCACCCGGCAGTCCTGCAGGCACAAGGCAAACTGCTGCATCGCGTTCGCGTCACCATGGGTGCGGGCCATGATACGGTCCGTGCGCTCTTTTCCGTCATCGCCTTGAAACTTCTGGAAATTCGCGATGTCCATCCCGGCGCAAAATCCTGCGCCTTCACCGCGCAGAACGCAGACCCGCGCGTCTGATGCGTCAATTTGTGCGACAGCCCCGATCAGTTCATCCACCATCTGGTAACTGACCGCGTTTCGCTTGTCTGGCCGCATCAGCGCCAGATCGGCAATGTGGTTTTCGATGGTTAGCGCGACGTGTTCCATGATGTTACTCCTGCCGTTTTGCGCCAGCTTACGCGCGGGTTGCGCCCACCCCAAGCGTAACGCAACGAAACAACCCTTGCACCGCAGCGCCGTCGACGCTCATATCGCGGGCATGACCACGCCTCGATACACACCGCTTGTCGCATCCTTGCCCCAATCTGTGCCCTTCATCGGCCCCGAAACGATGGAACGTGAACGTGGACGCCCCTTTGCCGCGCGCCTGGGGGCGAACGAAAACGTCTTCGGCCCATCGCCAAAGGCAATCGAAGCCATGCAAGCGACTGCGCCCGAGGTCTGGAAATACGGCGATTCCCTGAGCCACGATCTGCGACATGCGCTGGCCAGCCACCACGGCGTGTCGGATCGCAATATCATTGTTGGCGAAGGGATCGACGGGCTTTTGGGGTATCTGGTCCGCCTGATCGCCGGGCCGGGCGACAAGGTCGTGACTTCGTGGGGGGCCTACCCGACGTTCAACTATCACGTGACAGGCCATGGCGCAGAACTGATCACCGTTCCCTACAAGGACGATGCCGAAGATCCGGATGCGCTGATCGCAAAAGCCGCCGATGTCGGCGCGAAGCTGGTCTATCTGGCCAACCCCGACAACCCAATGGGCAGTCGGCATTCGGCGGCGCGGATCAGCGCGATGATTGAGGCATTGCCGGACGGTTGCCTTTTGGTTCTGGATGAAGCCTACATCGAATTTTCGCCCGAAGGCACGGCGCCTCGGATCGATCCCGATGATCCCCGTGTGATCCGGTTTCGCACCTTCTCCAAGGCGTATGGGATGGCTGGCGCGCGGGTTGGCTATGGCATTGCGGCGCCAGAGCTCATCGCCAGCTTTGATAAAGTGCGCAATCACTTCGGGATGTGCCGGATCAGCCAGGCCGGCGTTCTGGCCGCATTGCAGGATCAAGTGTGGCTGCTGCACGTGGTCAGCGAAACCGCCGTCGCCCGCAATCGCCTTGCCGATATTGCCGCGGCGAATGGCCTGAGCGCGTTGCCGTCGGCCACGAATTTCGTGGCCATCGATTGCCACCGTGACGGCGCCTTTGCGCGCAAGGTGATGACCGAGCTGTTGGCGCGGGACATCTTTGTGCGCATGCCGTTCGTTGCGCCGCAGGATCGGTGCATTCGCGTCTCTGCCGGCACAGCGGGCGATCTTTCGGCGTTCGCCGATGCGCTGCCGGACGCTTTGGAAGCGGCGCGCCTTTAGGCGGACGCCATCACCTGCGCGGCTGCGTCTGCGGCCCGTTCGCCGTGGGCGATCCCCAGCGCTTTCATCCCGGCATCCATCGCGCCGATCACGCCCATCACCATGTTCATGTTCACATGCCCCATGTGGGCGACGCGGAAATAGCCGTCGGCCGCCGGGTCACCCGGGGGGACCATGCCCAGGCCAATACCAAGGGTCACGCCCGCCTTGTCGATCAGCCATTCGCGCAGCGCCGTCCCCTGCGGCGGGTCAAGCCGCAAGGTGGTGACGGCCCGGCTGCGTGTGGCCGGATCGGTCATGTTGATGCGCATCGACCCGCCCTGCCCCCACGCATCGAACGCGGCCCAATAGGCCCGCGCGAACAGATCATGGCGCGCCCAGACCTGCTCGATCCCTTCGTCGTGGATCATGTCCAACGCCTTGCGCAGCGCGAAAATGTGATGGGTCGGCGACGTGCCGTCAAAGTAGCGATAGACCTCATCCGCGTCGATGCGCGGCGCCCAATCCCAATAGGGCGTTCGGCAGTTGGCCGTCGCCCCGGCCCGGCGCGCCCTGTCATTGCAAAAGATGAACCCCATTCCGGGCGGCGTCATCAGCCCCTTCTGACTGGCCGAAATGGCCACATCAACGCCCCACGCATCCATTTCGAACCGATCGCACGCCAGCGAGGCCACGCAATCGACCATCAACAGCGCCGGGTGCCCGGCAGCATCCATCGCCTGCCGGATCGCCGACACATCCGCGAGAGCCGATGTCGCTGTGTCGACATGGGTGACGGTGACCGCCTTGATCGACTGGGCGGTGTCGGCGGCCAGGGCCTGTTGCACCCGGGCCGGATCTGGCGCCGCGCAAAGACCGAAATCAATGCGCTGCACCTGCGCGCCCAGCGCGTCGGCCACATTCGCCCATCCTTCGCCAAAGCGGCCGTTGACCAGCGCAAGAACCTTGTCGCCGCGCGACAGCACATTGGTCAGCGACGCCTCCCACATCGCGTGCCCGTTGCCGATGTACATCGCGACGTGCCCGGCGGTCCGCGCCACAGCGCACAGGTCCGGGACAAGCGATCTTGTGATATCGTGAATTTCGCCAGTGTAGATGTTCGGCGCAGGCCGGTGCATGGCCTGCAAGACAGCATCGGGCATGACCGACGGGCCGGGAATGGCAAGATAATGACGTCCGGTATCGGGCATATGGCGCGTTCCTTGTCCGCTTATGACCAATTGCTAGGTCGGCTTCGGCCCGAGGTCAATCTGCCGCGCCATTCTTGCCCCGTCGCGCACAACAGATTAGATGGGCATCCAATGCCGCGCCAGCGGTCTCAATCGGGGCGACCATGCCAAGCCAAAACCGACCGCTGATCAGCCGCCTGTGGTTCCAGAAAGGCGATACGCTCGATACCCCTGGGGATCGCGCGCGGGCAATGGTGCATTTCCATCTGGTCGATCACGCCTATCTGCGCGGTCTGTGGCACAACGAAGACGAAATCGCACCGGGTGCCTGGCGGTCGAACCAGCCCTCTCCGCGTCGCTTTGACCGGTTTGCCCGGCGCGGGATCAAGACGGTCCTGAACCTGCGCGGCGAAAACAAGAATCCGCATTACCTGATCGAAGCCGAGGCCTGTGCGCGCCTTGGACTGACGCTGATCAACTACCCGATGGCTGCGCGCGCCGCGCTTGAGCCGGACCGCTACCTTGGGTTGCTGGATATCTTTGACACGATCGAAAAGCCCTTCGTCATGCACTGCAAGTCTGGGGCCGATCGGGCCGGGCTGGCTTCGGCGCTGTACCTGATCCACGTCGAAGGCGTTGCACCGCGCAAGGCCAGGGCGATGCTTTCGCGGCGGTACGTTCATTTGAAGCAGACCAAGACAGGTATTCTGGATCACTTGCTGGATTGCTACATCGAGGCGCATGACGAAACCGGGATAGCGCTGCGTGACTGGTTCGAAACCGTTTACGACCGTGAAACAGTCCGCGATGGTTTCACGCCGCGCTGGAGCGTGTGACATGAACGCACAGTATTCCCACAAGAAGATCCGCAAGTGGCTCTTTGGCACCTATCTGCGCCCGCACACTGGCGTGATCGTCCTGTCTCTGATCCTGATGGCCCTGGAAGGGGGCATGCTCGGGGCGCTCAGTTTTCTGGTGCAACCGATGTTCGACGACGTGCTGGTTGCCGGCAGCCGCAGCGGCTTGGTGGTGATCGCCCTGTCGGTCATGGGGGTGTTCCTTGTGCGAGCGGTGGCGGGCTTTTTGCACCGGGTCTTGATGAAACGCGTGGGCCAAAAGGTGGCTGCGGGATTGCAGCGCGATATGGTCGCCCATGTCCTGACGCTGGATTCAGGGTTCTTTCAGGCCAATTCACCGGGCACACTGATCGAACGGGCGCGGGGCGACACCTTGGTGGCGTCGGAAATCTGGGCCCGGCTCTTTGCGGCTTTGGGGCGCGACACGGTGGCGCTGGCCTCGCTCTTGGGCGTGGCGCTTTGGACCGATTGGAAGCTGACCTTGATTGCGGTGGCGGGCGCGCCGCTTCTGGTGCTGCCAATCATGGGCCTGCAGCGGTGGGTGCGCGTGACCGCCCGCACAGCCCGCGCCGCCGCCGCACGGATTGCCACCCGACTGGACGAGATTTTCCACGGCGTCGATACCATCAAGCTGTCGGGGACCGAGGCACGCGAGGCCACGCGCTTTGACGAAGAGTTGGACGGGTTCGTGCACGCACAGGTCAAATCCGAAGTCGGACAGGCGGCCATCCCCGCCCTGATGGACATCATCGCGGGCCTGGGCTTTATGGGCGTGTTCTTTTACGGTGGCTTGCAGATTGTCGAAGGCACCCGCACGGTCGGCGAATTCATGTCGTTCGTCACGGCCATGGCGCTGATATTTGAACCGCTGCGCAAGCTGGGCAACATTTCGGGCGTTTGGCAGGCCGCGCTGTCCAGCTTTGAACGGCTATACGATATCTTTCAACACAAACCCACGATCCTGTCCCCCGCAGCCCCCGCGCCTGTCCCGGCCGATCCCAGCAAAGCCGACGTCGTGCTGCGCGATGTGGCCTTTGCCTATGGCGACACCCCGGTTTTGCGCGGCGCGACCCTGACCGCCGAGGCCGGGAAAACCACGGCCCTTGTGGGGGCGTCGGGCGCCGGGAAATCGACCGTTTTCCGCCTGCTGACCCGATTGGCCGATCCAGACAGCGGGCAGATCCAGATCGGCGATGTCCCGGTCGACAAGTTGAACTTGCATGATTTGCGCAGTTTGTTTTCGGTGGTCAGCCAGGACGCCTTGATGTTCGATGAAACCATCCGCGACAACGTCCTGATGGGCAAAGACGCCGCCCCCGAGGCGTTGGACAAAGCGCTAGACGCCGCCCACGTGGCGGATTTCCTGCCGCGCCTGACGAACGGGCTCGACACGCCCGCTGGGCCCCGCGGAAGCGGTCTTTCCGGGGGGCAACGGCAAAGGGTGGCCATCGCGCGGGCCCTGCTGCGCGACAAACCGATCCTGTTGCTGGATGAAGCGACAAGTGCGCTGGACGCACAGTCCGAGGATCTGGTGCAAAAAGCGCTGGACCAGCTGTCCAAAGGCCGCACGACACTGGTGATCGCCCATCGCCTGTCCACCGTGCGCGACGCGGACAAGATCGTGGTGATGGATCACGGCCGCGTCGTCGAACAGGGCACCCATGACGACCTGCTGGCTCAGGGCGGCATCTACGCCGATCTCTACCGGCTGCAGTACGCCGGTGGCAAGACGGTCAGCGATCCTGATAACCGCGGGAAAGCCTTGCCGGATCAGCGCCGCAAAGGTAGCGGGCAAGACGCCAGAGGTTCCGGCTTCCTTGGCGCAGCCAACCGTGCGCTTGATAGCGTTCTGAGCGTGTTTCGACGCTAAGCGAGCTGCGCTTGATCCGGCCGCGCAGCGCCCGGGCCAGGGCAACATCCTCCATCAGCGCAATATCCTGATACCCCCCCACCGCGTCGTAAAGGTGCCGCGGGACAACCAGCCCCTGATCCCCATAGGGCAAACCCAGCCGGGTGCGCGCATTGGCCCATGCGGCTGTGACGCGCGCCATCGGATGGCGGCTGTCGAACGCCAGTCGAAACACCAGAGCAAAATCCGGCTGCTTGGCAATGTGATCCAACACCGCGTCGCTCCATCCATCGGGAAGACGCGTATCGGCGTGCAGCACCATGATCCAGTCGCCTTTGCTGGCCGCAACGCCGCGCGCCAGTTGGCCACCGCGCCCGGCGGGTCCCACGATCAATTCGGCGCCAAGCCCATCGGCCACTTTCGCAATGTCGTCTGTTGATCCGCCGTCGGTGATCACCAGTTCGCGCACCAGCCCGGCCTGCAACCCTTCGAACAAGGCAGGCAGGTTTGCCGCCAGTTCGGGCGCCGCATTCAGTGTCGGGATCACGACAGACAGTGCCGCACGCATCACGGGTCCTTTCCACTACGTGGCGCATGACTATATTGACCAGCAAAGGCAGGAAAGAGAACATGCGCGCAATCTTTGAAATCCAAGGGGCCGATCGGGCCGATTTTCTACAAGGTCTGGTCACCAACGACGTCAAAAGCGGCGATCTGATCTATGCGGCCTTGCTGACGCCGCAGGGAAAATATCTGGCCGACTTCTTCCTTGTCCGTCGCCCGGACGACTATTTGCTGGATGTGGATGACAGCTTGGCACCGGGCCTTTTGCAGCGTCTGAACATGTACAAGCTGCGTGCGGATGTCGCCATTGCGCCGTCGGATCTGTCAGTCGCCTGCGGCACGGGCGATGCGCCACACGGCGCCCTGCCCGACCCCCGTCACCCTGAGATGGGATGGCGCCTTTATGGCAACACATCAGGGAATGACGGAACGGACTGGACCGACATTCGGGTGCGCCATTGCATCCCCGAAACCGGGATCGAATTGACCCCGGACACCTACATTCTGGAAGCCGGATTCGAACGCCTGAACGGGGTCGACTTCAAGAAAGGTTGCTATGTGGGACAGGAAGTTACCGCCCGGATGAAACACAAGACCGAGCTGAAGAAAGGCTTGCGCACCGTGCGAATCGAAGGCGCCGCACCGGTCGGAACCGACATCGTTACGCAAGACGGCAAACCTGCGGGCGTTCTGTATTCTCAGTCTGGCGATCAGGCCATCGCCTACCTGCGCTTTGACCGGGCAACCGGCCCATTGCGCGCAGGCGACGCTATCGTGCAGCCATGAACATCGCGGCGGCGCTCAAAGACCTGGGCATCGCGAGTCGCCGGATCACGTCGTTGTCCGGTGGCGCGCTTTCAGACGTTTACCGGGTGGACACCTCTCGGGCTGTCTTCGCGGCCAAGACGGGACCCCATGTCGCTGTCGAGGCGCGCATGTTGCGCGCGATGGCAGCCGCAGGGGCGCCGGTGCCAAGGGTGATAAACGAAGCCCCCAACCTGATCTTGCTTGAATTCCTGCATGACGCGCCGTGCGGACACGATAGCTGGGAAGCCGCAGGGGCCGCGCTGCGCGACATGCACGCCACCACAGGCGATGCATCCGGCTGGCCCGAAGATTACGCCTTTGGCGCAGTCGATGTGGTCAACACGCCCTGCTCCGACTGGCCTGAATTCTGGGCCGAACGGCGCCTGCGCCCATTTGCACAAACGTTCCCGGACCTGGCCCCACGGATCGACACGGCTTGCCAGCGCTTGCGCGGCATTCTGCCTGACCAGGCTTGCGGGCTACTGCACGGCGATATGTGGTCAGGCAATCTTCTGGCAACAACGCGCGGCGTCATGATGATCGACCCGGCCTGCTACCATGGCCATGGCGAGGTGGACCTTGCCATGCTGGATTTGTTCAGCGAGGTGCCCCCAGCCTTGGCTGCGGGGTATGGCCCGTTGGAGCCCGGATGGCAGGAAAGGCGCAGGATCTACCAGATTTTTCCGGCCCTTGTGCACCTGGCCCTGTTCGGAGGCAGCTATCGAAACCTGGTTGACCGGCTCTTGCCAACCTAAAATCCGGGGCTGGCCAGAGCGACCCTATGCGCGCTCGGAATATTCCATCGTTTCGGTGTTCACAACGATGTCTTCGTCCGTCCCGACAAATGGTGGCACCATCACACGCACACCGTTGTCCAACACTGCGGGCTTGAACGAATTCGCCGCAGTCTGGCCTTTGACAACAGGTTCCGTCTCGACGATCTTGCAGATCACTTTCTGTGGCAACGTCGCGTTCAGCGCTTCTTCTTCGTAGAATTCGACGACAATCGTCATGCCATCTTGCAAAAACGGGCGACGCTCGCCCAGAATATCGGCAGGAATAGTGACCTGATCGTAGGTCTCGGTGTTCATGATGTTCAGCAGCCCATCGCTTTCGTAAAGGAACTGCATGTCCTTTTGCTCAAGCCGGACCCGTTCCACCTTGTCGGCGCTGCGAAACCGTTCGTTCAGTTTACGCCCGTCGCGCAGGTTCTTCAGTTCGACCTGAGCGAACGCGCCGCCCTTGCCCGGCTTGACGTGATCAACCTTGACCGCGGCCCACAGGCCGCCGTCATGCTCAAGCACGTTTCCGGGGCGAATCTCGTTTCCGTTGATTTTTGGCATGTGGCAAAACCTTGACAATAGGTTGAAGCAAATTTGGCAAACCCTATATCTTTGGTCAGACCGCCTGGCAAGCAGACTAGATATCGTAGCGCAAACATGCGAAGAATGCACAAAATGCATGGCAGGCATGCATTTGCGTTGTATCCGAATCGCGTTGGACCTGCCATAAGGAACGCCACGCCAGAAAGACAAGAGCAATAAACAAAAGGACCACACATGGCTGATTTCGTTGACAGCACCGCGTTCAATTATGAGCAAGGCCAACGCGCACGTAAACTTTTTGCGGCCGTGGTTCTGGCCGCATTGGATGATGCGATCGCCGATGACAAGAAATATGGAAATGGGCCCGAGCAGATCGCTCGGTGGGCCCGTTCGCGCGACGGTCGTGAAGTGCTGTCTTGCGCCGGGATCGATCCTAACGAACGGGTTGTCTCGGGCCTGATGGAATTCGTGGGCAAAGGCGTGCGCACGTCGGTCGCCCTGTCGCGCGAGGAAAGCGAACGGCGGAACGCCGCACAGCAGGCCGAAGCCGCCTGATCGCGCAGAAATTTGGGTTGGATGCGCGCTCGCCTGAACGGCGGGCGCGTTTTTCATTGCGCCAGCCTAAACGACGGCGCCAAAGATTTTCCCGACCGCTGCGGTGATCGCCATCGCCACGACACCCCAGAACATCACGCGCAGAGTGCCCTGCCCCAGCGGCGCGCCCCCCGCCCTGGCTCCGGCGGCGCCAAGCACACCCAGAAACACCACCGTCGCGGCAAAAACGTAGATGTTAAATCCTGCGATGGGCGCAAATGTTGCCACGATCAACGGCGCAGCGGCGCCGACGGCAAAGGTAATCGCCGACGTCCAAGCGGCCTGAAACGGGCGCGCGGCCGTGATTTCATTCAGGCCAAGTTCGTCCCGCGCATGCGCCCCCAGCGCATCATGCGCGGTCAGTTGCCGCGCCACCTCTAACGCCGTTTCGGTGGTCAAGCCGCGGTCTTCGTAGATCGAGGCAAGCTCTCTGAGTTCAGGTTCGGGGTTGTGTTCAAGCTCGTGTGCCTCTCGGGCAAGGTCGGCCGATTCCGCGTCTGACTGGCTGGACACGGACACGTATTCGCCCGCCGCCATCGACATGGCGCCGGCAACCAAGCCCGCGATTCCTGCTGTCAGAATTTCAGATTTGTCCGCCGAGGCCGCCGCCACCCCAACAATAATCGATGCCGTTGAAATCAGCCCGTCATTGGCGCCCAAAACCGCAGCACGCAGCCAGCCAGTCTTGTGGACATTGTGTTCTTCTGCGTGTGCACTCTGCATTGGGCAACCCTCTGTTCCCCACCACTCTGGGACACACGACGCTGGCTTGCAACGCCGCGCCAGGGCGGCGCGACAATCAGTCCAGCTCGCGCAGGGTCAAAGCGCGTTGGACTTCGCGGCGAACAAGACGGCGGACATTGCGCGTGATGCGTTCGCCAAGATCGCCTTGCAGTTCTTCGCGCACGATTTGTGCGACAAGATCCTTTAACGCGTCTTCGTCAAGAACGGCATCGTCGCCTTCCATTTCCAGTGGATCATCGGCGCCAAACAGGTCGTCATCGAGATGCGCGAAGTCGTCGTCGAACTGCGGGCTGTCCTGGGCCAATACTTCCGCAGATTTTCGCGTGACCGGTTCGTGCCGGCCATCAAATCGTGTTCCACTGGCCGTGCGGGACAAACTGAGAATCGTTGCGGTATGGGGCGCGCCAGCCGATTCTTCGCTGCCATCGGGTTCAAATTCACCGGCCTGCGCACCGATCGCAGCTTCCAATTCGGCGATGCGCTCTTCCAGACTGCTGTGTCTGCTCGGCGCTTCTTCGGTGCCTTCACTATCGATGATCTCGGCGTCCACGATCTCTGAGCTCTGATCATCGGACGGATCATCTGCGCGGTCGTCTACCCATTCTACTGGGTCATCAGCGCGATCTGATTCGGCCGCGGACACCGGATTGTGCAAGGCCAACACATCTTCAAGGTCACTGGCCAGATCGGAAGCGGTTTCGTTCGGGGCGGTTTCTTCGGGCGCGAAGTCACCGCCGGCCTGTTTGCGGGAAACAGCATCTTCGTTGTCTTGTACGCGCAATGCCGGCGTCAGAACAAACTTCTCAGGTTCCTTGCGCGCTTCGGGGGCAACATCGTTCGTTGCGCCCGTTTCGGACACAAGACGACGGATCGACGACACGACATCTTCGATCTCAGGCATCGACATTGGATCCGACATGCGCAGCTCTCCATACCTGCATTGGTACACAGTACCCGCCCAGATTACCCCACACAACAGATAGGGAAAATCTTAGTTTTTTCCCAAGCTCTCAAGCACCCGGTCCAGTTTTTCGCCTTGGGGCGATACGCGGGTCAGCGGTGCAGTTTTCACCGCATTGTAATACGCCGACGGGTCATACCGTGGCACATTCAACCCCAGATGATCGACCGTCAACAACCCCATGGCCCCCAATACGGAATAGACCGCGCGATAGCGTCCCAGCTCGGCCTGAATGGCCGAAACCTGCGCATTCAGAAGGGTTTGCTCGGCTTCGAGCACATCCAACGTCGTCCGCGCGCCCAAAGTCGCCTCTTCCTGGACGCCGCTAAAGGCTTCGCGCGCCGCGCGAACCTGGCGGGCCGTCGCCTCGATACTGGCGGTCGTGACACGCGCGGTGGACCAAGCGGTTCCGATCGATTGTTCCACCGTACGCACCACCTGGATCAAATTCGCGCGCGCGGCGTCCCGGCTTGCCGCCGCAACACGCTCCAAAGACCGCAGGTTGCCGCCCTGGTAGATCGGCCCTGACAAGCTCAGCCCGATCGTATCGTTTGGGTTGTCGTCGGTCAGCCCCACCGAAGCGCTGGCACCAAGCGTCGGGCGCATGCTGGCCCGCGCACGCATGATGTTGATTTCGGCTACGGTTACATCGCGTTTGGCCGCTTTGATGCTGGGATGCTGTTCGCGGGCGACAGCGCGGGCCGCATCAATCGACGTTGCCGTTGCGGGCAGTTGCGCAGGCCGGTGCAGGTTTTCCGGATAATGCCCGGTCACTGCTTTGTACGCCTCGCGCGCGGCGGCCAAATCGCCCTGCGCGAGTTGTTCGTTTGCGCGGGCCTGCGCCAAGAGTGCCTGCGCCTGGCTGACATCCGTGCGCGTCACTTCGCCCACCTCGAAACGGTCTTCTGCCGCACGCAATTCCTGGGTAATCAATCGCACGTTGGACGCGCGAAGCCCCACAATGGCCTGCGCTTCGATCACATCGAAATAGGCAGTGACTGCGTTTTGCAGAACCGCCTGTTCAACCCCGACCAACCGTTCACGCGTAGCAAGCACGTTTTCCTTGGCCGCATCGATCGCCAACTGGCTCTTGCCAAAATCATACAGCGTCATCTGCGCGGTCAGGTTCAGCGAATTGACCCAGTCTTCGGTCAACGACGAATAGGTCATACCCGCAGAATAGCCCACGATCGGGCGCAGCCCGGCAATCGCTTGGGCAACGTCTTCGTCAGCAATGCGCAACAAGGCGCGGTTTTGCTCAAGTAGGCCAGACGTCTTGTAGGCCGAGGCCAGCGCATCGGCCAAGGACTCGGCCCACGCGGCGCCACCGGTTAGCCCGAGCGATACAGCCAAGGCGCCTACCATGCATTTGAACTTCGAAACCTTCATGACAATTGCCTCATATGTCTTGCAGTGACGATCCGGCTGAATCGCCGCGTCACAGTGCGAATGCTCTTTTGGCCTCGAAACCGGACAGGACCGGGGCGCTTGCGTGAAACGCATCGCGCCAGTTGACCTGGCCATCGAAATTATACCCGATTCTGACGGTGCCCAATTCGCCTTCGGTGAAAATCGCGGAAATACGGCCGCCGTCCTTCAGCTGATCGGTCAACGCCTTGGGCATTTGTTCTACCGCACCCTGAAGGATGATCACATCATAGGGCCCGTGCTTTGCAGCCCCTTCGGCCAGGGGCCCCGTCACGACGGCAACATTGTCGTAACCGTGATCGGATAGGTTGGTCTGCGCGTCAGCTGCCATGGCTTCGTCAGATTCAACCGCCACCACCGCTTCGGCCAGGCGCGACATGACTGCGGATGAATAGCCCAGCCCACAGCCCAGATCCAAAACCAACTCGTCGGGTTGAATATTCAGCGCATCCAGCATCTTGGCCAAGGTGCGCGGTTCCAGCAGCACCCGATCGCCACCCAGCGGGATGCTATCGCCAACATAGGCCGCTTCACGCTTCGCATCAGGTACAAAATCCTCGCGCGGAACATTTAGCATAGCATCGATGATGGGGAACTTCGTGACATCGGACGGTCGCACCTGCGTGTCGACCATAATCGTCCTGCGCATATCGTAATCCGGCATGTGTTGAACTCTTTTGTTCATTTTCTCCAAACCCTTTGCCATAGATAGGGCTACCGGGCAACTGCTCAACCGACGCACCCCCATCCCACGCGTGGAACTGTCACCTCCATGCCACCGCCGCATACTGTCGCCGGTTCTGGATTGCTCTCTTGAAACCTCGCAAGAAAGAGATTAGTGCATCGCCGTACCACCACGGCGGCGAGTTGGCGGAGTGGTGACGCAGCGGATTGCAAATCCGTGTACACCGGTTCGATTCCGGTACTCGCCTCCATTATTTTCAATGTCTTGCGTCATCCCCCTTCTCCTTCACTGGCGTTTTTGAAACAACCGTTGAAGCTTTCACGTTTCGGTCTTGCGTCGGTCCATGTGATTTTTCGCCCCTTGGGCGCGCTTCGCGAGTTCCCTTTGCCGGATTACTTTTTTGGCATCGCAACGCCTGAGTGGCCGGTGACAGCCTTGACCATCTCGTGATCACATCCGGCCAAATACACCTCGATCGTCGCGTTTTTCCTCCGCAACGATACGGTAACTCACTGGTCGCCGCTTGGCGTCGGTCACAATGGTGTCATTCGTTCGCTCAAGTCCATCGTGATGGGCCTTCAGGCGGTCGATAAGCGGGGTTCATAGCGGCTTGTCGGTTTTGCCCTGCGTGAAATCGAATCCTTCAGCGCGCGTCAGCGCCGTCATCTGCACCGTCTTGCCGCTGACCGTGGCCATGTGAAACAGACGGTACGGGTTGGTCGGGCGCTGCGGGAAGTCTTCGATGGAATAGAGGCAGCGTTCCAGCGCCGTGATCTGCTAGAATCTTAGCGCAGATATGACGCAAAGTGCGTTCGTTTTTTGCGTCCTAGCGATCGAACCTGATCGGCAGCGAAAAGCGATGCACACCCATAGACACCCCGCGCGGCGCAGCCGAAAACCGCGCGCGCCGCACCGCAGTTACAGCCGCTTGATCGAGCGTCGCATCCCCAGAAGATTTTTGCACAGCAACAGACGACAAGGTGCCAGACGCGGACACTGCAAGCGTTACTGTCACCGTTCCTCGGTTTCTTGTGCCGGCAGGATACCTCTTGCGGTGTTCCACCGATGAACGAATGCTGCTGCCCCATTGCGCCATGAGAGCGGGGTTTGGTGACTGCCGTTTGGTCGGTGCCGCAGCGGCGCCTTCATTGCCGGATGACTGTTTCTGACCTGTTCCCGCAGCGGTCTGTCGGGTTGCAGTTTGTGCCCGAGTGGAAGGCGAAGAACGCGTTTCTCTGGGCCGAACAGGTCTTTCTTTTGGGCGTGGCGATGCCTTTTCAGCCAAAGCGGACGGTTGGGGAACACGCATGTCGATGGCTGGAAGACCATCAACCGCTGAAGCGATAGGCGCCACCGAGGGCTGGGCAACCTGGCGTGCTGGTTGCGATTGCGCGAATGGCGTGCGCGGTTGATCTTGCATTGCCGTTGCCGTGACTGGCTCAAGGACCGCAATCTGTTGGGCCGCTTCGACAGGCCGATCCCACGTTGCGACCAAATCAGAGAGCGCCTTTGAACTTGCCGCCAACGAGATGCTGTTTTCCCCTGCATTGCCGGACGCAGGTGCCGCCCCGTCCGGTGCCTTGGAAAACAGCGCCAGATGCGCCACCGCCGCCACCACCATGAACAAGATGAATTCGACCGCCTGTTTCATGGGCGTCCAACGGCAAGATCGACGGTCTTTAGGCCAATGCCCGCAAGACGGGCCAGAACCTTGGCAAGTTCTGGCGTGGGCAAATCAGCATCGGCGCGGATCGTCAGGCGTTGCTGTGTATTCAAAGTCTGGAGAGCAGCCCATGCATCTGCGCCGACAGCTCCGCGAAACCCCACCACATTCTCACTCGATATGTAGAGGGTCATGTCTTCTTCCAGGACCGTTTCGCTCTGCGAGACCGGCAATGACAGGTCGAATGGCGGCGCAGGCGCAATTCGCGCTGATATCATGAAAAAGATCAGCAAAAGAAACACGACGTTGATCATCGGCACGACGGATTCCGCAAATCGGCGGCGTGGAGGGCGTGAAAACCGCATCGCTATTCGATCAGTGCCAGCTGCGTAAACCCTGCCGCTTGCAGGGCTTGGGCCACGTCGATCAAACGCTGGAGCGGGGCATCATCGGCACCGCGCAAAATGATCACATCGTCATCTGCTTCCACCAATGGGCGCAGCGCGTCGATCATGGACTCCATCGAAACAGCAGATCCGTTCAAGCGTAAATCGTCCTGCCCAATGTCGATCAACCTTGGTGGGCCAGTGTAGGCCGTGCGACTGCCCGCCGCCGTCAAGGGCAGAGCCTTGTCTTGACCGAACTGAGACGCCAGCATGAAAAACACCAGCAGCAAGAACACCACGTCGATCATCGGCGTAAGGCTGGGCTTGCGCCGAGGCTGGGGGCTGGCAAAACTGAACATCAGGCAGCGGGCCTTTGCGGCTCGGACGCTTGCGTAAAGAGCCGGGTTGCGAGGTCTTCCATATCCAGTTGAACACGCTCTACAATTCCCTCGAACCAGCTCAGCGCTACGGCAGCAGGAATCGCCACGGCCATGCCCGCAGCGGTGGTCAGCAATGCCTCCCAAATGCCACCTGCCAACACGGAAGGATCCGCCTGGCCCCCGCTTGTTTCCAGCGCCTGAAACGCGTCGATCATGCCCAGAACCGTGCCAAGCAGACCGATCAGCGGCGCGATGGTGACGATCAGTTCAAGCGGTCGCAAACCGCCGCGCAATGCGGCCAGTTCGTGCGCTGCAAGCCGCGCGACCTCTTCCCGCGCCAGCGTGTCTGGCAACTCGCGCGCCTTGAGTGCGGCACTGACGAAACGGGCACGGACATTGCGTTGGACAGAGGTTTCGGCGGTGCCCGTCTGGACAATGCGGCGGGCTTTACGCGACGACCATGCACCGTCAACAGCAAGCCGCCAGAGCTTCCACAGAATAACCGCCAAGGTCAAAACTGATAGCCCTGCTATCGCTGCAAGTGCAGGGCCACCAGTTTCGAGAAACTGCCTTGCGGCGGACACATCGAACCCCATGATCAATGTCCCGGATTCTCGTCTTCGGCCTCGTCCGGCATGGTGCTGGCATCAAAGGCAACGCTCCAACGGTCCAGCAGCGCACTGTCCGCGTGCAACCGGCGCCACTGCCGCAACCCGTTGCGCAGCCCGGCGCGGCCCGTGCGAGAAGCCGGTTCGGCCACCCCGTCCGGTTCCTGACCCTTTTCAAGCGCTGCCCAGCAATTCGCTTTGGCCGCCAAGTAGTCATCTGGCCCCCACGCTTGCAACAAAGTTTGAAATGCATCGAACGCCTTGCGATTGAAATCCTTGTCCTGCCCCATCCGATCGAACACTGGGTTTTCTGGATGGAAACCTGCGCAGGGCACCCAACCCTCGGGAATAGGGGTGTTTGCAGAATGGGTTCGGCCCGCACGCAACAATTTCGGCAATACATGCGTGTGCGGTCCTTCGGGCGACACCCCGCCCGTATCGGGCCCGCCAATCATCTGGAACACTTCCAGGCGACCGATTTTTGTGAGCGCAACGCGATGTGGATGTGCCTTGAGAATTGCGGGCATGGCTGGATTGCCATGCTCCATGAGCGAGCGCCCTGCGTTTTCGCGCAATATGGCCAACAAGTCTTTGTCGTTGGTGCGGATGCAGAAATCGACCTGCGGTTGCGCCAATCCCATGTCGAACAGGATTGCGCCGCGATCGTCATCGCGCAACGCTTCATCGTCAGGGCCAAGCTCGGTCAGCACGTCACGGCGGTGCATCATCGCATCGCCCTCGGGCAGACAAAGCGACACGGCCTGCGACCAGCGGTGCGCACGCGGGCTGAGTGTCTCATAGGCCACGGGCCGGACACCTTCCAGCCGCTCGATCCGCACGCCACCACGGGCCGTGACCTGCGTCAGCGGCTCAGAGTGCTGGGGCGGAACTTCGTCCCCGACATGGTGAAATTCGGCAATTGCCCCGAATGACCCCATATTCCAGCCGGCCTCTGGGTGTTGCAGACCGTTCGCCAGCACGTCTTCAAGATTAAGCATGTTCCTCCCCTCCCTTCAAAATTGATCCAACGTCGGTTTTCCATTGTTGAGCGCCCTGCATCGTTGCGCGATAAACCGCGGCCCCAACCGCTTCGCCGATCTGCGTGTGCAATCCCGCGAAATTTTCAGCCCCTTGTGGCGCGGCAACGGCGATGCAATCGGTGCCGGTGCCGGTCGCAATCCCGGTCGGCAGGTCCAGTCCCGCCTCCATGATGGCCGCGGTGCGCGCCTGTGTGGCGATGCTGAGCGTCTCGATCAAACCCGCCTGTGACAAACCAGTGTCCAATCGCACAGCGACGTTGATGGTGCCCCAATCCTGCATCTGGCGATCAACCCGGGCCCCAACCCGTTCCGCATTCGAAAGACCGACGGTTGCGACACAATGTGCGGTCATGCGGCCGGCCTTGGCGGTGCTCTGCGTGAAGTACGAGACATCGCGCGAGGTCAGAAACCCGACCGCATCCTCATATGCCTGCAGCTTGAGTTCGCGGTTGAACCATGCGGGCACATCCATGCCTTGCGGCAGATCGGCATTGCGCACTTCGCGCCAGACGATGCGCCGTGCGGTCGCGAAACCGGGGCGGTTGATGGCCCAGCTCAGCACCTGCATGTTGCGCCCCAGATCGAACATCAACCAAGGCCGCGCAAGGGTGACATCGCTCATGTCACGACCCCCAGCGGTTGAAAAACAAGGCCGTTTTCTGTGGTCTCCAGATAGGCGCTGATCCGGAACGTGTCGCGCAAGAGATCCGACGTCAGCACGTCTTGTGGCGGCCCATCGGCGGCGATGCCACCTTTGTCGATCACGATCAGACGCGTGCAATGGCGGGCGGCAAGGCCCAGATCATGCAGTGAAACGATCACGGAATGGCCATCTTGCGCGAGCGCTGAAAAGGTCTGCATCGTTGCGATCTGGTGTGCGGGATCCAGGCCTGCAATCGGCTCATCCGCCATCAACAGCGGCGTTTCTTGTGCCAACGCGCGTGCGATCAGCACGCGGGTCTGTTCGCCCCCAGACAGGCGCGTCGCGGTCCGGCCCCGAAACCCGTTCAGGTCCATGCGTTGCATCGCGCGATCCACAGCCGCAAGGTCGGCGTCACGGGGGCGCTGACCGGCTGCCAAATGCGGCGTGCGACCCAACATCACCAGTGTGTCAATATCAACGGGCCATGCGATTTCTCGCGATTGGGGCATCCACGCGACGGCGCGGCCACGCTCGCGGGGCGACAGTGCGGCCAGTGAACTATGACCGACACTTGCGATCAGACCCAAGGCCGCGCGCATCAGCGTCGTTTTACCTGCACCGTTCGGGCCAATGATACCGACCAATTCCCCTGTTCCGACGCGCAGGTTGATGCCGCGCAGGATATCGCGGTTGCGGCGCGCAACGCCGAAATCACTCAGGGATAGCAAAGTCACGCGATATCCCTTCGTGTGCGGTAGATCAGGTGCAGGAACAAAGGCGCACCAACCAGTGCGGTCACAACGCCAAGTTTCAGATCACGGCCCGGCAAGATCACGCGCACGGCAATGTCTGCTGCCAGCAGCATCGCGGCCCCGCCAAATGCGGATGCCCAGAGCAACCGACCCGGCCGTGCGCCCACAAAAGGGCGTAGCAGATGCGGCACAACCAGCCCGACAAACCCGATCGCCCCCGCCACCGCAGTCGAGGCACCAACGACCGCTGCGGTGCCAAAAATCAGTGTCAGACGCATCCTGCGCAGGCCGATCCCCATCGCCTCGGCCGCATCCTCGCCCAGCGTCAACGCATCCAGCCCGCGCGACAATGTGGCCAGCATCAGCGCCCCGAGCACGATCAGCGGAAAGGCGATCCAGACATGGGTCATCGAACGGTCCGCAAGTGATCCCATCATCCAGAATACAATCTCGTTGGCGGCAAAGGGATTGGGTGACAGGTTCAGCACCAGAGATGTGAACGCCCCCGCCAGCGCCGATATCGCGATGCCCGCAAGGATCAGTGTCAGGGAAGAGCCGCCTGGACCGGCCAGCACCAACACCAGAAAAACCCCGATCAACGCGCCGGCCAGAGCAGCCAGCGGCAGGCCAAAGGCAAACGCCGCAGCCAGTCCCGTCTGTATCGCCAGCACCGCGCCCAACGCGGCAGACCCTGAAACGCCGATCAGACCCGGGTCAGCCAGCGGGTTGCGCAGATATCCTTGCATCGCGGCCCCGGCCAATCCAAGTGATCCACCGATCAGCACGGCAAGCAAAGCACGTGGCAGGCGAATTTCGCGCATCACCAGCGTCATCGGGCCTTCATCGCCTGCGAACAGCGCGTTGAGACTTTGGAACACCCCGATATTTGCCGGACCAACAACCAGGGCCGCAAAAAATAGTAAGGCCACCAGCGTCGACAATATGAGTACCAGCCGTGTCATTGTTGCACTTCCTGCAACTCACGGCGTAGCGCGACCATTTCGTCGATGGCCCGCAATACGAAAGGCGTGCCGCAAACCCAATCACTGTCGGTCATGGATGCCTCGGGGCGCGCGCGACGCAGCGCCTCGATCACCGGATGGCTCTTTACCTCTTCAGAGCGCGATGCGCCTGGATACGGACGGCTGGTGATGACCGCATCGGGCATGGCCATCGCCAGAACCTCCAGCGGGATGATTCCACCCGCGTTGAACCCGTCTTCGGCGGCGATGTTGTCCAGACCGGCGATGCTGAGAATTTGCCCTGCCAGCGTCTTGTCGCCAGAGGTGTAGCCATTTGCGTAGTAGAGCGCTGCGCGGGGGCGCGATGCAATCTCGGCCCTGTAGGCTGTCAACCGCGCGTCAAATTCCGCAGTGATCTTCGCTGCGCGTTCCGGCTGGCCCAGAACCGCCCCCATCTGCGTCAGCCTTTCCTGCACATCCTCTAGAGAATAGGCAGGGTCGAATACGGCAACCGGAATTTCGAGCCGTCTCAGCATATCCACAGTTGCCCGTGTGCTGAAACTGCCCGCGACGACCAGATCGGGTTGCAGCAGATATATCTCCTCGGCCAATCCCCGATTCCTGTGAAAATTCACGGCTTGCTCGACCATTGCCGAACTGCGCGGGTCTGACGCCAGATAAGAGACTGACAAAAGCTGTCCTTCGCCAGCAACCAACATGGCCAATTGATCGGTGCAAAGGTTCATCGACACGACTCTGGTCGGCGTGTCGGACATCGCGGCTACGGGCGCGCTGGTCAGCGCGCCCGCGAGGCATAGCGCCCGTATCGCCTCAGAAATTCGCACTGATGCCAACATAGGCCGCACGGCCCCGTGATGCGAAACCCCAGACGTCTACTGCATCGTCATCGAACAGGTTCGTGATGCGCCCATTCAGGGTCAACGTGTCTGTCAGGTCATATTGTGCGGCAACATCGACGGTCGTGTATGCGGGCAATTCCACCGTGGCGTAAGCTCCGAAGTACTGCGTATCGAAGTTGCCCGACACATGCCGGATGTCCGCTGAAACCGTTCCGCGCCCGCCAAATGTGTCCAGCGTCGCGCCAAGCGCCAGCTCGTGACGCGGCCTGCGGATTTCAACACTGTTGTCGGGGTTCTTGGCGTCAATGTAGGTGTAGGCAAGCCGCAAGGCGAGCGCATCTGTCGCTTGCATGGTTCCCGACACTTCGATGCCTTGACGGTCACTATCACCGGCTTGGTTTTCGTACGAGAACGTCCCCGGCCCGGTGCTGACCGATGTGATTTCATCTGTCAGGGTTTCGTTGAAATAAGTGACGTCGATCAGGCCTCGACCATTCAAGACAGCGAACTCTGCCCCGATATCGAAGCTCTTGTTGCGCTCGGGGCTCAGGTTCGGGTTGCCTGTATACCCAAAGGCGGCGGCGTAAAGCTCGAAATAGGACGGGTTCACAACGCCCGTACCTGCTGATGCGTGCAACCGCACCCCTGTATCAGGCAACTGATAGGACAACCCGACATTCCAGGTCGTTGCATTCTCGAACACATCATTGTCGTCGAACCGCGCGCCTGCCTGCACATCAAGTCCGTTTGCAAAGCTGCCGCGATATTCCAGAGCAATAGAGGTGGTTTCGCGCCCGTACAGCGGGTTGGAACTGCTGCTGTCCTTCTCGTTTTCCAGCAGCAGGTTCAGCAGATGGTCAGCGTCCGCCACCGCGCGCCCGTCCAAGCCATAGCTCAAACGATACTTCCACGCCTCTGTGTCCGTCGTGGTCGGCGCACCGCCGTTGTAGGTCGATGTGTATTCCGTATTCTCGTAAGAGAGACGATGCGTCAGCCGACCGCCCATCATCTGGTATTCAGCATAGATGGCTGCGGTCTTTTCATCGCGGGTGGAACCGGTGGTCGGGTCATCGACCACATAGCTGTCGGCATCCGTCGCGCCGAACGGGGATGGGTCGGTATCGTATTCTTCTTCCGCCCGGCGCAGGGTAAATCCGAGCTTGAGGTCGTCAGTGACCAGGTAGTCACCCGACAGGATACCGGTGGTGCGTTGCAGCCCGTCCTTTTCACCGCCGTCACCCGACTGATCATAGCCGTGATCCTCGGTGTGCGAGAGCGAGAACGACAGCCCCCCCCGTTCATTGCGGCGCGAAATGAGGGTGCTCGCAGTCGTCGCTGCCCCGACTTCCAGCGAGGCCGAATAGGACTCACCGATCCCGCCCTTGCTGGTGATGATGTTGATCACCCCCGCCGATGCGTTCGATCCATAATAGACCGACTGCGGCCCGCGCAGCACTTCGATCCGCTCGATGTTCGCTGTCTCCAGCCCGCTGAGGATGTATTCGCCATCGCCCCCGGCGGCCTCGATCCCGTCGATCAGGATCAGGGTGTGATTGGCTTCACCGCCGCGGACACGCACCTGCGTAAATGAGTTGCTTGACCCATTGACTGAAACGCCAGGAAGGGCGCGCAGGGCGTCCTGCACCGTCGCGATGCCGCGTTCCTCGATTTGCTGTGACGTGACAACGCTGGCCGCGCGCCCGAAAGCGTCAGCGTCAATCGGTGACAGGCCGCCGCTAACGATAATCTCGTCCAGCGCAAAAGTTTCCTGTGCCGAAAGCGGGTTTGCAAGAAGCGGCGTGACGGCCACGGAAGCCAAAAAATAGGTGCGGAGCATAATTAACCCTCGGATACGACCCATCAGGGACGTTGAATTTGAAATGTCATTTGAGGGAAGAGCCCCCCGCAGACGGTGAAAACACCACAAGCGGAAGATCCGCAGCCCTGACGCCCCTCGCGCCCGGACAGGGTGAACACCTCGGCAGGTCTCCTGACTCGCGGGTCAATGCTTGGCCGGCCCTTCCCATCACGCAAAGTGTGACAGTGGATATACCGACCTCGCTCTCCGCCTACAGTTGCGGGGGCAGTCGTGGATTTGGTCAATTGACCGAACCACGTTCCCTTTTAACCGGACGGCGAACCGCCCGGACCGAAGCAAAAAGATAGTATAAGCAGGCGACGACCTTGAAAAGGGCGAATTTTGCTTATCAGATACTGTCGCTCGCAGTTGATCGCATCGATCAAAAAGGGGGGGGTACCTGCCCGTCTACTGGCCCGTCTACTGGCATCACTTGGAAGCAGGCATTGGATCTTGTGCCGACACCCGCGGGAGCTGGGCCGCCACACAACCACCCATGCCACAATCGGCGATAAGCGCTTTGCAGGTCGCAAGTCTTGCGCCTCGTACTGACCGCTTTGGTGTTTGTGAAACCCCGCGATTGGGCCTACGGTCGGTCCCCCGCTCATCTATCAGGGCGCAAACCAAATGGCGGCTTGGGGTGCCACGAACCACGTGTTGGTCAGAGCAGGTGTTCAGGTCCAGCGTGCTTTCGCAAACGCCAAGGCATCCTACGGCGCAGCGTTCGACCCCCGGCGCAACGGAAGAAAACCGATCTGTTCAACAAGGTTTCGCAGGCGTTTTCGACCAATTGACAAGCAGCCCGCTGCAAGGCGCAACGGGCTGCGAGGCCGTAGCCCGGACCGACAAGACAGCATAGCGCTCTGCCACTTGTCGGCCCTGCATATTGGCAAACCTGCCGGCTACAAGAAGCTGGGCAACCAGAGGGCCAGTTCCGGAAAGAGGAACAGCAGGAACAGAACCAGCACTTCCAGGCAGATGAACGGAATCGCCGCGCGATAGATCCGCAGCATCGATATCGACTCTGGCGCCACACCGCGCATAACGAACAGCAAAAGGCCGAAGGGCGGCGTCAACAGGCTGACCTCCATCACCACCAGGAACAGAACGCCAAGCCAGAGCATGTTCACGTCCTGCGCCATCGCGATCGGCAGAAAGAATGGCAGGGTGACCAGCAGCATGCTGACCTGATCCATGAACGCGCCCAGAAAGATCAACACACAGAGCATCATCAACACCGCACCAAAGGCCGTCAGGTTCAGCCCGTCCACGAAACCCAGCATCCCTTCGATCGCCCCGGACAGGGACAAGAGTTGCGAGAAGGTCGTAGAACCAGCCACGATCAGCATGATCATCGAGGCGACCTTGGCTGTTTCGGAAAGCGCGGTATACATCACGTCGAAGGACAGTGACCGATAGGCCGCCGCTGCGATCATCGCCGCCATACAGCCGATTGCAGCTGCTTCGGTTGGTGATGCGATGCCTCCGAAGATGCTGCCCACCACGGCCACAAAGATCAACATCAGCGGCAGGACGTAAACCAGGAACGGGCGCCATTTTTCGCGGCGCGTCAGGTTGCTTACGCTTTCCTGAACCGGTGCCAGCTCGGGGTTGATGGTGCACCGGATCAGCACGTAACCCAGAAAAAGCGCGGCCATCAACATACCCGGCATGAGCCCCGCCACCAGAAGCGACGAGATCGGAATATAGGCCAGACTGCCAAGCAGAACCGCCAGCGCCGACGGCGGGATCAGCATGGCAATCCCCCCGGTCGCCATGATCGGCCCCATCGCGATGCCCGGATCATAGCCGCGTTTGAGCATGTCGGGCAGAAGAACGCCCCCCATCAGGGCCGTGTTGGCAATGGTCGACCCCGTGAGCGATGAAAAGATGGTGCCGCCGGTGATGGCCACGACCGACATGCGGCCGGGAACGCGCGAAATCAGAATGTCGACGGCGTTGATCGCCCGGAAGGCGACTTTGGACTGGAACAGGATCTCTCCCATCAGCAGAAACAAGACGACGGGCAGGAAGGAAAACTTGGCCACGGATTCAAACATTTCACCGGATAGAAATTCCAGCGACCCGGTGCCCCCCATGAACAGCACCATGCCGATCAGATTGGCACCGATAAAGGAAAAAGCGACCGGCAGGCCGATGGCCATGCCGAACGCGATGATGGCAAGCATCAACAAGAGCGCGAGATACCACTCCATGGTCAGAACCCCCCCGAGATTGGCGCCGCCTCGGCGGAATCCGGTTTGTTGCCAACGATGCGCAGCACAAATTCGATGGCCATAAGCAGGAACGAGACCGGTATCACCGCCAGCAGTGGCCATTCCGGGATCACCAGACTTTTGTAGATGGCGCTATTGCTTTCGAACGCGTTGTAAGCGGCCCCCGCACTGAAATAAGCAATCGACAGACACACCGCGAGGCCAACAAAGTCGGCAAACAGGTCGAGCGCGCGCGCGCCCGCGCGCGGCAGTGTCTTGGCAAGGATGTCGATCTTGACATGGAGCCCAAGGCGGAGCACCCAGGGCGCGGCGGCGAATGCCCCCACATAGATCGAATATTCCGCCACCTCGCCGACCCACTCAACCGTGGGCAGGCCCAACAGGCGCAGAAAGATATTCATCGACACCGTGACGGCGATGAAACCCACCAAAATCCCAAAAAACAACACAAACCCCTTAAGCACACCATCGTGTACCGCGCGAACTTGTCGCAACATTTCAGACACCTCCCTATAGTCTCGGCAAAGTCCCATGCGACCGCTCTTGGTCACATGGGACATGCACGTGGCCGCAATGGTACCGCCACGTGCGCGGGCTCATTGCTGGGTAATAAATGCGCGAATTTCGTCAGCGACCGTCGCGTTGATCTTTCTGGCTTCCTCCCAGCCAACACGACGTGCCGTCTCGTTCCAGATCTTTGCCTGGTCGGCTGGCAACACGATGGTTTCGATGCCTGCTTCTGTCTGCCGCGCGATTTCCCTTGCGTCATTTTCGGCGACCAGGTAGTTCCCGCGTTCCAGTTCAAGCATCATCTCGTTCAGCAACGCCTGCTGTTCTTCAGACATGCTTTCCCATAGCTTCAGATTCATCAGCACGTGACCGTTGCCGGTAAAGAACCCAGGTTCGACGCGATATTTCGTCACCTGATCCCAGCTATAATCAAAGATGCCTTCAGCGACCCAGCCGTAACCGTCGACCACCCCGCGCTCCATGAGCGTATAAACCTCGGGCACAGGGGCCGAATGGGTTGACGCCCCAAGCGCCGAGAAAAACGCCTGGTAGGCCGTGGACACGCGGATGTCGATCCCGCTGAGATCGGCGGAATCGATCGGTTTGTTCAGGTAAAGATAGTAGGGCGACGTGTCATAGGTGCGGCCCAGATAATGCAGGCCCTTTTCGGCGTGCAGATTCTGAATGTATTCGTAACCGCCATTCTGGCGAAGCTCTGCGATATCGACCTCGGACAACTTGAAGAAGTCGGCCTCGGGCAGAACGTTGGTGTACCAGCCGCCCGTCACGTAGGCCATGCCGTAGACACCGCCCTTTACCTTCTTGACGATCTGCACCGGGCTGCCGATGGCCGGCGCACCGCCCAGGTAGTCGATCTGCACCAGACCCTTGCCGCGCTCGTTCAGTTCATCAATGAACGCCTCATAGCGCGATGCAATAATCGATCCGGCGGTCCAGCCGCTCACAGCGCGGATCGTTACTTCTTCGGCCAGTGCCGGAACTGCCGTCGCCAGAAGCGCCAGCGCTGCGACAGTGTTTCTCGTCAGAACCTTCAACATGGTCTTTTCCTCCCTTTGAATGGTTTTGGCGCCCGGCGCTTATGGCCGGATCACCAGTTTTTTCAGGTCTTCACAGATCAAATGCGCCCTGCTTGACTTCGTCCGAAACCGCGTTCCATCTGCGCGCAGCTTCGACGGTGCCTTCCAGATAGGCTTTTGGCATCAGATCGAACGGGGGGCGTGTCGGGCCCGCGTTGATATATCCCGCAGCGTTGAAACGTTCCTTTTCCAACGGAATGTTGTATTTGGAAAATTCGCGGAAATCGCCGTTGGGAAAGAAGGTCTCGTAGCTCCAGGTGATCCGATCTGTGAGCCTTTGGGCCATTTCGTCTTCACCGGCGGTGATCAAATCGCGCAGTTTGGTGCAAGGCAGCATGCCGCAGCTTGCTGATCCGGCCCAGGCGGCCACGGATACATCGGCGTCGACTTCCCGGGCTTTCAGCCAATCGCGTTCCAGCGGCAACAGCCGGATCCGGCCCTTCACGGCCTCTAGACTGCGCGCGTAGATGTCGTCGACACCGATCGTCTTGGCGGCCACGACCTGCGGGATCTCGGCAAGCTCGGCCCAGGTTTCGGGGGTAATCCGCCCCTTGAAGGCTTCGGGATTGTCGTAAATCACAATGCCCAGTTCCGGCACTGCTGCAGACACGTCGCGATAATATTGCACGATCGCCTCGGGCGCCAATTGGCACCACATGGGGCGCCCCAGCATGGTTCCATGGGCGCCAAGATCGCGCACGAACTTCATGCGTTCAATGGTTTCGCGTGTGCTCTGCATCGTTGTCCCGATACAGACAGGCACGCGTCCGGCCACCGCTTCGACCACCGTCGTGACGTACAATTTCCATTCTTCGGGGGTCAGCGTGGCTTCTTCACCGAAGGTGCCGTTGGTCAGGATGGCGTCGACGCCGTCTTCGATGATCTGGTTGACGGCGCGGCGTGTCTCTTCGACATCGATGGCGACGCCTTCATACAGCGGGTCGGCCGCCTCAGGTGTGCTGCACGAGGGGATAATTCCCCAGATTCCTGTCACGTCTGCAACCGTAATTCGGCATCCGTTGGCGTTTGGCATTGCTTCTCTCCCAATAGTGCAAAAACACTGGCCGTCCGTGACTTCCTGCATTTGAGGCACGGCCATTCCATGGTCATAACTTAGGGACAGCGATGAAGATGGCGCTACCGGGTCTTTGGACATAGAATAACGCGATTCAGACAAAAGGCCGGCTTCATGAAATACCTACCACCCAACAGCTACGACAAACCCGGATCGCTGATATCCTTCACCGTGCGCCAATGCGCGAACCTCACGGTGGTGCCGCGCCATAGCCACGCGCACCCGCAACTTCTCTATACCACGACCGGATTTCTTCAGGTGCGCACCGACAGCGGCAAGTGGGTGGTACCAAACGGCCAGGCCTTCTGGCTACCGTCAGACGTGGCGCACGAGGTTACGTGCAACGGCAGCGTGACCATGCACAGCCTGTTTTTCAACACCTCTGGCGACGCCGAATTTCTGGACACCTGCAGCGTGGTCACAATTTCCCCTCTGCTGAAAGAGCTGATCCTGTACACCACCCGGACAGTCGACACGCTGGATTCGGCCGCCTCTGAGCGCCTGATCTCGGTCATTCTGGACCAGGTCAGCCACCTGCCCGCCGAGCCGCTGTTCCTGCCGGTCGCAAGTGATTCCCGCCTAAAACCCATTATCGACGGGCTTCTGGACGATCCGTCCGATTCACAGTCGCTCGATGCATGGGCCAACGAAGTGGGCAGTTGCGCGCGCACCCTGTCGCGGCTGTTTATCACACAAACCGGCCTGACCTTTGGCAGGTGGCGCGAAAGGGCGCGGGTGATCGCGGCGTTGAAAGGGTTGTCGGAAGGTCGCAGCGTGACCGAAATGGCCTACGCGTTGGATTACCGCTCGCAAAGCGCCTTTATCAACATGTTCAAACGGACAACCGGACGCACACCTGGAAAGTTCTTTACGCACTGACTGTCGTCATTTCGCACACGCGGACCGATGCGATCATCGGTTATGCGCGGTCGCGAGGTATTTACGCTGCACGCACTATTCGGCACAGTTCGGCCAAACACCTGATCCATAACCATGCACAGCGTGCGCCACCCCGCACGGGCCGGCGCAACGGCCCGTCTCTCGGTCCTATGTCTTCGGGAACAGTTCGGAATCCTCGACCACCTTTTGCGCAAGAAGCAGGCTGCATTTCAGACGGTCGCCAAGCTCGGCGGTGACCGATCTCCTCAACCAGTGCGACCAGAACCCATCGCGATGATGCCCCGCGATCACAAGATCCGCGCCCAACTCATCCGCAATCCTTGTAATGGTTGCAACCGGGTCGCCGAACTCCATTCGCACCACCGGTTCCAGCCCCATCGCGGTGAGCCTGTGGCGCCCCTCTTCCAGTACCGCTTCGAAATCAGCTTGCTGGCGGCGCAGCGCTTCGGCGTCCGCAGCCTGGGCCATTGCACTAACCGAGGACGTTTCAACAACCGCAAGCAGATGAACCGCAGCGCCTGTGATCTGGGCCAGTTTCGCGCCTTCGCGAAGGGCCAGCCGCCCCTCACGGGATCCATCGTAACAGAGCAGTATGGTTGCGTACATCGAAGGGTCTCTTTGATTTGTTTCGCCACTTGCCAATTGGTTAGTTCGACACTAGTTAGGTGCCTAATTAACTACAAGCGATGTTTTCCCCGCCAATGCAAGACGATCCTGATCTCATGGAAGCCTTCACGCGATCTCTGACGATGGTTGCACGTCAGTGGAAGCGTCGTATCGATTTGCAGTTTCGCGAACTGGGGCTGACACAGGCGCGGTGGGGGGTTCTTTTGGAATTGTCCCGCTCCGAAGAGATAACGCAGACCGAACTGGCGCGCTCTTTGGGGATCGAGGGGGCGACGCTGGTCCGGTTGCTTGACGGGCTGGAAGGGGGCGGGCTGGTTGAACGCCGGCCGTGCGAAGAAGACAGGCGCGCCAAGAAACTGCGCCTTACCCCCAAGGCAAGCGCGCTTATCGGCGAAATGAAGAAAATAGCCACAGAGAACAGGCGGCTGCTTCTTGTGGATGTGTCCGAGCAGGATCTGCAGATGTCGACACGCGTCCTGAACCAGATCCTCGCTCGCTTGGAGATAATGAATAGTGACAAGAATGGATGAGATGAAACCTGACCCAACGGCACCGGGTGAAGTGCGCCCGGATAACGCGAAGCCCGCGCGCGCACCCAAGCGGAACCGGACGCGGTGGGGGCGGATTGCGATCATTGCGGGCGGGATCGCCTTGGCGGTCTGGCTGGGTGTGCCTTGGGTGATGGCACGGTTCACACAGATCCATGTCAACGATGCCCGGATTGCCGCCAGCGTCGTCACCGTTTCCAGCGAAGTTGCAGGGCGGGTGACGTCACTGCCGGTCGTGGTCGGGGATACCGTCGCCGCAGGTGACGTGATCGCCATGATCGACCGCACATCGTCCGAGCCGCAACTCGCCGCCGTGCTTTCCAGACTCACCGCCAGCGATGCCCAGGTGGCCGAGATCGAAACCCGCAAGAAGATGCTTGAGAAACAGCTGACCGCGCGGCGGGAAGCGGCCAACGCAGGTATCGCCGCCGCCGAGGCAAACCACGAAGCGGCCCTGGCGGCGCTGGCCAACGCGCGAAGCCGCTACGAAAGGGTCAACACGCTGGCCGAACAGAACATCGCGTCTCAGCAAAGCCTTGACGAAGCACGCGCGGCCTTTGACAGCGCAGCGCAACAGGAACGGGCCGCCTTCGCGGCGATCGGAAGCGCCACAGCCAATCTGGCGATCGTCGATGCCGATGCCGCGCAGATGGATATGCTCGACAGCCAGATTGCGTCGGTACAGGCGGGTCGAAAAGGAACCGAGGCCGAACGGAGCCTGAAGGAAATCGACCTTGCCCATCGCACGCTCACGGCTGAATTCGACGGAATCGTCGATGCCACGTTCGCCGATGTCGGCGAATATGTAACGCCGGGCACGCGGCTTCTTATGTATCACGCCCCTGACCGGACGTGGATCGACGCCAACGTCAAAGAGACCGAATTTGGCAAGATCCGGGTCGGTTCGAAGGCGCGCATCACGGTCGATGCTGTTCCCGGTCAGACGTTCGAGGGCGAAGTGATTGCCATGGGGGGGGCCGCCACCAGCCAGCTTGCGCTGCTGCCCAGCCCGAACCCGTCCGGCAACTTCACCAAGGTCACACAACGTCTGCCAATCCGGCTGTCGATCGACGCCGAGGGCGTTGAACTGAGGCCCGGCATGATGGTCGAGGTCTATATTGATGTCGCAGATTGACCGTTATTTCGAACGGTATGGCCCGGCCTACAAGTGGTATGCGACTGGCGCGACGATGGTCGCGACCATTTCGGTGGTATTGTCCACAACCATCGTAAACGTTGCGATCCCGGCGGTCATGGGAACCTTCGGGATCAGTGCGGTCCAGGCGCAATGGATATCGACAGGCTTTCTCGCGGCGATGACCGCGACGATGCTGCTGGCCGACTGGGCCGATCGTGCCTTTGGAATGCGCGCAACCATGAACGCTGCAATGGCGATCTTTCTGGTCGGGTCGGTCATCGGCGGCATTGCCCCGAACGAATCTGTCCTGACATTCGCGCGTGTCGTGCAGGGGGCAGCGGCCGGTATCGTACAGCCCCTGGCCATGATCCTGCTGTTCAAGGTGTTCCCGCCCGACAAGCGCGGTGCGGCCATGGGGATTTATGGTGTTGGGGTCGTGCTGGCGCCGGCGTTGGGCCCTTGGATCGGCGGGGTGCTGATGGATGCTTTTGACTGGCGGTCGGTCTTTTATCTGGGCCTTCCCTTTTCGGTGATTGCGATCGTTCTGTCCAATCTCTTCCTTCCCGGTCGTGAGGAAAGCGGCAAGCGCCCGGCGTTTGACTTCGTGGGCGTTGCGATCCTTTCGGTCTTTCTGTCGGTGCTGCTAAGCACGCTGTCCAATGCGCAGCGGCTGGGGTGGGATTCGAACACGATACTGCTGGGTTTTGCGGTCTCGGCCAGTGCGGCCGTGGCGTTCGTGATATGGGAACTGCACACGTCCAAACCGATGCTGGACATGCGGCTTTTCGCCAGCTTCGCCTTTTCATCAGCGTCCGTCGTGTCGTTCATCATGGGGGCGGGGCTTTTCGGATCGACCTATCTTTTGCCGGTTTTCGTGCAGCAAATTCAGGGCCTGATGCCGACCCAGGCTGGACTGCTGCTGATGCCGTCGGGATTCGCGATGTTGCTGGTTTTTCCGATCGCCGGGCGATTGTCCGACAAGGTCACACCAGCCATCATGATCGGCATCGGCATGGCGGTCTTTGCCGGGTCTTCGTGGCTGATGGCCGGAGCAAACGTTCACACGGCCTTCTGGACGCTGGCGTGGCTGACAGTCCTGTCACGTGTCGGGCTTGGGCTGGTCTTTCCCGCCATCACGTCAGGGTCGCTCAAGGTTCTGCCGCACCATCTTCTCGGTCAGGGATCGGGCGCGGTGAACTTCATTCGTCAGCTTGGCGGCGCTTTCGGGGTGAACCTTTTGACGGTCTTCATCGAACGGCGCACAATCATGCACGCGGATGCCTTCGCGGCCACCCAGACCAGCGACAACGCAACAACCATGGAATTCCTGGGCAAGGTGGCCGGCCTGTTGCATGCGTCAGGTGTGCCAGACACCCAGCTTATGCCCGCGGCGGCCTCGTTTCTGGGTCAGACAGTCGTGATCCAAGCGTCAAATGCCGCGTTCCAGGACGGGTTCGTTATCATTTGCGGCGTCTTCATGGTCGCCTTGATCCCGACCTGGCTCATGTGGCGCGCTGCCAAGAAAACTGCCTAGCTGTCAAAGAAATGGCGGCCAACAGACGCCTTGGTGCCGGCCGTGCGTGGTCGCATCGCGCCGCAGAACTTCTCACAAAATGAGCCAGGTTGAAACGATGGTATCCCCGCGGCACATCTGAATTTTGGCATGCGCTTGGCGGTTGCTGCGGGACGCGTGCACACCCAAAATACGCCAATAATGCGCAAAGACGTGTTTCATTAAACATACCGCTATAAAAATCTCGAAACGCGGCGCGATGGGTTCTTTAGGCACAAGCCGTCCATCGCTATAGTGACGTCTAATCAGGTTATCAGGCATGCCAAAAATGGCAAAACCGGCAGAAAAATCACGCGATTTCAATATCGTCGTTGTGGGTCAAGATGGCCGGCTAATGTACGAGGCCGCCGTATTCGCCGCCACCCTTCGCGCATCTGACATCGAATTCTCCGGCAAGCTTTTCGTGGCCGAACCGCAACCCGGCCCCAAGTGGCCCCGGGACCCGCGGATCAAGGACAGCGCGGTGCGCGACCTGCTAGGCATGCTCGGCGCCCAGATCCTGCCGTTCGAAAACAAACATTTCGGTGCATCCTATCCAAACGGCAACAAGATCGAAGCACTCATGGCCCTGCCCAAAGGCGAGCCTTTCGTGTTCTTCGATAGTGATACGATCATCACCGGCCCCCTGTCCCGCGTTCCCTTCGACTTCGACCGGCCTTCGGCGTCCATGCGGCGCGAAAATACCTGGCCCAAGATCGAATTATATGGGCCGGGTTATGCGCAAATCTGGAAATCTCTGTATGACAAGTTCGGGCTGGATTTTGAAAGCTCGCTCGATCCCAGCCAGCCAGACGAATACTGGCAGCGGTATTTGTATTTCAATGCGGGCTGGTTCTTTTACCGGTGCCCACACGAATTTGGCGCGCGATTTGCCGAATATGCCACCGCGATCCGGGATCACGCCCCCGATGAACTGGTGTGCCAGAGCCTTGACCCTTGGCTGGATCAAGCAGCATTGCCCTTGGTGATTCACAGCTTTGGCGGCGGGCGCCAGACAATTCCTGCCGGTTTGCTGGACGGCAAGACGTCGGTGCATTACCGGTATTTGCCATTGCTCTATGCGCGCGAAAGCGACCATGCAATCAAGGTTCTGGAAGACGCGATTGCCCCCAACAAGATCAAGAAAGTCCTCAAGGAATACGAACCGCTGAAAAAGCTGGTCTACCAAAAGAAGGGCCACAAAGTGCGCGCCATGTTCGATCAGAACGATTTGCCGCGTCGTGAACAGGCCATTCGCAACCCGATCAAACGGGCAGGTTGGTGGATGAGGTAAAATATGAGCAAGGCGATTTCTTCCCGCGACGCGGCGCAAGACTGGGTTCAGTGGGTCGTGGGCGCCTGCCTGATCCTAAGCGCAGCGCTGCTGCTGTGGAAGCTGCGGCAGTTCTTTCACGACGATGCGTTCATTTCGCTGCGCTATGCGCGGCATCTGGCGCTGGACGGGGAATTGGCATGGAACCTGGGCGAACGGGTCGAAGGCTATACCAACCTGCTGCATGTTTTGCTGTCGGCGCTGTTGATCCGCGCTGGTATGGGCGCGATGGACGCGGTGCACGCAATCAACTTTTGCGCCACGGCGCTGTTAGCGGTTGCCAGTTGGCGGCTGACGGGATTGTCCACACGGGACCTGACGCTGCGGATGGCTGCGATGTTGCCTGTCGTTTCGGCCCCGGTGATCGGTTGGGTTTATGGTGGGCTGGAAGCTGTCCTGGCCGCCGCCTTTATTGCCTGCGCGCTGTTCTTTGCCATGCCTGCGGTCAAGGGCACCGACCGTCTGCCCCGCACGCTTCTGGCGTCGCTCTTCTTCGCGCTTGCCTATTTGACACGCCCCGATGCACTCATCGCGAATTTCGCCACCGGGTTGGCCGTGCTGGCCTTGTCCCCCCTGTCCCTGCCCCGCAAGCTGGTGCATTTCGTGGGGGTTGGAACCGTGTCGGCACTGACGCTCATCGCGCATTTGCTGATCCGCAACGCGTATTACGGCGAATGGCTGCCCCTAACTTTCCACGCCAAGGTCGGGATCGCAACGCCGCAGCGTCTCGTGAACGGGCTGGAATATGCGGGCACTGCGCTCTGGGCCATTCCGGCGCTTCTGGCGCTGATCGTGCTGGCACTGGCGACGCGCAGCCAATCCAACGCACACGGCCCGGTGCGGCTGGCCCGAGCCGGCCTGATGATCGCGGCGCTTCAATCGGCCTACATAATCTGGTCGGGCGGCGACCACATGTCTTTTGTGCGCATCTTCGTGCCGGTTATCCCGGCGGCGGTTCTGGGCGCCGCCGCCTTTATGGCCGCCGATCCGCGCGGGTTCGGGCGGGCTGCCGCATTGACGCTGGCGCTTCTGGCGCTGGCCCAAGCCGCCCTACGGCCTGCGCAACAGGCCGACCCAGCCGCCAGCTACGGGGCCTTCATGGGCCTGCGTATCGCCGAACATTTTCCCGAGCCGCGCGTCGTGGCGCTGGCGACCGCTGGATCGACACCGTTTTTCGCCGACCACCATACCTATATCGACACGCTTGGCCTGAACGATCCGGTGATCGCCAAGCGCGATCCGGTTCCGATCCGCACCCCTATCCAATCCTACCCGGGCCACGGCAAGGGCGACGGTTCCTATGTGTTGTCGCGCAAGCCCGATGTGATCATTTTCGGCACGGCAGTCGGAAACCCGCCAGGCGAGCCTGTGTTCCTGACCGACTACGAATTGCTGGACGATCCCGATTTCCTGCGCTGCTATGACCTGCGCCGTTTTCCAGTCATCCTCTCTGATAATTTTCCACTGACTCCGCCGGATATGAGCGTCACCCCAGAGTATATGTATATGGAACGTGTCTGTGACTGAGCATTCGCGCTTGCACGCCAGCGCCCTTCCCATCTAGCCTGCACGCCAAACAGAGGGGGGATTCCATGAGCGACACCTACGGCTTCGACACACTGCAAATTCACGCGGGCGCCCAGCCCGATCCGGCCACAGGCGCCCGCCAGACGCCGATATACCAGACCACGGGTTACGTGTTTCGCGATGCGGATCACGCCGCGGCGCTCTTCAACCTGCAAGAGGTCGGCTTTATTTACTCGCGCCTGACCAATCCTACGGTTGCCGTACTGCAAGACCGCATTGCCACACTAGAAGGCGGGGCGGGCGCGGTTTGCTGTTCGTCCGGACATGCCGCGCAGATCATGGCGCTATTTCCGCTGATGGGCCCAGGCAAGAATATTGTCGCATCCACAAGGGCTTACGGCGGAACCTTGACGCAGTTCAGCCAGACAATCACCCGCTTCGGCTGGTCGGCCACTTTTGTCGATTTCGACGATCTGGACGCGGTCAAGGCAGCCATCGACGATGACACGCGCGCGATCTTCTGCGAATCCATCGCGAACCCCGGTGGCTATGTCACCGATTTGCCAGCAATCGCCAAGATTGCCGACGGGGCGGGCATTCCCCTGATCGTGGACAACACCAGCGCAACGCCGTACCTGTGCAATCCGATCGAACACGGCGCCACGCTGGTGGTTCATTCAATGACCAAATACCTGACCGGCAACGGAACCGTCACCGGTGGCGCAGTGATCGACAGCGGCAAATTCGACTGGTCCGCCAGCGACAAGTTTCCATCGCTGTCCCAACCCGAACCGGCCTATCATGGCCTGAACTTTCACGAGACCTTTGGCCCCCTGGCCTTCACGTTCCACGGTATTGCCATTGGCCTGCGCGACCTGGGGATGACATTGAATCCGCAAGCCGCCCATTACACATTGATGGGGATCGAAACCCTGTCGCTCCGCATGGAACGGCACGTATCAAACGCCCGCAAGGTTGCCGAATGGCTTGAAAACGATGACCGGATCGAAATGGTCACCTATGCGGGATTGCCTTCATCCCCTTACGCCGAGCGCGCCCAGACGATCTGCCCGCGCGGCGCGGGTGCGCTGTTCACGGTTTCGGTAAAGGGCGGTTACGACGCCTGTGTCAAACTGGTCGAATCATTGAAGCTGTTCAGCCATGTTGCCAACCTTGGTGACACCCGGTCACTGGTCATCCATTCGGCGTCTACGACCCACCGCCAGCTTTCCGAACAGGACCAGATCGCGGCAGGTGCCGCACCAGAAGTGGTGCGCCTGTCGATCGGAATAGAGGACCCGATCGACCTGATCGCCGATCTTGACCAGGCCCTGGCAATAGCGACCAGTTAACGACAGCGCGCGCGGATCGCCGCCGATCCGCGCTTTCCCTTGGCGACGTCCTGCGATAAGGTTTTGCCGAGTTTCGGTCGGGCATGGCCCGGCCGCATTTGCTTATCTCAAGGTGTTGAACGGTGAGATGAAACCAAGCTTTGCGTTGAACCTCAGCCTTGACGGCATCAGCCTGTTGCACCGGGCCGGATCCGTATGGGTCAACGTGGGCGATGTCAGCATCGACAGCGAAGATCTTGCGGCTGAACTGTCGATGTTGCGCAAATCGGCAGCGAACCTCAGCCCGGCGGGGATTACCAGCAAACTGGTCCTTCCAAACTCGCAGATCCTTTATACCAGCCTTGAGGACCCGGGCGAGGATGACGCAAAGCGTCACGCTGCAATTCAAAAAGCGCTGGATGGCACCACACCCTATACGCTGGACGAAATCACCTACGATTGGCGGATCAAGGATGGTCAGATCCTTGTGGCGGCCGTGGCGAACGAAACGCTGGAAGAAGCCGAGGCCTTCGCCAGCGAACATCGGTTCAACCCGGTGTCCTTCGTTGCAGTACCAGAGAATGGCGACTTTCCCGGCGAGCCCTTCTTTGGCCAAGCCAAGGCGACCGCCGAACTGCTGCCAGAGGGCGAAACGGTTGAACGTGATTGCGCGCAGCCCGATGCCCCCGGCCCCGCAGACCTGAACATCGAAGATACGATGCCAGATGAACCGGACGGACAAGGCGCGCTTGGTGACGCACCCGGGGATGCCCCCCGGCCCTCGGAACCGAGCCCGTCAGACAGTCTGCCGCCGGCTCAAACCGCTACTCAGTTCGTCTCACGCCGCGATGCCTCTGCGCCCCAAACCCCCGCGCCGCGCATTTCACAGACACCCGCGCGCATAGATCTGGGAACGGGTGCGGCCGCGCTCGGTGGGGTCAGCCGCAAGGTTGAAACAACCCACGTTCCAATTACAGCGCCTTTTGTCGGGGATCAGGACGACACGCCCCCCCCAAAAAAGGCGCCCAAGGCCAAGAAATCCTCTGCGCCCAAAGGGATGCTGCCCGAACCCCCCCCGATGCCATTGCAACGGACGCCGATTGCGCCTTTGGAACCGACGGAGGTCCGCGCATCCGAAAGCACTTCGTCGAATGACGGCACCGATCACGCCGCCCCAACCGCCGAACACCCGCAAGAGGCGGAAGCGCTCACTGTGTTCGGTGCGCGCAAAGCTGACGGTGCGGCCCAACGTCGGGGGCCAAAGTACCTTGGTCTCATTCTCACCGGCATCTTGCTGGTCTGTCTGGCGGTGATTTTCGTCGTGTCTGGCTGGATGTCAGACGACGAGGCAGGTGCTCAATCCGAACAAGGCGCCGCTCAAACCGGCGCGGCCGCGCCGTTGCCTTCGGATGATCGTCAGGTGGCGGCAGAACAGCCGCCCGAATCCGCGCCTGAGATCGCCCCGCCCCCAGCCCTGCCATCTCAGGGCACAGCCGCCGTGCCAGATGCCGCCACGCTCGCGCGTCAACAAGGGGATGTCGAACTGGACCCCACAGTGGATCCGGCTGCGGCGGCGTCCGGAACGCGGGGCGACGCGCAAAACACCCCGGCCGACGTCGTTACAGATACGATGGTCGCGCGCGAGCCCAGGCTTTCGGCCCAGACCAGCGCTTCCACAGAACTGGCGGTCGTGCCAACGCCCGACAGCCTGGACGACGTGTTTATTGCCGCAATCGATCCGCGGATTTCCGACGGAGATGCGGTTGCCTTGCCACTTCAGCGCGGCGCGGACGGCCCACCGGCGCCACCATCAACACCAGCATCACCGACCGCCAAGTACGATCTGGACGAAAACGGGCTGGTGCGGGCAACCCGTCAGGGCGCACCGACACCCCAGGGCGCGATCGTGTTTCTCGGCCGGCCCGACCGTGTCCCGGCACCGCGCCCCGATGCGGCCATCGCAGCGCGTACTCAGGACATTCAGGAGTCTGACGCCGTTGCCGCAAGTGAAGCTGTGGCAGAAACAGAGCCCAGTGTGCAGCCATCTGATTTGATCGAACGCCAGGACAGCAGCGCCACTGGCAGCAACGCGATGGCGGAACTTGCGCAAATCCTGCCACGACCGCGCCCGACGGATCTGGCCGAGCGCGCCGCACAAATCGCCGCCAAGCGCGCGGCTGCCGAAGCGTCGGCCCAGGCGGCGGCCGCAGCGGCTCAGGCTGCCAGCGCCGCATCATTGGTTGCCGAAGAACCGCCCCAGACGGCAGAACCGATCCGGATCTCGAGCGGATTGGCCGCGGCCCGACCGACCGCGCGCCCCCAGAATTTCGCAGCCATCGTCGAGCGCGCGCGGGCCAATTCGCAGGCGACAGGCGCGACGAGCGGCACTGGAAATTCGCGCGCGCTTTTGGCCGCCGCGACGCCCCGTGCGCCGTCTATTCCGACTGCCGCGTCAGTTGCCCGACAGGCCACGTCACGCAATGCGATCAATCTCAACCGTTTGAACTTGATCGGCGTTTACGGATCCAATCAGGAACGCCGCGCACTGGTCCGTCTGCCATCGGGAAAGTACGAAAAAGTCAAGGTCGGCGACAGGCTGGACGGTGGGCGCGTGCGGGCCATCGGCAAGGACGATCTGACCTACACCAAGAACGGACGCAACATGACCTTGGAAATCAAAGGCTAACCGGCGGCCGCTCTATCGCGTGGCATTGACGGTGCGAAAAGCCCGCAGTCTGTCGGCAAACAGGGCCCTTTGGGCGCCCACACACCACATGGGTGCAAATCAACTGACGAATGTCCGGTTTCGGGCGCGGCATGGCACCGCAGCGCCTTGCCAAGCGCCGGTTCAGCCTTATCCTGCATCAACGATTGTCATCCCCATTTTCAAGGACTTTTCATGGAAGGGTTTCTGTTTCAGGCCACAATTTACCTTGCCGCCACTGTCGTCGCAGTTCCAATTGCATCGCGGCTGGGGCTTGGGTCTGTGCTTGGGTACTTGGCGGCGGGGATCGTGATTGGACCAATCCTGGGGCTGGTCGGGCATCACGAAACGCAGGATCTGCAGCATTTTGCCGAATTCGGCGTCGTCATGATGTTGTTTCTGATCGGCCTGGAGCTGGAGCCGCGGGCGCTTTGGGATATGCGTCACCGATTGCTTGGGCTGGGCGGTCTGCAGATCGCCAGCACCGTGGCGGCGGTGTATGTGGTATCGCACTATGCACTGGGCCAAAGCGTCAATGTCTCGATTGCCCTGGGGATGATTTTTGCTCTGTCTTCAACAGCGATCGTGCTGCAGACGCTCACGGAAAAAGGGTTGATGCAAACGAACGGCGGGCGTTCTGCCTTTTCCGTGCTGCTGACGCAGGATATCGCGGTCATTCCTTTTCTGATCCTCTTGCCACTCTTGGGTACGGCGAGCACATGGGGCTTTTCGCCAGATGGATCGATTGCGCAAAGCGCCGGCGATCACAGCCAGGTGTCCCTGGTCGAAGGCCTGCCGGGCTGGGGCGTTGCGCTGATGACGCTGGGCGCAGTGGCGGTGATTATTTTTGCAGGCACGTTCCTCACCCGCCCTCTTTTCCGCCATATCCATGCCGCCAAACTGCGCGAACTTTATACCGCCGTGGCACTGTTCATTGTGGTCGGGATCGCGCTGTTGATGCTTGCGGTGGGTCTGTCACCAGCACTCGGAACCTTTCTGGCCGGCGTGGTGCTGGCCAACACCGAATTCCGTCATGAGCTGGAGAGCGACATTGAACCCTTCAAAGGGCTGTTGCTGGGGTTGTTCTTTATCACTGTGGGCGCGGGTATCAACTTTGGGCTGCTCTTCGATCGGCCGGCCAACATTATTGCCTTGGTCGTGTCGCTGGTTTTGCTAAAGGGCATCTTGCTGTTTCTGATTGCCACGATCTTCGGGCTGCGACGGCGGCAACGAATGTTGTTCACCCTGTCCCTGGCGCAAGCAGGGGAATTCGGGTTTGTTCTGGTGTCTTTCGCGCTGCAACTAAATGTGCTGACCCAGCAACTGGGAGAAACCGTGCTCTTGGTGGTGGCCTTATCGATGCTCTTCACGCCGCTTTTGTTCATTCTTTATGACTACTTGTCCAAAAAGATGAACGATACCGGCCCCGACATCCCCCACGACGAAGTCGACGATCCCCAGCAGGTCATCATTGCCGGGATCGGGCGGTTTGGGCAGGTGGTCAACCGGTTGGTCCAAAGTTCGGGGTTCCAGACCACGGTGCTGGATTCCGATCTGGCGACGATCCAACTCATGCGCAAGTTTGGCTTCAAGGGCTTTTTTGGCGATCCGACCCGACCCGAAATGCTGCATGCCGCGGGACTGGACGATGCCAAAGTGCTTGTGGTTGCGTTGGACGATCGCGCAGCGGCGAACAAACTGGTGAAATATGCGCGCAGCAAACGGCCCGATATCACGATCATCTCGCGGGCCCACGATCGCCTCCACGTCTATGAGTTATACCAGGCTGGGGCCGACAAGATCGTGCGCGAAATGTTCGACAGTTCTTTGCGCGCGGGACGCTATGTCCTGGAAAGCATGGGGCTATCGGACTTTGAGGCCAGCGAACTGGAATTTGCGTTCTTCCGTCATGACCGTGCGTCATTGCGCGAACTGGCCGAACTTTGGGATCCGGCGGTCCCAGTGTCGGAAAATACGGCCTATCTCGAACGCTCCAAAGTGCTCGACAAAGAACTGGAAACCGCGCTGGTGCAGCAACTGGATCAGGCGCGCGAGAAAAAAAGCGCCTGAGGGGCAGACAACTGCGCATAAAAAATGCCGTCACCCCTCCCCTGGCGACGGCATCTTCGGCCAAAAGACTGGCCTATCCAGAACTGGCCTGTCCAGATCAGCGTTTGATCAGGCTGCGCGCGAGATCAGAACCTCGCCCACTTTTTCTTGCGCACTCACTTCGTCGGTGCCGCCTACGGCAGCCACTTCGCGGGTCAAACGTTCCAGCGCGGCTTCGTAAAGCTGGCGTTCGGAATAGCTTTGCTCACGCTGGTCGTCAGTACGGTGCAGGTCGCGGACAACTTCGGCGATCGCAATCAGATCGCCCGAGTTGATTTTTTGCTCGTATTCCTGCGCGCGGCGCGACCACATGGCCCGCTTGACCTTGGCTTTGCCTCTCAGGGTTCTCATCGCGTCCGCCACCTCGTCGGGCGAACTGAGCGACCGCATGCCGACTTCTTCGGCCTTGTTGGTCGGAACACGCAAAGTCATCTTGTCCTTTTCGAACGAAATAACGAACAGCTCCAACGACAGCCCGGCGATTTCCTGTTCCTCGATCGATACGATCTTGCCCACACCGTGGGCCGGGTACACGACGAAATCGTTGGGGCGGAATTCGGACTTCTTAGCTTTGCTCATATGGCACTTTCTTCTTCGGATCGACCGGTCACCAGAGCCGTCAAATCCCGCACCGATGGGCTCAAACCCTTCGGAGGACGGGATTTCGGTCTTGTGAAACACACCCCACAGGCAATCGGCACATGTAAGGGCCGGTCAAACTAATTGCGTCATTGCTGAATGAGTGTAACACAAAAATGCATCAAAAACCAGCATAGCAGCCGGTTTGTGCGCCTTCGCCACAAAAAATTGGGCTCGGGCAGGCCAAATTCAGGCGTTTACCGTGGCTTACGTCGGGTCAGACGGGCGCTGACACGAATCGGTTTAGCCGCCGTCGCCTGGCGCTTCGGAAAAGTACTTCTCTAGTTTTCCGCTTTCGCCGTCGCGCTCTTCGGCCTCGGGCAGCGGGTCTTTCTTGGTGATGATCACCGGCCAAAGCTCAGAGTACTTCCGGTTGAATTCGACCCACTTGTCCATATCCGGTTCAGTATCGGGACGGATCGCATCCGCAGGGCATTCTGGTTCACACACGCCGCAGTCGATACATTCGTCGGGATGAATGACCAGCATGTTCTCACCCTCGTAAAAACAGTCTACGGGGCAGACTTCCACGCAGTCGGTGTATTTGCAGGCGATGCAAGCATCATTGACGATATAGGTCATGGGCAATCTATCCGTTCATTCCAGCGCCTAGCTAGCGCGGCCCAAGCAATCATTCAAGCGGATCGCGCAGGGAAAGGCGGGCGTTGCGACGATCTTTCGCTGAAGGCCGCCCCTTTCCCTCAAAGCGTGGGTTCGCTGGAACGTCGTCCTTCGGGCGTACCGGTGTCAGGTCGTCATAAAGCGCCCGCGCTTCGGGCGCGGGCCCGCGCCGTTCGCCGATGGCCACGATACGTGCAACGCGGATGTCGCGCCCTTGTGGAAACGTCAGGGTGTCGCCCGGCCCCACACCGCGTGACGGCTTGTCAATCTTGTCGCCATTGACGCGGACGTGACCGCCGCCCACCACTTTGGCGGCCAGACCGCGCGTCTTGAAAAACCGCGCAAACCACAGCCACTTGTCGATCCGGATCGTGGGACGCGGCTCTGCCACTCAGGACTTGTCCTTGAGCCCCATGAGCGCTGCTGCAAAGGGGTTGTCCGGGTCGATGCCCTTGTCCTTCTTGGGCTTGGCCTCGAACCTCTTGGGGCCCTGATCGCGGCGGGGGCCTTTGCCCTTGGCGCCTTGGGGCTTGGGTTTGCGGCCCTGGGGCTTATCCTGCGCGCGGCCACCTTCCCGGCGCGGCCCGCGGTTGCCCCGATTTCCGCCCCAGGTGAAGGTGTAAAATACTTCCATTTCAGGGCCGTCGGCGGCGGTATCTTCGACGCCGTCTGACGACGGACCCGCTGCGGCAGGCGTTTCGACACCGGGGCCTTGGGGTTCGGGCGCATCAGTCGCCACAGCTTCTGGGGCGGCATCTGTCGGAATGGCCTGTGCCGGCGCAGCATCGGCATCGGTGACGTCGGGCGCCGCCTGTGGTGCCTCTGGTGCCGGTGCCTTGCGCTTCTCGCGCTCGCCTTTTTCGGCCTTGTAGCCCAGCCCTTGCATAAGGTCGGCGAATTGTTCCAGCGTCATGCCGGTGATCGACAGCATATCGGGCTTGGTTTCGAACCCGGCGCGACTGTCTTCGCCGCGCAGCATGTCCGCCAGACGCTCTAGCATATCGATGCGGATTGCCCGCTCGCCCGCCAATCGATACCCGGACATCGCATAAAACCCTTGCGGCGCATCCTTCAGCGCGGGGATCGTCACCAACCCCGGCGGCGGGCTTTCGGGTGCCTCGTCGTGCTTGGCCGCCAGCGACCAAAGCAACAAGCGCAGCCGTGTCGGTGCGGGTTTGAGCAGAAGCGGCATGAAAATCGTGAACTGCCCAAAGCGCACACCGTGCTTGCGCAGCGCGCCGCGCGCGTCCTGATCCAGTTCCTTGACCTCGCTCGCGACCTGATCGCGCGGGATGATCCCCAGGTTTTCGGCCAAGCGAAAGGCGAACCCACGGGCCAGGCCGCTCAACTCTTCGTCGCGGCTCATGGCCAGCAACGGCTCGAACAAGGCGGCAACCTTGCGGTCAACGAAGTGCTGCAAGCGGCGTTCAACCTTTTGGGCCACGTCCACCCCTGCTTCGTCGTCCACGAACGCATGGGCACGGGGCTTGAGCGGATCATCGTCGACGACCAGTTTGCCTACCGCGTGCTCGCCCCACATCAGCCCACCCTGATCGGTAAAATCGATCTCGGTGTCGGGGGCATTGTAAAAGCGATCAGCGCGCAAGTGGAATTCCGGCGCCAGCGCGGCCACAGCGGCCTGTCGCAGGGTCTTGGCTTCTTCGGGGTTCGATGTCTGATCCTGCCGGAACTGGAACCCTTCGAGACGGCCTATGAATTCGCCCGCCACATGCACTTCACTCTTGTCGTTCACCTCGGCCACAAGGCTCTCCTTCTGTTTCAACCGGCGAAGCAACACAGAGGTTCGCCGGTCGACAAATCTTTGCGTCAGCGCCCCGTGAAGGGCATCCGACAGTCGGTCTTCTACCGCACGGGTCTCGCCGCGCCAATGGGTTTCATCGTCAACCCACCCCTTGCGCTGCGCCACGTAGGTCCAGGTGCGAATAAATGCCAGTCTTTTCGACAAGGCATCAATATCGCCTTCGGGGCGATCAATTCGCTTGACCTGACGGGCCAGCCAATCGTCCGGGACCCGGCCGCCATCATACAAGTATAGCAGGATTTGTGACACCATTGTTGCGTGTTCTGCGTGGCTGATGCCCCGAAAATCGGGAATGCGGCAGACATCCCACAACAGTTCCACATTCTGGCGCCCTGTCAAACGACCTGCCAGTTCGTCCATCTGAACCAACGATTTCAACGCGATCAGGTCATCGGAATCGCGCACCCGTGTCAGCCAGTTGTCCTGTGTCTGCCGTTCGAGCGACGCGATCAGCGCCTGGGCGGTTCCGAACTCCAACTGCGTATTGCGCCATTGCAGCTTTTTGACCGGGGGGAATTGGTGTTCGGTAATCGCCGCGACCTGTTCTTCGTGCAGCGGTCCCGCCTCGCCCGTGGTGCCAAAGCTGCCGTGGGTCATGTGGCGCCCGGCGCGCCCGGCGATCTGGGCCAGCTCCTGCGAGGTCAACGGCCGCATGCGGCGGCCATCGAACTTGGAGGTCGCAGAAAACGCCACATGGGTAATGTCCAGGTTCAGCCCCATGCCAATCGCGTCGGTCGCGACAAGATAATCGACATCGCCGTTCTGGTAGAGTTCCACCTGTGCGTTGCGGGTGCGCGGGCTGAGCGCGCCAAGCACCACCGCAGCCCCGCCCTTCTGGCGACGCAACAGTTCAGCGATGGCGTAAACGTTGTCGACGGAAAACCCCACGATGGCTGAGCGCGCGGGCATCCGGCTGATCTTTTTCTGCCCGCCATAGGTCAGTTCCGAAAAGCGGTCGCGCCGCACGAACTGGACACCGGGCACCTGCGCGGCAATCGCGCTGCGCATGGTATCGCTGCCCAAAAACAGCGTTTCATGCGTGCCACGCGCATGCAGCAGGCGATCTGTGAACACATGGCCGCGATCAGGATCGGCGCACAACTGGATTTCATCGACCGCCAGGAAATCCGGGCCGGTTCCGATCGGCATCGCTTCGACCGTGCAAACCCAGTATTGGGCGCGCGGCGGAACGATCCGCTCTTCGCCAGTGACCAGGGCAACAACGGATGGGCCACGCAACGCGACAATCTTGTCATACACCTCGCGCGCAAGAAGACGCAGCGGCAGGCCGATGACGCCTGTGCGATAGCCCAGCATCCGCTCGATAGCATAATGTGTCTTGCCGGTGTTCGTGGGGCCAAGGACGGCTGTAACCCGCCCCATCGCGTCCGCGCCAATGCCTGCCATGTTCCTAGCCCTTCAGGCTCAGAGCGACTGATCGCCCAGTTGCGTTTCCAGCCGGTCTATTTCCTCTTGCAGACCTTCGCGGCGGGGGTGCAACGCTTCGACCATGCGATAGGTCGCCAGCGCATCGCGCGGCTTATCCATCTGGTCAAGGATGATCGCAAGCCCCATGAGCGCGCCGAAATGGCGCGGCTCGCGCACAAGGGTGCGCCGAATATCGGCCAACGACTGGCCGATGGCGCCTTGGGCGAAAAATGCCGTTGCCCGCGCGTTGTAGCCTTCGGCGAAGTCCGGCGCATGATCAATCAGGGCCGTGAAATGTTCGATCGCCAGCGCGTGCTCGCCGTGCTCCATCGCGGCGCGCCCTTTCTTCAACAGCAGGTCCATCGCCGGAGACCCCGAAGTCGACCACTCCAGCCATATGGCTTCTTCGGTCAGCGTCAATTCCGGGCCTTCGGCCAGTTTCAGCCGTTCGAACAGATCATCAAGCTTGTCAGCCACGGCCAGGTTGGGCAGAAATAACGCGACGGCACAAGCGACTGCCGCCGATTTGAATTTGGTTTTTGAACGTTGCGAACCCATAACACGGTTGAGTTTAGCGCAGCCTGCTCGAAACAAAAGGGCGCGCGGATCACGAATTAGAGGATAACCCCCATGAGCGATGTAATTACCGGCGCAGTATCCGTCCTGAATGAAAAACTTGACGGCGGCTTTTCCGCCGGCACCGCCAAATTCGTGATCGAAGGCGAAGGCGCGGTCATGATAGACGGCGACGGTGCGCGCGCAGCCGACGAAGATGCCGACGTCACGATGACGGCGGATCTCGAAACATTTCAATCCATGATGGATGGCGACATCGACCCGACGGCCGCTTTCATGCAGGGCAAACTGTCGATCGACGGCGATATGGGCATGGCGATGCAGCTGGGCTCGGCGCTCGCCTGACCCATGGAACACGCCCCGTTTCATGCCGATCAGGCCGAAGGGCCTGACGGTAAGGCCGCCTATTGGTTGACAGCAGCCGACGGGCGGCGCCTGCGTATCGCGGTCTGGCCCAAGCCAGATGCGAAAGGCACCGTCCTGTTGTTCCCGGGTCGCACCGAGTATGTGGAAAAATACGGCCGCGCGGCAGCAGACCTGGCGGCGCGCGGTTATGCCACCGTGGCCATCGACTGGCGCGGCCAAGGTTTGTCCGACCGGGTGCACGATGACGTGTCGATGGGACATGTGGACAGTTTTTCCGACTATCAGCTCGACGTGCAGGCCGCGCTTTTGGCCGTGCGTGAACTGGCCCTTCCTGAACCGTTTTTCCTTATTGCCCATTCCATGGGCGGGGCCATCGGCCTGCGCGCTTTGCAAAATGGCTTGCCCGTCAACGCGGCCGCCTTTTCCGCGCCGATGTGGGGCATCTTGATGAACGGCTTGCCCGATTGGGCAAAGACGTTTTTGTCCTGGGCCCTGACCACCATTGGCTGGGGTAGCAAACGTGCGCCCGGCACTGCTGGTGAAACTTATGTTCTGCGCGAACCGTTCGAAGGCAACCTGCTGACCAGTGACCCGGACATGTATGCATATATGGTGCGCCATGCGCACCATGACACTGGCTTGCATCTTGGCGGACCGTCGATGGACTGGGTTCACAAAGCGCTGGTTGAATGCCACGCGTTGATGAAAATGCCTGCGCCGGACGTGCCGACCAAGGTGTTTCTCGGCACCAAAGAGGCAATCGTCGACCCAGTTCCGATCAAACGCTACATGCCCAAATGGCCCAAAGGCGAATTGATCATGGTCGAAGGGGCGCGCCACGAAATCATGATGGAAGGTCCCAAGGAACGCGGCCTGTTTTTCGACGAGGTCGACGCGCTTTTTTCCGCTCATTTGTGATGGCGTTGCGAAATCGCGTGGGGCAACCTATGTCAAGGGTGAACGACATCTTTGAAAGGCCGCCCCATGCGTGATTTTCCCCCAAACCCCGTCTTCGAAGCTGACGTGCAGGCCAGCGGGGGCGGCAAGGATCTGGGCAATTTGCCCGATTGGGATCTGAGCGACCTCTACAAGGGCGAAGACGATCCCAAGCTGAAATCCGACCTGGACTGGTACAAGGCCGAAGCCGCCCAGTTCGCCAAGGATTTCCAGGGGCGCGTGGCCGATTTGAGCGCGGATGAGCTGTTGGAATCGATCCAGCGCAGCGAAAAGATGGATATGGTTGCGGGCCGCATCCTGTCCTTCGCGGGGTTGCGCTACTACCAGAATTCGCTGGATGGCGGGCGCGTGCAGTTCATGTCGAACATGCAGCAAGAAATCACCGACTCGACGTCGGATCTTGTGTTCTATTGGCTGGAATTCAACCGCATCGCGGACTCCAAATACGAGGCAATGCTGGCCGAAAACGCCGATCTGGCACGCTATCGCCCGGTGCTGGACCATTCGCGCGCCATGAAGCCGTACCAGCTGTCGGACGAAATCGAAAAACTGCTTCACGACCAATCGGTCGTGGGGGCCGCCGCGTGGAACAAACTGTTCGACGAAACCGTCGCCGGATTGATGTTCACCGTCGATGGCGAAGATATGGGCATCAGTGAAGTTGCCGATCTCTTGTCGCACAAAGACCGCGCCAAGCGCGAGGCGGCGGCGCGCGAAATCGGACGGGTTCTGAACGCCAACATCAAGATTTTTTCGCGCGTACACAACACCTTGGCCAAGGAAAAGGGCATCATCGACCGGTGGCGCGGCCTGCCGACGCCGCAAACCAGCCGACACCTTTCGAACCGCGTCGAACCCGAGGTTGTCGAGGCGCTCCGCAACGCCGTTGTCGATGCCTACCCGCGCCTGTCGCATCGGTACTACGAACTCAAGCGCAAATGGCTGGGTTTGGACAAGATGCAGGTCTGGGATCGCAACGCCCCCCTGCCGATGGAAATCGACAAGACCGTCAAGTGGGATGAGGCGACCAAGACCGTGATGGACGCCTATGCGGGGTTCGATCCGCGCATGGCCGAAATTGCCCAGCCGTTCTTTACCAAGGGCTGGATTGATGCCGCCGTCAAACCGGGCAAATCCCCCGGCGCGTTTGCTCACCCCACGGTGACAGATGCCCACCCCTACGTCATGCTGAACTATCTTGGCAAACCACGCGATGTGATGACGCTGGCCCACGAATTGGGCCACGGGGTGCACCAGGTGCTTGCCGCAGACCAAGGTGAAATGCTGTCGTCGACCCCGCTGACCCTGGCCGAGACGGCTAGCGTGTTCGGCGAAATGCTGACCTTTCAGAAAATGCTTTCAGACGCGAAAAGCGATGATGAAAAACGCGTTCTGCTGGCCAATAAGGTCGAAGACATGATCAATACGGTCGTGCGGCAAATTGCGTTTTACGATTTCGAATGCAAACTGCATGCAGCACGTTCCGAGGGCGAACTGACACCCGAACAGATCAACGAATTGTGGATGAGCGTTCAGGGGGAAAGCCTTGGGCCTGCATTTGAATTCATCGATGAATACGCGACTTATTGGTCCTATATTCCGCATTTCGTGCATTCGCCGTTTTACGTCTATGCCTATGCCTTTGGCGACGGGCTGGTGAACGCGCTCTATGCAGTGTTCCAGGAAAGCCCAGACGGGTTTCAGGACAAGTATTTCGATATGCTCAAGGCAGGCGGCGCCATGCACCACAAGGAATTGTTGGCGCCCTTCGGGCTGGATGCATCGGACCCGGAATTCTGGAACAAGGGCCTTGCGATGATCGAAGGCTTCATCGACCAATTGGAGGCAATGGAGGGCTAACACGCCTGCAGAACTGGTTCATTCATGGCCAACTGGCACGAGAGATGGCAATACAGCAAACATAAGGCCCAGACCTGGGCCCTACGCAACATTCCGCCCGGTTTGCGAACCGTGGTCGGCGTGTTGCTGGCCTTGGGCGGCGTCTTCGGGTTCATGCCGGTGCTGGGGTTCTGGATGGTCCCGCTGGGCATTGCCATCGCCGCGCTGGACTTTCGCCCCATCCTGCGATGGCTGCATCGTCGCCGCTAAGTCAATCGCTGCCCCATTGACGCCAGGGAAAAGGCTTTGCTTCGGTTGCGCCGGTCTGAAATTCGGCCACTTGCCGTAACCAATCGCCCAATTGCGCGCCGAAATCCGCGATTCCCCTATTACGTTCCTTGGCAATCAGCATCCACAGGAACTGGACTACGGCCATCACGCCAAGCAGCATTTCGGCGATTCCGAAGAACAGCGCGAAAATGATCATGAACAGGCCACGCATCCAGATGGACTGGGTTTCGCCTAGCGGATTTTGCGGTTCTTCCAGTTCAACCGCGTCATCCATTCCTTTGGGGTTGGTATCAGATGTGGTCATGAGAGCCTCCGCGTTCTGCACCTGTGAAGTTTACCACAGTTCCCGGATTTAGTTCTGATCTGCCTCAAAAACCGCATCAATAGCCGCTTGGGTGCCACGTGCATCTTCCAACGCCCAGGGATAGGTTTCGCCGTTCTGAACGGCCCTGCAAAACGCTTCGACCTGCAGCACGTAGTGATTAACACCCGGCCAACGAAAGGTTTCGATGCCCTGATCAGGCCGGGACAAATGCACCTGCGCTTCACCGAAAACGTTGGGATTGAAAGGCGCGGTCAGGCGAACGGCGCCCTTGTCGCCGTGAAAGAACGCGGATTGATGCGGAAACATCCGCATCGATGTCAGGGATGAAAAGGTGAAATCGGGGAAATCGGCCATGAATTCCGTGGTGGTATCGATCCCGTTTTCACGTTCGATCCGCACGGCGCGGACACGCTGGGGTTCGGCCCCCGTCACGAACCGGGCGCCGCCGATGGTATAGACCCCGATATCAGGCAGCGATCCCCCGCCGGTTTCAGGCTTGTTGCGGATGTTCTGGGCGTCGGCAGAATTGTCATAAGTGAAACAAGCGGTCACATGGCGCAGATCGCCGATGGCCCCGCTCTGCACAAGATTACGCACTTTGTGCCACTGAGGATGATGCGCGATCATGTAAGCTTCCGCCATCACCAGCCCTGTGCGGTCGCGCGTGGCGATCAGTGCGTCGATTTCATTGGCCCGCATCGCAATCGGCTTTTCACAAAGCACGTGCTTGCCCGCCTCGGCGGCCTGAAGGGCCCAACTGACGTGAAGGTGATTGGGCAAAGGTATATAGACCGCATCGATATCCGGGTCGGCCAGCAAGGCATTGTAGTCGTCATGCAGGCGCAAATCGGGTGCAAAGGCCTGAAATCCGAGCGCTTTTTCAGGTGCCGATGTCGCCAGTGCGACCAATTGCGCGCCTTCAGCGGCGTGAATTGCGCGCGCCATGTGTTTGCGGGCGAATGTGGCGGCGCCCATCACGCCCCATCTGACGGGTCTATCGCTCATGTGGCACTCCTTGTTTGCGCAAACATGGCCCAGTTGTCATCAGGAGACAACGCCAAGAAAAACGGGCGCCAAATGGCACCCGTTGATCGAGGGAATACGCATCATGCTACGCTGGTTCAATGACGCCCTTGTCGGTCGCCAGTTCGCGCACACGTTCTTGCAGCTTTTCAAACGCGCGCACTTCGATCTGACGAATACGTTCGCGGCTTACATTGTATTTGCCCGACAGGTCTTCCAGCGTGACGGGCGCATCTTGCAACCGGCGCTGCGTGATAATGTCTTTTTCGCGGTCGTTCAGCACATCCATGGCCTGGACCAATAGCTTGCGCCGGGTGTCCAGTTCATCCTTGGCCTCATAATCGGCGGCCGTGTCTGCATCGTCATCTTCCAGCCAATCCTGCCACTCTGCCGAACTGTCACCATCACCGCCGCCAATCATGGCATTCAACGAGGCGTCGCCGCCTTTGCTCATCCGGCGGTTCATCGACACCACTTCGGCTTCGGTCACGCCCAGATCAGTGGCAATCCGCTTGACGTTGTCGGGATGCATGTCGCCGTCTTCATACGCACCAATGCGCGCTTTGGCCTTGCGCAGGTTGAAGAAGAGTTTCTTCTGCGCGCTGGTGGTGCCCAGCTTTACCAAAGACCACGAGCGCAGAATATATTCCTGGATCGCAGCGCGAATCCACCACATCGCATAAGTGGCCAGACGGAACCCTTTTTCAGGATCGAACCGCTTGACGGCCTGCATCAGACCGACGTTCGCTTCGGAAATCACTTCGGCCTGCGGCAAACCGTAGCCGCGGTATCCCATAGCGATCTTGGCCGCCAACCGCAGATGCGAGGTAACCAGCTTGTGTGCGGCCTCGGTGTCTTCGTGGTCGGTCCAACGTTTGGCCAGCATATACTCTTCTTCCGGCTCAAGCATGGGAAACTTGCGGATTTCCTGCATGTAGCGGTTGAGCCCTTGTTCAGGGCTTGGGGCCGGTAAGTTTTTGTAATTGCTCATGTCTTCTCCCTCGAAACCGCGAAGTTACGCGGATTAACATTACAAATGTAGGTAGCGCTAACGCCCCTTTCAAGGGCCGGTTGCCATACGCTCAACTGGCTACCCGTGCTGTCTTAACGGATAATGAAGCTCATTCCGTCGCTTTCAATCGAACTTCTGCGGTCTCACGCAGACGTGCCAAGTATTTCAAGCAAATCACGCATGTCGGCGGGCAAGCGGGCTTCGAACGTCATGCGTTCGCCGCTGATCGGATGGGCGAACCCCAGTTCGGCGGCATGCAGCGCCTGTCGCGGAAAGGTCCGCAGCGCATCATGGGCAACGGGCGACAAGGCCCCGGCGGCGATCTTGCGCCGTCCGCCATAGGTCTGGTCGCCGACAAGGGCATGACCGGCATAGGCCATATGGACGCGGATCTGGTGCGTGCGTCCGGTTTCCAGCCAGCATTCGACCAGCGCCAGGGCGGGGGGCGCGCCGAATTGTTCGACAACGCGCGCGCGGGTCACCGCGTGTCGCCCCCCGGACATCAAGACGGCCTGTTTCTGACGGTCGGTCTTGTGGCGGGCAAGATGGGTCGTGATCCGTAGGATATTCGCCCCTTCAAAGCCAACCCCGCGCAAACCACGAAGGCGCGGATCGCCCGCGTCCGGCACACCGTAGACCAGCGCCAGGTAACGCCTGTGCACCGTGTGCTTTTCGAACTGCTTGGCCAAACCATGATGGGCGGCGTCGGACTTGGCCACGACAAGAAGTCCCGATGTATCCTTGTCGATCCGGTGGACAATGCCGGGGCGTTTTTCGCCCCCTACCCCGGACAGTGCACCTTTGAAGTGGTGCAACAGGGCGTTGACCAATGTGCCTGCGGGCGTGCCGGGCGCGGGATGCACCACCATCCCGACGGGCTTGTTCACGACAACCAGGTCATCGTCTTCGTACACAATGTCCAGAGGAATATCTTCCGGACCGATATGGCTTTCGCTTGCCTCTTCGACAGTGATCGAGATCACATCGCCTTCGGTCACTTTGGCCTTCTGGTCGGTGACAATCGACCCGTTCACCGAAACCGCGCCCTCTGCGATCAACCGGGCCAGTCGCGAGCGGCTGAGGTGCGCATCGTCTGGCACATCGCGCGCCAGTGCCTTATCAAGACGCGGCGGCGGCGCGGCCCCGATTGTGACCTGCAAGGTGGTGGACATGGACGACGAACCCCCGATTGACCCGGCCGAACTGGCGAACCTGCGCTTTTTACGCCGCTTGGTGACGATCCTGACCGCCACGATGATTTTGGGCCTTCTAGTCCTGATCGTTCTGTTTGTCACCCGCTTCCCGGACCGGCCTGCCTCGGAACTGCCCGGCGCAATCACGCTGCCCGATGGCGCCAAGGCCAGTGCCTTCACGCAAGGGCCCGACTGGTACGCGGTTGTCACCGATGATGACCGGATCCTGATCTACGACCTGGGCGACAACAGCCTGCGGCAAACCATTCAAATCCGCCACTGATTGCCAGATCGATCTGCGCAGGCTAGACCTTTTTCAACATCCGTCGAAGTAGAGCCGTGCATGATGGACCTGATACTGTCACTCGTCGAACAAATTCGCATTGAGGCGCTTGGGTTTCTGGGCGGCATCATCTTTTTCGGCTCGTGGCTGATCCAGGCCGCCGAAAGCCGCCGCGCGGGTCGCCCCGTAGTGTCGGCCCGCTTTTTCTGGCTGCGCGCACTAGCCTCGGCTCTGCTCGCTTATGAAGGCATCCGCGCCGGGTCTCTATCGGTGTTCCTGATGATGGTCGCGACCGGCGCCCTGATGCTCTACAATATCTGGCTGATCAAATCGGGCCGCAAAACTGGCTGACGCCTTTCCGGTGTTCAGTCGATCACCTGATCGATCACGTATTTCTCACGTTCGCTCAGGCGTGTCGTTTGCACCAGCTCGGCCACCAGTCCGACACCGATCAACTGCGTGCCCGTCACGATCAACAGTATTCCGATCTGCAACAGCGGCCGGGTTCCGATCGGCCCGAGCCCAAGAAACCACAAGATCGTCAGATATGTCACGAACGCGCCGCCCAACAGGAACAAAGGCGCCCCGAGCAACGCAAAGAAATGCAAGGGCCGCGCGGAATAGCGTGTCACCATTTTCACCGTGATCAGATCCAAAAATCCTTTCACCATCCGCGATGCGCCATATTTGGACACGCCGTGTTCACGCGCATGGTGCTGCACGTCGATCTCGGTCACCTTGAAGCCGGCCGCGTGCAACAGAGCCGGCGTGAAGCGGTGCAATTCACCATACAGGTTCAGATGTTTGGCCGCCCGCCGGCTATAGGCTTTGAACCCGCAATTGATGTCATGGATGTCGATATCAAAGAGCCAAGAGGTCAGCCGGTTGAACACCTTGGACGGCAGCGTTTTGCCTAAAGGATCATTGCGCTTTTTCTTCCACCCCGAGACTACCTCATACCCGTGTTCGAACTGCTCCAGGAACCGCGGAATTTCTGCAGGATCGTCCTGCAGGTCGGCGTCCATGGTGATGATTACATCGCCGTTCGCGGCCTGGAAGCCTGCGGACAGCGCCGCGGCCTTGCCGAAGTTCCGGGTAAAGCGAAGCGAGCGCACATGCGAATGCGTCCGGGCGAGGTCTTCGGCAATCGCGCTGCCATTGTCAGTCGATCCGTCGTCCACAAAGATGATTTCGTGCGGTCGGCCAATATCGCCCATTGTGGCATCGATCCGCTCTTGCAAGTCGCTCAAGGTTTTTTCTTCGTTGAGGAAAGGAATGACAAAGGAAACCATGCCTGTAGCCAAATCAGGTTTTGCCGTTTTTTCGCCAGCCAGAGCACTCATTGGCGCCCCCTTTCCGCTCTACACCTTGCACCGAAACAATTGCATTCGGGGTTGCTCCTGCGTAGCTTGACGCCACCCAAAAAGCGACCGGGGAAACCGGGCTCGGGTCAAGAAAGATACAGGGTTTGTCATGAACGACACGGTTTCGCGCGCCCGCCGCACTTCGCTGGTCAGGGCCTGTGTTCTGGCGGGGCTGACGCTGTTGCTTGGGTGGCAATCGCTATTTGATCCAATGGGCCGCGATCAGGGAATCCACGCCGCGATCGCTCTTGGGCTGGACCACGGCCTTCTACCCTACAGCGACATCTACAATATCAAGCCGCCTCTTACCACGTTTACGCATTGGTCGGCGCTGACGCTTTTCGGGCACGACATGGCCGCGATCCGAAAGCTGGATATGGTGCTGGTCTGGTTGGCTGCGTGGGCTTTGGTGGTTGCGATCTCGCGCTTGTCTGACCAGCGTGGGCTTGGCCTGATCGCAGGCGTGGCTGCGCTCTTGCTGTATTACGCTCAGGATTTCTGGACCAAGGCCCAAACCGACGCCTGGGCAAGTTTTTGCGTTGTCTGGGCCCTGCTGGTGCTGAGCGGCGCATGGCAGCGAAACGAAGGTCCAAGCAGACGCGCATTGATCGCCGCAGCCGGGGCGCTGATGGGGGCCGCGGTTCTTTTCAAATACACCTTGGCCACCTTTGGTCTTTTGATCTTTGCGCCGCTTCTGGCGCATGGAGCGATCCGATTTCTCTGGTCGGACCTGATATTTCTTTGCCTTGGGGGTCTGGCCGCCCTTGGGGGTATGGCTGCCCTTCTTGCCTGGACCGGCACGCTGGGCGACTATTTCGAAATCCAGCGCTACATTCTGAACTATATCGGCTACCAAGATCATGATCGAACCCTGTGGCGCGAGGCGTTCCAGATTGTGTTCGAAAGCCCCACGGCGACGATGTTTGCTACGATTGGGTTGGTTGTTTCCTTTTGGGCTATGGCTGCGCGCCGCGCGACACTGGTCCAGGCCCTGGTACTGATCCTGCTGTTCAGCGGCTGGATGTCGGGCGCGGCGCAGAACAAAGGGTTTACCTATCATTTCATGCCGCAGCTACCTGGGTTTGCCCTAGCCACAGCGCTTGGTCTGCATGCGGTCTGGACGCGGCTCGCGCGCGGCTCAGCGCTCGGGCGGACGCTGACCGCCGCACTGGTCATTGCCGGGCTGATCGCCGAGGCGCCCGGTACGGACCGGGCCAAGGCAATCGGCCTGATTGGCCAGCCCGATTTCCGACGCGCCTATTGGACCGCGACCGAAATGAAGGGGTTCGACGTGCAGGCCATGGCCGATTTTTCGGCTGACTTTGCCGCCAAACGCGCACCAGAGGAAACGGTGTTCCTGTGGGGGTATGAAACCATCACCTATTTGCTGCTGGATGAACCGCCGCGTTACCGCTACCCGTATGCTTGGCCGCTGGTCGTCAGCTTTCACGATGGGCGCTACACCGCGGACTTGATGACCCGCCTTCGGGCTGACCCGCCGGTCTGGTTTTTGGTAAACAAGCAGGACCAAACCCCCCACGTGACCGGGCATGAACGCGACTCGGCCGCATCATTGCCGCTGATCGCACCGCTGCAGACCTTCGTCGACACCCGTTACACACGCATGAGCACGACACCGCTCTACGACGTTTACCGATTGAAATGAGGGGTGGTACCACCTCCCCGGCTCGAACGGGGGACCTCCTGATCCACAATCAGGCGCTCTAACCAACTGAGCTAAGGCGGCACTGGCAGGGGATTTAGCCCCGCTGCGCGCTGAATGCAAGTGCTTCGAACCGTCAAATCCCAATTGCCCGGCCCTTGCCCTGCACAGCGCAAAGCGATAATCCAAGCCGATCAAAACAGAGGCGTCTCATGAGCATCAATTCAGAAAGCGACATCACGGCCAACCTGCAAATCGGTCCCACCACCGAAGGCATGGTGCGCATCTTCGTCGAAGGTGGCGGCGCTGAAATTCCGATGGACTTCGATCCGGAAGAAGCCGATGAGATCGCAGAAGAAATCCGCGCCGCGGCGGCGCAAGCGCGCAAGATGGCGACAACCAAGCGCTGATCAGGCGGTTTCGGGACCCCAATTTGCGGCGACGCCCGGATCCCGATAGGCCTGCAGGCGGCGGGCCGCATTGGTCGCGAATTTCTGGATCATGACCTTGCGCCGCGCGGCGGCCAGCTTGATTTCCGGGCCCATCCGCAAGATTTCTGCCGAATAGGCATCGGCCACGATCAAACCTGTACCGTCAGGCAGCAACTCCGTGGGGAATGACGCGTCCACGGCCCAGAAAAACCGATCGCACCACTCCAGATAGCCCTGCCACTTGCGATCAGTCTGAAAGTCGGCACGCGAACTTTTGCATTCGATCACCCAGATTTCGCCCTTGGGTCCAAGACCCATCACATCCACGCGCAGCCCGCGTGTGGGCACCAGTTCTTCGACACTCACAAACCCGTGGTCTGCCAAATGGCGGCAGACGCCGCGCGCCAAAAGCTGGCCCGGCTGCGCCGATACGAGGAAAGGATCGCGTGTCATGGGGTAAACATGAACAATACGTGAACAAAAATCAAGCCAGCGTAGCCCTTGCCCCAGAGCGGCCCGCACACTAGGTAGCTTGACAGGCAGGTACTGCCCTTCTCGTAAATGGGGTCAAATTCCGGTGGCCTTAAGCAACTCCGAGGGAGCTGGCTCTGTCCGGATCGTGGTCCGGTTACCTGGCGCCCACCTGTATATACAGGTCCTCGGGAATTAGCTTACCCCACGGTCGTGGCGGTCCTGCCGTTCAATTTACAGGCGCTTTGGCGCCTGCTCTTTCCCAGCATGCACCCGCACCATCGCCGGTTCGCTTGTCATCACGGGCGGCTTTGGGCCGGCCTTGGGGGGCTCTTTTTCTGCAAGGTTCATGATCGCAATTGCAAACTGAACGCCGGAAAAGACGATCCCGTTGAACACGACCAACAAGATCAGCGCCAGAATGCCCACGTCCGAGGTGAAAATAAGGTGCCGGAGGTTCGCTACATTAATCCAAAGCAACGCTGCGACGAAAATCGATGACAGTCCGAAACCGATGAGCACATGGCGGATATACATGGACACGAGTTTGGGCATTTTTGACCCCTCAGTGCAGTGTGTCACGCGGCCGTTTGTCGCGTGTTCACCACTATAGATAGGTATTGAACACCGTCAGTCCAGTGTGCCGATTGCCGCAGCGGCGCGCGGCGGGCTTGTGAACGGTTCGCCGCAAAGCGCTAGACGGGTCAAAACCCGGGCGCGTCAGAACGCCTCGGGGTGGGCTTCGCGTGCCATGTGATCCAGCACGGCGTTGACGAACTTGGGCTCGCGCCCGTCGGGGAAGAACGCTTTGGCCACATCCACGAATTCAACGATGACCACTTTGGGCGGGGTCTTGTTTTCCACAAGTTCGCCCCCGGCGGCACGAAACAGCGCCCGCAACGTGGGATCGATCCGCCCCAGCGGCCACTTGGCCACCAGCGCGCGGTCGGTCATCTGGTCGATCTTGACTTGTTCGTTCACGGCCATTTCGGTGATCGCGTCGAACAGATCCAGATTGGCTTCGGCCATCTCTTCGCCATCCACAACCGCGCCCATGCGGTAGTCGCGAAATTCGGTGCGCACCTTGTCGACGGTCTGGCCAGCCGCTTCCATCTGGAACAAGGCCTGCACGGCATAGAGCCGCGCGGCCGACTTCATCTGTTTCTTGTCGCTCATGCGCGGGCGGATCCTTCGGCGATCTGGATGGCGTCGGAATGAAAGCCGACGCCCTGTTTCGGACCGCCCCATCTACGCGCCAAGGCGATCAGGTGCAAGGCCGCGGCAGCGGCCCCACCGCCTTTGTTTTGACCCTTGGCTTCGGCCCGGACCACCGCTTGCTGGTGGTTTTCCACCGTCAGTATCCCATTGCCGATGCACAGCCCTTGAAGCCCCAGCAGGGTCAATGCGCGGCTGGAGTCATTGCATACCGTATCGTAGTGGGTGGTTTCGCCGCGGATGACACAACCCAGCGCGACAAACCCGTCGAAATTGCTCAGCCGATCAGCCATGCCGATGGCGCTCGGCACCTCAAGTGCGCCCGGAACTTCGACAAGGTCCCACGTGCCCCCAACGTCTTCGATCACCGCCTTGGCACCTGCCACAAGCTGGTCCGCGATGTCCTTATAATAAGGCGCCACCACGATCAGAAGTTTGACCGGCTTGTCAAAGCTGGGAAGGTCCAGCACGTGATGGGTTTCATTCGATGCCATGAGTCAGCCTTTCGTGATCGCGCGCGTGCCGGTGATCGCCAGCCCGTATGCTTCCAGCCCGACGACCTTGGGCTTGGGATTGTCCGTGATAAGCACCAGTTCATGCAGCCCGAGGGCGGCCAGAATCTGTGCGCCAAGTCCGTACTGCCGCAGGGTTTGGGGCGATTCGGCCCCATCGACGGCCAGCTTCATCGTGGTGTCGCGCAATAGGACGATGACGCCCCGCCCATCTTCGGCAATGACCCGCATCGCGCCTTCGACTTCACCCGGATTCGCGCCAATTCCCAGTACGTCCTCCAACGGGTTGAGCGCGTGCATCCGAACCAGGACCGGATCGGGCGATGAAATATCACCCTGGGAAAGAACGATATGTTCGGCCCCTTGGGTTTCATCGGTGAATATGCGCATCATCCATTCCCCACCGAAGGCAGATGTGACCGACTTGGTGGCGCTTTCGCGAACCAGGTTGTCGTGCCTGCGGCGATAGGCGATCAGGTCGGAAATCGTCCCGATCTTGAGGTTGTGCTTCTGCGCGAAAGCTACCAATTCGGGCAGGCGGGACATCGTCCCGTCTTCATTCATGATCTCGCAGATTACGCCCGCAGGCATCAGCCCTGCCAAACGTGACACGTCGGTGGCCGCCTCGGTATGCCCGGCCCGCACAAGAACGCCGCCGTCCTTTGCGCGCAGCGGGAAAACATGGCCCGGTGTCGCGATGTCTGCGCCCGTCTTGGTGGGGTCGATCGCAACGGCGATGGTCCGGGCCCGATCGTGGGCCGATATCCCGGTACTCACCCCTTCGCGCGCTTCGATCGAAACGGTAAAAGCGGTTTCATGGCGCGAGGAGTTGTTCGACGCCATCAGCGGCAGTCCAAGTGCGTCGATCCGTTCGCCCGGCAGCGTCAGGCAAATCAGGCCGCGCCCGTGGGTGGCCATGAAATTCACCGCTTCGGGCGTGGCCATCTGTGCCGGGATCACCAGATCGCCTTCGTTTTCGCGATCTTCGTGGTCAACAAGGATGAACATCCGGCCGTTGCGGGCATCTTCGATGATCTCTTCGACGGTGGAAATGGCGTCGGAATAGTCGTGCGGTGCGGTATCTGTCATAGTCATCCCTTCGGTCCCCCGCGCACATACCGCATGGGTCGGGGCTTGGCCAGAGAAACGCCGCTGCAAATCAGCCGCATTGCATCATTTTGAATTTTTTTGACCGCAAGCCGACCGCAAACGAAAGTGCTTAGCCAGACACCTCGGCCAGTCGTGCAACGTAACGGGCCAAGGTGTCGATTTCCAGATTGACGCGGTCTCCCACCGCAAGCTGGCCCCATGTCGTCACCTGTTGCGTGTGCGGGATCAGGTTGACGCCGAACTGCGCCCCGTTCACTTCGTTCACGGTCAGCGACGTTCCATTCAACGCCACCGAGCCTTTGGATGCGATATACCGCGCGACGTCCTCAGGGGCGCGAAAAGTGATCCGCGTGCTGTCGCCTTCGTCGCTCATGTCCAGGATTGTAGCGGTCCCATCCACATGACCCGACACGATATGTCCGCCCAGCTCATCCCCGACCCGTAGCGCGCGTTCCAGGTTCAGGTGGTGTCCTTCGCGCCAATCGCCCGCCGTGGACTTGGCCAGAGTTTCCGCCGAAATGTCTACATCGAACCAAGGTTCAGGCTCGCGCCCCGATGCCACAACAGTCAGGCACACACCGTTACAGGCAATCGAAGCACCCAGATCGATATCGTCCACGTCGTAGCCTGTCGCGATGCGCGCGCGCAGATCGCCGCGCTGATCCAGCGATGTAATCCGTCCGATATCGGTAATAATGCCTGTAAACATGGTGCCCTCCGTCCGAGCAAATCGGTAGCGCGCATCAGCCGGATGCGCAACCGTTCAGGTATTCTTAGCGCAAATCGCGCACACTGCCTGAAATTCGTCTGGATCTGGTTTTGGTTCAGGTGACTTGGCCGCAATTTGGCGTAAAAAAGAGGCATGGCTCACATGACTGTCGCGCTTGATAATATTGAAAACAGGTCATTTCTGTTTCTGCAGGGACCGCACGGGCCCTTTTTCCACGCGCTTGGCAAAATGCTGCGAACCGCCGGCGCCCGGGTTTGGCGCGTCGGGTTCAACGCGGGGGACCGCGCGTTCTGGCCAGATCGCGCATCCTACATCGCGTTTTGCGATGCGCCAGAGGCATGGAACGACCGCTTTGACGCAATTGTTGCCGAAAATGACATCACCGACGTTGTTCTCTATGGCGACATACGCCCCCTGCACGCCCAAGCGGTTGAACGCGCCAAAGCGGCGGGACTCACCGTCCACATTTTCGAAGAAGGCTATCTGCGACCCTATTGGGTCAGCTATGAGCGCGGCGGTTCAAACGGGTTTTCAGCCCTGATGGACATGAGCGTCGCGCAAATGAAAGCTGTTCTTGCGCGCTCGGATCACGACAATTTCGAAGTGCCAAGTCATTGGGGCGACTTGCGCCACCACGTGTTCTACGGCGCGCTCTATCACTGGTTCGTCATATTCCGAAACGGCCCCTACGCCAAAACAAAACGCCACAGAGAATTGCCCGTCACAAAGGAATTCTACTTCTATCTCAAGCGTCTATGCCTGATGCCGCTGCATTGGGCCGACCGCGTTCTGGCGACGCGCCGGGTTCGCAACGGCGGCTACCCGTATCATTTGGCACTGCTGCAACTGGAACATGACGCGTCCTTTCAGGCCCATTCGCGCTTTGAAACGATGCCAGAGTTCGTAGAGACCGTAATCGAGGGGTTTGCCAATGGCGCGCCCCGCCATCACCACCTTGTCTTCAAGGCCCATCCGCTAGAGATGGGGCGCAGGAATCTGGCGCAAATCGTGGCGCAAATCGCGCAGACCCACGGCGTTGCGGCCCGTGTGCACTACATTCGCGGGGGTAAATTGGCCCAGCTGCTGGACCACGCACGTTCGGCCGTTACGGTCAATTCGACGGCAGGGCAGCAGGTGCTCTGGCGGGGCCTTCCGCTCAAGGTTTTTGGCGACGCCGTGTATGCCAAGCGCGAATTCGTGTCGACGCAGCCGCTGGACCAATTCTTTGCAGCACCAGCGCGGCCGAACAGTTCGGATTACCGCGATTTTCGCCAGTATCTTCTGGAAACCTCTCAGATTGCCGGCGGATTTTATTCGGCCAGCGGGCGGCGGCAGCTCTTGCGGCAAGTCGTTGATATGATGCTGGCACCGACGGATCCCTATACGGCATTGGAACGCGGCACGGCCACGCCGCGCCCGGCTCTTCGTGCTGTGACCTGAGCACGGATCGCGGCAAGGCGGCAACAGGTGACAGGGCCAAACCCCTTGGTCTGATTCGCCGCGCTGGATTTTAGTCGCGGATTCCCTTACCTTGACAAAAAAAGACCGAGGCAGTTTTCAGGTCGAGGAGACCAGTGCAGTGAAATCCATGACGTCGCGCGCGGCGAAAACCGTCGCATTTCTGGCCCTTGCCGGGCTTCTTGCCGCCTGCGGTCTTCCCAGATCCGGTCCAAGCAAACGCGAGATTTTTGCCGGGTCCGTTCAAAAAGAAGGCGACGCATTCGTCATCACCGTGAACGACAGGGTGACGCGTGCCACCAGCGTTGTTCCCGCGCTCGGGTTTTCTCAGACGTTCATCAACGCAGGGATCGTTGGCTCGGACACGATCCGCCCCGGTGACACACTGGGAATTTCGATCTGGGAAAACGTGGATCGGCCATTGCTTGGGGCGCCCGGAACCCCCGCGACCGCCTTGGAAGAAGTGCAGGTTGATGGCAACGGGTATATCTTTATTCCCTACGCGGGACGCATCAAAGCGTCGGGCAACAGCCCCGAAGCGATCCGCCGCATCATCACCAACAAACTCGAAGCTCAAACACCCGACCCGCAGGTGACGGTCACGCGCCTTGCCGGCGACGGGGCAACGGTTTCGTTGACCGGTGCGATCGGCGCCCAGGGTGTTTATGCCATTGAACGCCCCACCCGCACCCTCACGGCGATGCTGGCCCGGGCTGGCGGCGTATCGGTCGAACCGGAAATCGCCCAGATTACCCTGGTGCGCGGCGATCAAACGGCGACGATCTGGTATGAGGATCTGTATTCCAATCCTGAATTCGACATCGCCCTGCGGGCCGGCGACCGTATCCTGATCGAAGAAGACAAACGGTCCTTTACCGCGATCGGCGCGACCGGTGCACAAAGCCGCGTCCCCTTTGAAACGCAGACGCTCAGCGCCCTGGAAGCCATCGCCACGGTTGGCGGCCTGAATTCGCAACTGGCCGATCCGACCGGCGTCTTTGTCTTTCGAAATGAAACAGCTGAAATCGCCAATGAAGTCTTGGGCACGACCGATCTGACCGGACCGCAACGGATGGTCTACCTTCTGGACCTGACCGAACCGAACGGGGTGTTCCTGGCGCGCGATTTTGTCATCCGCGACCAAGACACCGTCTATGTCACCGAAGCGCCCTTTGTGCAGTGGTCCAAATCATTGGGGGCGATCACTGGATCGCTGACCACGGCCGCGACGATCAACACCCTGGCGGGGAACTGACCCCTTGCCCCGATGAACGGCAAGCCGGACATACCAGCCGCCGGGGAGCATGCTTCCCGGCGGCTTTGCGTCTACACCGCCGGGTTCTTGATAGACAAACGGGTGCGGCGCATCCTGAAACTGGCCGGGTGGGCGCCGCGCCTGGGCATTCCGCGTGATGGTGATGCCGTGGGTGTTTGGGGCCATTCGCCCTATGCGCACCGCGGTGAAACCATGGCCGCGAAACACGGGGCCCCAATCGTGCGGATCGAAGATGCATTCCTTCGGTCGGTGCGCACAGGCCGCGAAGGCGAACCGCCGCTGGGCCTGATTGTCGATCAGCGTGGCATCTATTTTGACGCGTCCAAGCCTTCGGACTTAGAGCATTTGTTGTCCACCCATGCGCTGGACGATACCGCGCTGCTGAACAGGGCCCGCAATTGCGCTGAATGGATCCGATTGTCGCATTTGTCCAAGTATAATGCATTTGATTGCGAAAATTCTGTGCCCGATGCGCCATATGTTCTGGTCATCGACCAAACCAAGGGTGATGCGTCTATCCGCCTTGGGGGCGGGTCGGACGATCTTTTTCGCGAAATGCTGGTCTTCGCGCAACTTGAACATCCTGGCACGAAAATCGTGATCAAAACCCACCCCGAAACGGCCGTCGGACAACGCGCAGGCCATTTCGGACCCGAGGACGCAAACGATCGCGTCCAGATCCTGACCGACCCGGTCAGCCCATGGACGTTGATGGAAGGGGCGGTCGGGGTATATACGGTGTCCTCGACCCTGGGGTTCGAAGCGATCATGGCCGGTCACAAACCGCGCGTCTTTGGCCAGCCCTTCTATGCCGGCTGGGGCTTGACCCAAGACGAAAACCCCGTCCCTCGTCGAACCCGTGGTCTGACCCGCGCACAGCTTTTTGCCGGCGCCATGCTGCTTTACCCGACGTGGTACGATCCCTATCGCGACTGCTTGTGCGAACTGGAAGACGTTCTGGCAACGCTCGAAGCCCAGTCGCGCGCATGGCGCGAGGATCATACAGGCTATGTCGCCCGGAAAATGTCGCTTTGGAAAAGAGCGCCCCTGCGACGGTTCTTTTCCAAACGCGTCACGTTCCTGTCCTCGCGACCGGTGGCACCACCTGTGCCGGGGGGGCCAAAACGCCTGGTTTGGGGGCCGGATGCCGAGCCAGGAGAAATCCGTGTTGAAGATGGGTTCTTGCGCTCGCGCGGGCTGGGGGCATCGCTGGTGCCGCCGCTGTCGTTGATCGCTGATCCCGAGGGCATTTACTTTGATGCCACAAGGCCATCGCGGCTAGAGAAACTGATCGCGCAGCGCGTTGATCTGACGCCAGCGATGAGACATCGCGCCGAGGCATTGCGCCAATCGCTGATCCGAAATCGCCTGACCAAGTACAATCTGGTCAAACCGGCAATCCCTGATTTGCCGCAAGATCGCACGAAGATCCTTGTCGTTGGCCAAGTCGAAACCGATGCGTCGATCCGGCTTGGCTGCAGCGACGTGTCGACCAACCTGGGCCTTCTGGAACGGGCGCGTGGCGAAAACCCCAACGCCTTTTTGGTCTACAAGCCGCATCCTGATGTCGAGGCAGGCCTGCGCAAAGGCAAAACCGATGCCACGGGCCTCGCTGATCTGATCGCCCATGAAACCGACCCGATCAGTTTGCTTGACGCGGTCGACGAGGTTTGGGTTCTGACGTCACTTTTGGGTTTTGAAGCGTTGGTTCGGGGCAAACCGGTGACCACTTTAGGCACCCCCTTTTACGCGGGATGGGGGCTGACCCGCGATTTGGGGCCAGGATCGACCCGGCGAACAGCACGGCCAGATCTTTCCGGATTGATCCACGCAAGTCTGATCGACTATCCGCGCTATTTCGATCCCGAAACCGGCCTGGCTTGCCCGGTCGAAGTCGCGGTCGAGCGTTTGGCGTCAGCAAAGGGGCCGAACATGGGTCTGGGGTTGCGCATCTTGTCCAAAGCCCAAGGGGCCATGGTCAGCATAGCCCCGCGCAAACGCTAATTACGCCGGAACCCAGCGGGACATTACGTCTCCGCCAAGGTCGCATGTATCGCGCAAAGCGAACCGCGGCGCATGGTCCAGCCGATCGATGCCCATCGCCGACAAGCTCGGGCGACCCTCGGCGCCAAGCGCAACACCCGCGGTCATGGTAATCAGGTGGTCCACACACCCCGCATCAATCAAAGACCCGGCCAGCGCCCCGCCCCCTTCGCAAAACACACGGGTCAGACCGCGTTCGGCCAGCGCTTTCAACACGTGGCGCAAGTCCAGATGCCGGGCGTCCGACAATTCGCAAGGTACCAGCTCAGCCCCCGCATCCTTCCAATCCGTTTGGGTTTGGGTCGGGGCATCGTCGCCGTGCACCAGCCAAACTGGAACAGCACGCGCGGTCTGAAAAAGCTTGCCCTTGGGCAGATCAAGACGCCGGCTGATCACGACACGCACGGGCTGGTGGTCGATCCCAAGGTCGCGGACGGTCAGCGACGGATCGTCGGCGCGCGCCGTGCCCGCCCCCACCAGCACCGCGTCATGTGTAGCGCGCAGGGCGTGCACGGTTCGGCGCGCCATCGGGCCGGTAATCCACTGACTTTCGCCTGTTCCGGTCGCGATGCGCCCATCAAGCGAACTGGCAAGTTTGAGCGTGACCATCGGGCGGTTCGCTTCGACGCGGCTCAGGAATCCCTGCAAGTCTTGTCTTGCCCTGTCTTCCAGCACGCCTGTCACAACGTCAATTCCAGCAGAGCGCAAGCGCGAAATCCCCTGCCCGTTGACCCTGGGGTCGGGATCGGGATGGGCCACGACAACCCGGCCGATACCCGCCGCAACCAAGGCATCCGCGCAAGGCGGCGTCTTGCCGTGGTGTGAACATGGTTCCAGCGTGACATAGGCGGTTGCGCCCTGCGCCTGGTGACCTGCCTGCGCCAGAGCACGGACTTCCGCGTGGGGCCGCCCCCCTGGCGCCGTCCAACCGCGGCCAACAATGCGTCCATCGCGGACAATCACGCAACCAACGGCAGGGTTCGGCCAAACGCGGCCAAGACCACGCCGACCCAACGCCAGGGCGTGGGCCATATGGGCCGTGTCAGACATGGGGATTATTCTTCCTTGGCCGTTGGCGGGCGCAATTCGCTGACAAACTTGTCAAAGTCATCAGCGGCTTGGAAATTCTTGTAAACGCTCGCAAATCGCACATACGCGACCGTGTCGATCCGGGCCAGGCTTTCCATGACGATCTCGCCGATCGTTTTCGACGGGATGTCGGTTTCGCCCATGCTTTCCAGCCGCCGAACAATGCCCGAGATCATCTGATCCATGCGTTCAGGTTCAACAGGGCGCTTTTGCAGAGCGATACGGATTGAGCGCTCGAGCTTGTCGCGATCAAAATCTTCGCGCCGACCGTTCGATTTGACGACGACCAGGTCGCGTAGCTGCACCCGCTCGTACGTCGTGAAACGGCCGCCACAAGCCGAGCAAAATCTGCGCCGACGAATGGCAACATGATCCTCAGCCGGTCGGCTATCCTTCACCTGAGTATCGACATTTCCGCAAAATGGACAGCGCATGGTGCACCCTTATCCCTGGTCCCGCCTTGGTTCTAGGGGTAGGCCCCTAGTTATCCACACGCACTATAGGATGGCAGCCATAGTTTGGGTAGAGGCTTATTTGCCCCCCAAGATCGTGCGGTCATGGTACCCAGGTTTGCGCCCATGGCATCAACGCAGCATCGCGACGACAGAGCGTTGATGCGGACGGTTTCTGTGTTCGAACAGGTACACGCCTTGCCAAGTGCCCAAGGCCAATGCGCCATCCAGCACCGGGATCGACACATGCGTGGGCAACAGCGCCGCCTTGATATGCGCAGGCATGTCGTCTGGTCCCTCGTATGTGTGCGTCAGATACGCCATGCTGGGATCCGTCGTCGGCGGGACCAGTTTATGAAAGAACGCCTGAAGATCCGTCTGCACTTCCGGATCCGCATTTTCCTGTATGACAAGGCTGGCCGATGTATGTCGGACGAAAAGAGTAAGCAATCCCTCGGACGTTTCTTGGCGGGCGACCCAGCGGGCAACATCGTCGGTAAACTCGTACAGGCCTGGCCCGGACTTCGGGATGGAAAACTGCGTGTTCATTCACTCTCTATGGGTGCAGGACCAGAACGATGTCAAACATGACTGTCGCCAATATTGCGCGGCGTTCTAACCCTTGTCGCGCAAGACACAAACAACACTAGGCCCCGTGAAAGGCGTCGTTGCCGCCGGCTGCAAATGCGCGGTCGGTGGAACCGGGGATGTGGTCAGCACCTGTTCAACCGTGACCCTGCAACGCGCCAGATCTTCTGCGGAAACTTCGATCTCAACCACGCCCGGCTCAAGGTGCTCTTCGGTCAGTGGCACGTATGGAGATGCCACTGCGCTGGAAGAAACAGATACGATAAATGTCAAAATCGCGGCTATCCGGGTCATGTTCGTCCTTCCTTTGTTGAAAGGATAACACGAGCCCGGCGATTTAGTTTCATAGACACGGCATTTACACGCGAAACACAGCGTTTCGGCGGCTATTTCGCCAATCTCGCCCTATGCAATATACACCACAAAAGGCGCCTATCCACGATCGCAGCCCCCCTATTGATCGAGGAAACTGCGCAACTTGCGGCTACGGCTTGGATGTTTGAGTTTGCGTAGCGCTTTCGCCTCAATCTGGCGAATCCGTTCGCGCGTGACGCTAAACTGCTGGCCCACCTCTTCCAGCGTATGATCGGTGTTCATACCTATTCCAAAGCGCATCCGAAGGACGCGTTCTTCGCGTGGGGTAAGCGATGCCAGTACCCGCGTCGTTGTTTCCTTCAGATTCTCTTGAATGGCGGAATCCAGCGGCAAGATCGCGTTCTTGTCCTCGATGAAATCGCCGAGCTGGCTGTCTTCTTCGTCGCCGATCGGAGTTTCGAGGCTGATTGGCTCTTTGGCGATTTTCATCACCTTGCGAACTTTTTCCAGCGGCATCTGCAGCTTTTCTGCCAGTTCCTCAGGCGTGGGTTCGCGACCGATCTCGTGCAGCATTTGGCGCCCGGTGCGCACCAGCTTGTTGATCGTTTCGATCATGTGGACCGGGATACGGATCGTACGCGCCTGATCCGCGATCGACCTGGTGATGGCCTGACGGATCCACCAAGTGGCATAGGTGCTGAACTTGTAGCCACGGCGGTATTCGAACTTGTCCACCGCTTTCATGAGGCCGATGTTGCCCTCTTGGATCAAATCGAGGAATTGCAGACCGCGGTTCGTGTATTTCTTGGCGATGGAAATCACCAGGCGCAGGTTCGCTTCGACCATTTCCTTCTTGGCCTGACGGGCTTCCTTTTCACCCTTCTGAACCTGCTGGACGATGCGGCGGAATTCGCTGATATCGACGCCGACGTATTGACCGACCTGGGCCATTTCGGCGCGCAGCTCTTCAATCTTGGGCGTAAACCGTTCGATCAGCATGGTCCATCCACGGCCCGGCTTTTCGGCCATGCGCTCCAACCACGTTGGATCCAACTCGGCGCCGCGATATTCATCGATGAATTCGCGGCGGTTGATCCGGGCCTGGTCCGCCAGTTTGACCATGTTGCTGTCGATCGACATGATCCGGCGGTTGATGCCGTACAGCTGGTCGATCAGCGCTTCAATCCGGTTGTTGTGCAGGTGCAACTCGTTCACCAGCATGACGATTTCCGAGCGCAGTTTCTGGTATTCAGCTTCGTCGGCGTCGCTGAACGAACCGTCTTCGTTCAGTGTCGCGCTCATGCGCTGATCCTGCATTTCAGACAGCAGCGAATAATCGTGGGCGATGACTTCCAGTGTTTCCAGAACCCGCGGTTTCAAAGCGGCTTCCATCGCGGCCAAGGACATATTGGCCTGATCGTCCTCGTCGTCGTCATCGTCGGACTGGATCGGGTTACCGTCGGCGTCCAGTTCAGGCTGGTCTTCTTTTTTCTCGGCCGGCGCCGATGGCGTCGTGTCGACATTCACGTTCCCGACGACGCTTTCGACATCGTCTTCGTCCCCATCGACCCCCGAGCCGAACGTCGCTTCAAGATCGATCACGTCGCGAAGCAGGATGTCTTCGGACAAAAGTTCGTCGCGCCAGATCGTAATCGCCTGGAAAGTCAGCGGGCTTTCGCACAGCCCGGCGATCATGGTATTTCGGCCCGCCTCAATCCGTTTGGCGATCGCGATTTCACCTTCGCGGCTCAGCAGTTCAACCGACCCCATTTCGCGCAGGTACATGCGCACCGGATCGTCGGTGCGGTCCAGCTTTTCGGTTTCGCCACTGGTCGTCGCGACTTCACCGCTCTTGGACGAGGCATCAACAAGTTCAGTCGAACCCTTCTTGCCCTCTTCTTCCTCGGCTTCTTCGTCTTCGATGATGTTGATGCCCATTTCGGACAACATCGACATCACGTCTTCGATTTGCTCGGACGATACCTGTTCAGGCGGCAATACAGCGTTCAACTGATCGTAGGTGATGTAACCCTTCTCACGGGCCTCGGCGATCATCTTCTTGACGGCGGCCTGACTCATGTCCAGCGACATGCCGTCGCTTTGATCGTCCTGCTGACGTTCGTCGTTGTCCTTTGCGGCCATTCGGCGCTCCTTCGCTGACGGTCAACCCATCGTGGGCGAATCACCCGTTACCTGATTCGCTCGAACATATCCCACGAATCACTGATTCGCACGTTGGTTTACCGTTGTTTCCTTACCAATACCCGATCCGACCCTGGCTCTATCCGGACTCTGAGCCACCGTTTTGACCGATCTTGTTTAACAGTTCGTCCAGTGCGTTGCGTTCCGCACGATCCAGTAACAATCCGTTAGGGGCCCTTTCATAGACGGTCTTGTCCTCATCCTCTGACCGGGCCGCGCGATTTCGGGCTTCGGCGGCTTGTTGCAAACGCCATGTCAGACCCTCGTCATCCTCGGGCAATACTGCGATATCAAGTTCCGCCTCGCTCAACTCACGCAGCATGCCGCGCGCGGCGGTAAGCTTGGCAAGTTCTTCAGCGACGCATTGGGTTGCGATGTCGACATCTCCTGGTGCCCGCACTGCGGGGCTGATCTGGACATGGCGCAAGGCATAGAGCGATTCAAGGGCGTCACGGCCACATATTTGTTCAAGTCGGCCCTGGACGTCATTCGGCGCGGTATCGATACAGACAAGCAGCGCCGCCCGGATCGCTTCATGTTCGGGGGTCGATACGTCCAGCGTTTCCAGCGCGCTTTCGAAGGTCTCGATGATGGCGGGTGTCGCCACAAGGCTGGCAAGGATCACCGCTTCGCGCAGACGTTCTTCAATGCCCGCATCCGTGCGCGCCAGCGGGCTTTGCACAGCGCCTGGCGTTGCCGGTTCGGGCGCGCCGCGCGGGCGCCAAGTGCGGGCGGGGCCGGTATTCCCGCGCCGCCCCCGGAAAAGCTGAAAGCGAAGTTCCTTGATCGCCTCGCCGTAGTGCCGTTTGACTGACGGATCGGGGATTTTCGCGATGGCGTCGCGCAGGGACCGGTCCAGCGCGGCGCGCCGTTCGGGGCTGTCGAACACGCGGCCTTCGGTTTCCCGCTGCCAAAGCAGATCGACCATCGGGCGCGCCTGATCCAGTGCCGCCTGCATGGCGGCTGCCCCCTTTGCCTTGATCAGGTCATCCGGGTCCAGCCCATCTGGCATGACGCAAAACCGCAGCGACTTGCCGACTTGCAATTGTGGCAGGGCAAGATCGATCAACCGCATCGCGGCGCGCTGTCCGGCCTTGTCCCCGTCCAACGTGATGATCGGCTCGTCTGCAATGCGCCACATCAAGTGCAGCTGATCTTCGGTGATCGCGGTGCCCAATGGGGCCACGGTGGCGCCGAACCCGGCCTCGGCCAACGCGATGACATCCATGTACCCTTCGGCCACCACCAAGGGCTGCCCCTTGCCGGCCGCTTCGCGCGCAGGGCCATGATTGTACAAAGATCGCCCCTTGTCGAAGAGTAGAGTTTCGTTTCCATTCAGGTACTTGGCCCGCGCATTCGGGTCCATCGCCCGCCCGCCAAAGGAAATGCAGCGGCCACGCGCGTCGCGGATCGGGAACATGATGCGCCCGCGGAAACGATCATAGGGCGCGCCGCCGTCGTCGGGTGGGATCGCAAGCCCGCAGTCTACGATCATCTGCGGATCGACCCCCTGCCCCTTGAGATGCTCAATCACACCATGGCGCTGGTTGGGGGCAAAGCCGATGTCCCACCGCGCCTGCGCTTCAGGGCCCAGACCACGCCCCGCCAGGTAATCACGCGCCTCGGCGCCCGCCCCGCCTGCCAGCATCAGCCGATAGTGGCGTACCGCCTGCTCCATGACGTCAGCCATCTCGGTGCGCCGGTCGGCCCGCTCTTGCGCTTTGGGATCGGCTTTCGGCACGGGCATGCCGGCCTCGCGCGCCAGGATTTCGACGGCCTCCATGAAACTCACATTTTCCGTTTCGCGAACGAAACTGATCGCATCGCCCTTCGCATGGCAGCCGAAGCAGTAATAGAATCCCTTTTGATCCATCACATGAAACGATGCCGTTTTCTCATGGTGAAACGGGCATGGTGCCCACATGTCGCCGCGCGCCTGATTGGATTTGTGCTTGTCCCACATGACTTTGCGCCCGACCACTTGGGACAGGGACACGAGGGTACGCAATTCATCCAGAAAACCGGGGGGCAGACTCATGGCGCAAGTATCGTTTCCCGCGTCACAACTGTCCAGACACGGCGCGCTGATCCGCGGTTAATCCGCTGGCAAGACCTGTGGCAGGAAGATCAAGAGCTTTCGGCGGGCTTCACCCGTATCTGGCGGCGATTGTTTACGGTTTATTAAACAATCCCGCAGGCCCAGTTCCAAGTGTTTCCAAAACAGATTGTTCTTGTCGGAAATGGAACGGGTTTCGCCATATTTCCGCCACGCGGCGATGCTGTTTTGGGCTTGGCCGGAAGTGTGTGGTCCGGCGTGTGGGGCGCTGCGAATGGGAAAGGGTTAGCGATGACGCGCAAGGCGACAACCACGAGCAAGGCCGAATTGGCGCAAGGCAACCTGCGTCGGCAGGCGGCCCCCTTGCGCAGGGCACACCACGCCGCAGCGCGGTTCCGCAAAGACGAAAGCGGGTCGCTCATCATCTTTTCCCTTTTCATATTCGTTCTGATCCTGATGACGGGCGGCATGGCCGTTGACATCATGCGTTACGAAAGCGCCCGCACGAACGTGCAGAACACGATCGACCGGGCGGTGCTGGCCGCTGCTGACCTTGATCAGGTTTCTGACGCCGAAGCCGTGGTCGACGACTATTTCGCCAAGGCCGGGCTGGGCCATCTGGACCCGCAAACCCAGGATCTGACCGACGACCTGACCTATTCGACCGTGACGACCACGGTCGACGCCAAGGTCGACACGATTTTCATGAAGAACCTGGGGATCGAATACCTGGGCGCGAATTCGGGATCGGTCGCGGAAGAGCGGGTGTCCGAGATCGAAATTGCGCTGGTGCTGGATGTATCCGGGTCAATGGGCAGCAACAACCGGCTGACCAATATGAAAACAGCCGCCAAAGACTTTGTCGACACCGTATTCGAAAATGCCGAAGACGGCACGATGACCGTGTCGTTGGTCCCGTACAGCACGCAAGTGAATGCAGGAGCAGGCATCATGACGCGGCTCGAACGGCGCAACGCCCAACCCTATCTGTACTGCGCCACGTTCGAAGATGACGACTTCACGACCACCACGGTGCCGCCTGTTGGCAACGTGCTGAATGAATCGATCATCCAGACGTCGCATGTCGATATGCAGACGATCTACAAGAGCAGCGAAAATAGCGGGCGATACTGGAATTCAAGCAAGATGAACTGTTCGACCCAAGCCGCGCTGGAAATTTTGCCGCTGGCAGACGATCCATTCGTTATCAAACCCCGGATCGAGAGTTTGTCGGCGGGGGGCTGGACTTCGATCGACCTTGGAATCAAGTGGGGCGTCGCAATGCTAGACCCGTCGTTCCAGTCCGTCGTGACCGGCTTGATCGCCGACGGCGCCGTCGACGCCGCGCATCAGGGCAAGCCCGCGAAATACACCGGCAACCAAGCCATGAAAGTGCTGGTGGTGATGACCGACGGCGCCAATACGCGCCAGTACTGGTTGCCCGAAGAATTGGGATCGGGGCCCAGCAATGTCTGGATCAATCCGGACAACGACCGGCTCTACGTGTTCAAGAATTCGACTTCGTGCAACAACGATCTGAACAGGAACAACTGCTGGTACAGCGCCTATAACGGAAATTACTACAGGACCACGGACCTGATCGATGCCTTCGTCAGTCCGGGCGACCGCGGTGGCATCAACGATTTGTCGGACTTCCAGGCCCATTCAAGCCTCAATCGCTTTGGCTATGTCGACCTGTGGCACACGTATACGGAAAACTACATCGCGTATCTGTATGGAAAGATCGGTGTGAACGGCTGGGACTACTACAGCTGGGACGAGTACATGTACAACTACTACGACCAGCCAAAAAAAGACGCTCGGATGAAAGCGATCTGCGACGCCGCCAAGGACACCGGCAAGATTGTGATCTTCACCATCGGATTTGAAGTCAGCGACAGCGATGCCACCGTGATGGAGTATTGCGCGTCCAGTGAATCGCATTTCCACCGCGTGGCCGGCACCCAGTTGCAAACGGCCTTCGCCGAAATCGCCAACAAGATCTCTCAACTTCGCCTGGTGCAGTAAACATGGTCTCCTGGTTCAAATCAAAGTTCGGCGCCTGGCGCAAAGATGAACGGGGCACGGTGACGGTTGAATTCGTTATCCTGTTTCCTGTCTTTGTGACCATCTTGCTGTCTGGCATCGAAATCGGCGTTCTCATGTCGCGCCAGACCATGCTGGAACGTGGCGTCGATCTGGCCGTGCGCGAATTGCGCCTTGGCATCATCGACGGCGGCAGCGACGACAAGTTGACCGAAGACGATGTGCGCAAGGCAATCTGCAATCATTCCGGCATTCTCAAAGATTGCTTCAATTCAATGCACATGGACCTGATGGTCATTTCGACCAATACATTCAATCTGCCCAAATCCAGCGCAACCTGTCTGGATAAATCGGACGGGGCGATCAAACCCAACGTGGATTTCGATGCGGGCATCCAGAACGACCTGATGATCATCCGGGCCTGCTTCGTCGTTGACCCGTTCTTTCCGACTTCTGCCCTGGGGGCTCAACTGCCGCGGGATGCTGCCGGCAACTACCAACTCGTCAGCATGTCCGCCTTTGTAAACGAGCCGAGCTAATGACCATGTGTACCAAAATCCAGCAACGAATTCGCGCGTTTCGTAACGGGGCTGAAGGATCGATGTCTGTCGAAGCGGTCCTTATTATTCCCCTTCTTCTATGGGCTTACACGGCGATGTTCGTTTACTTTGATGCATTTCGCGCCCGTAACGAAGCCGAAAAGGCCTCCTTTGTGATTTCGGATGCGTTGACCCGCGTGACCGAGGGGGTCGACGAAAGCTACATCGACGGAATGCAGAAAACCTTCGACTTTCTGAACAACCACGATGACGACAGCAGGCTACGCGTGACCGAAGTTCAGTGGATCGAAACAGACCCCGACAGTGGCGACGGCCAGTATGAAGTCACCTGGTCCTATTCGACTGAAAACAAGCTACCCAAGCTGACCAATGCCGATCTGATCAGCCTCAAGTCCAAGATCCCGAACCTCGTCCATGGCGAAAGACTGGTGATCGTTGAAACCAAATCCAAATGGGAGCCGCTGTTTCAGGTCGGCCTTGATCAACGCGACTTCGAATTCTTCGTCCCCTCTTCCCCGCGCTTTGCCTCCAAAGTGGCATGGGAAGGCGCCGAAACGGCAATCGGCGACGAGATCACGAACCCTGACTATGTCGCATCCGACGATGCCGATCTCGAGGACGAAGAGGACGACACCGAATACGTCAAAAAGTCGAAGAAAAAGCGCAGAAAATGGGGTTTCTTCTGACGCATGACAGACAAACCCCGGCCCACGGCCGGGGTTTTCATTTCGGCCCCAGACCGGCCCGCATCATTTCAATCGCCTCGGCCATAATCTTGCCTTCGTGTGCGCGCGTTACCCCACCAAGACCCAATCGTTTACCAACGCGCCACCACAGGCCCGGCGCCCATGCCAGTGGTTGCTTGTCGTTCAGGACCAGCGTGAACCCTTGCGATGGCTTGGATGCGAACGGACCGCGCGCAATGGACTGGATTTGTGACACGTGAACCAGGGCCTGCCCGCCAGCCCCGCCTTCTCCGATCGTCCCATCGCTGTGCAACACGATCCCGTGCGCCGTGGCCCGCCAGCACTTCACGGCCAGCCAGACCGCTGCCGCCCCGAAGGCGCAAAGCGCCAAACGCGCAAGGGCGGATGCGTCACCAGCTGCCACGCCCAGATTTATGCTGAGCCCGCCAAGGGTCACCAGTACGACAACAGCTGCGCCACGCCGCATGGGCGAAGGTGTCAGTGCAGCCACAACATGCCTTTGTTCGGTCTGTGTCATCATGCCCCTACTGCCCGACGTACCATATTCCAATAGATGCGTTCCACACGGTCGCGGCTCAGCCGCCCGCCCTCACGGTACCACGTGTTGACACCCGTCAGCATGGCAATAACCGCCATCATGGCCAACTTGGTGTCCGGGGTGGAAAATTCGCCCACCGCATCACCTTCGGCCAAGATTTTCTCAAGACTGTCCTCGTAGCGTTTTCGCAGCCGTTCGATTTCCGCAAAGTTGTCAGGTGTCAGATTCCGCAGCTCCATGTAGGAAATAAAGACCGCATCCGCGCGCGCCAGGTTGAAACGGATGTGAAACCGGGTAAACGCCTGCAATGCCTCTGTCGGGGTATTGCCGCGCGGCTCTTGCGCCCAGTCCTCAAGCAAATCGGTCATATGCGTGCGCATCAAGTCGAACAGCAATGTCTGCTTGTCGGGCGTATAAAGATATAGTGCGCCCGCCTGAACGCCCACTTCGCGCGCGATCTGACGCATCGAAACGGCAGCGAATCCTTGCTTGGCGAACAGGCGCAAGGCGGCATCGCGTACCTTTGGAGCAGTCTTTTCAGAATGAGAGCCTGTTTTTCTTGCCATACAGACTTGTTAACTGAACGATCGTTCAGTGCAAGTGCGACCACCTTGCTGGAGGCATCCAACAAACGCTATATCTCACCCAGATCATTCGGAGCCGCCATGCGCATTCGCCACTTTCTTTTCCTTGCCGTCCTGGCTGGCTGCGCAGAGTTTCCCGATCTTGATCGGGCGATCAGCCCGTCAGCGCGCGCGGCCAGCTACCCGCAAATCGCGCCGTTGGACGGCACATTGATGCCAGAGCCCGAAGAGACCGACGCAGGCCTGGTCGCTCTTGCTAACCGTGCCGCGGCGCTGCGGGCCCGCGCCGAGCGTTTGCGCGGCACACCGATCGAATAGCGTCTTACCGCATTGCGCCTGCGCGCCGGTTTGGCTAACACCCCCCAGACCCCAAACCGCCACGGAGACCGACATGACACAAGCCCCACTGCGCCTCGGCATCGCCGGTCTTGGGACCGTGGGTGTTGGCACCCTGCGGATCGTCAACCGTCACGCCGAACTGCTGGCCGCACGTGCCGGGCGGCCCATCGAAATCACGGCTGTTTCTGCGCGTAACCGCGACAAGGATCGCGGCGTGTCGATCCAGCCCTTCGCCTGGGAAGATGATCCCGTCGCGCTGGCGCGGCGCGACGATTTGGATGTGTTCGTCGAACTCATGGGCGGGGCGGACGGCCCGGCCAAGGCCGCGACCGAAGCGGCATTGTCCGCCGGCAAGGATGTGGTGACTGCGAACAAGGCAATGCTGGCGATCAATGGCCAGAGCTTGGCCGAATTGGCAGAAGAAAACGGACGCGTCATCCGGTTTGAGGCGGCGGTCGCGGGCGGCATCCCTGTGATCAAGGCGCTGACCGAAGGGCTGGCCGGGAACCAGGTCACGCGGGTCATGGGCGTGATGAACGGCACCTGCAACTACATTCTGACGCGCATGGAAAACGAAGGCCTGAGCTATGACGAGGTTTTCGATGCCGCCAACCAGCTGGGCTTTCTGGAAGCCGACCCGACCCTGGACGTGGGCGGGATCGATGCGGGGCACAAGCTGGCGCTGCTTGCAACCATCGCATTCGGAACGAAAGTGGCCTTTTCTGACATGGTTCTGGAAGGGATCGAGCGGATCACCATCGAGGACATCGAGCAGGCCGCCGATATGGGCTTTCGCATCAAGCTGCTGGGCGTGGCGCAAATGACTCCGCGCGGCCTGGAACAGCGCATGCAGCCGTGCCTTGTTCCGGCAGCCTCCCCCCTCGGCCAGCTCGAGGGCGCAACCAACATGACAGTGCTTGAAGGCGACGCAGTCGGTCAAATCGTGCTGCGCGGCGCAGGCGCAGGCGAAGGGCCGACGGCCAGCGCCGTTATGGGCGATGTGATGGACATCGCGCGCGGATTCCGCACCCCGACATTTGGACGGCCCGCTTCAGGGCTGGCTGATAGCGTGCCGGCACAGACGGCAATTCCCGCCCCCTATTACCTGCGCATGTCGCTCGTGGATGAACCCGGCGCACTGGCCAAGATCGCCACTGTTCTTGGCGAACAGGGAATATCCATCGACCGGATGCACCAATATGGCCACCGTCAGGACAGCGCGCCGGTTCTGTTTGTCACCCACAAGACGGACCGCGCATCAATCGACGCCTCGCTTGCCAAGATGGGCGACACAGGGGTGATCGCATCAGCGCCCGTTGCGATCCGGATCGAAGACGTCTGACCCGTCGGCAGAAATTTTCGTTCTTGATCAGTGCCCTTGGATCGCGCCATTGGTATCCAATGGTCTTTGCTTGACCGCCTGATCCATCGCACGTGGCTAGGGGATGGCCCACCCCCCCCCTGCGCCCCGCGACAACCGTCTGGCCGCGCGCGCCCACACTGTTCCCGCATCAAAACACTCATGACCGGTGCGCTCCAACGCCTGATGATGGCGTATTTGATGCTTCGCGGTCGCTTGCCGGCGGTCTGTTCGCGACTGCTTGCGGACTGGGCCACGCAGGCGCGGGTCAGCGACCGTGCCCTGCTGGGATACAATTGGGCTCGCTGTGGGGGCATTGATCAGCAAAGTTGGTAGTCCTTGCGGCGCAATGCGCCCCAGCCATGACAGGCGCCCAAGCGTTAGCGCAAACGTCTGCGCAGTGGCTTTTCGCGCTTGCAGCAGGCTGATAGACAGGCGCCAACAAGTTCACATCAAAGGATTTCCCCATGGCCGCCACCATCGACTTTAACGACCGCATGCTGTCTCTGGGCTTGGCCCGGGTCTCTGAAGCGGCGGCCATGGCTTCGGCCAAGCTTGTGGGGCGCGGCGATGAAAAAGCGGCCGACCAAGCCGCTGTCAACGCCATGCGCGACCAGTTGAACATGCTGGACATCCAAGGCGTCGTCGTGATCGGCGAAGGGGAACGCGACGAAGCACCTATGCTGTTCATCGGCGAAGAAGTGGGCACCGGAAAAGGCCCGGCGGTGGATATCGCGCTCGATCCGCTGGAAGGCACCACGCTGACGGCCAAGGATATGCCGAACGCGCTGACCGTGATTGCCATGGCACCGCGCGGCACGCTCTTGCACGCGCCGGACGTTTACATGGACAAGCTGGCCATCGGTCCGGGTTACAACAAAAACGTCGTCAGTCTGGACATGTCGCCCAAAGAGCGCGTGGCGGCACTAGCCAAGGCGCGGGGCTGCAACGATGACGATATCACCGTCTGTGTGCTGGAACGTCCGCGCCACGAAAACATGATCGAAGAGCTGCGTTCAACCGGCGCAGCAATCCGCCTGATCACTGACGGGGACGTGGCGGGCGTGATCCACTGCGCCGAGCACGAGATCACCGGCATCGATATGTACATGGGATCGGGCGGCGCACCCGAGGGCGTGTTGGCGGCAAGCGCGCTGAAATGCATGGGCGGCCAGATGTGGGGCAAGCTGCTATTTCGCAATGATGACGAACGCGCTCGCGCAGCCAAGGCCGGCATCACCGATCTGGACAGGGTGTACTCGCGCGATGAACTGGTGACCCAGGACGTGATCTTCGCAGCCACCGGCGTGACAGACGGGTCTGTCGTGAAAGGGATCAAACGCGAGCCGGGCTTTTTGGAGACCGAAACGATCCTCATGCGTTCGAAAACCGGTTCGGTACGGCGCATGGTTTACCGGAATCCGGTCTAAGGGAACGCGTTGGGAATTGGTTTCCAAACAGGCTTCGATGACCCCTTTGGGGACCGCATACTAACCCTGTCGCCCAGTTGACCGCCAAGCGTTTGCTGGAACACTGGCGCGCCCAGAGCGCGCCGGTAGGCTAGGTCCGGCATGTAACAAGCGCGCCGGCCAGCCCGCTGCGCGGTGCAGTCTGCCAGCCGCGCGCCATCGGCGGAATCCGGGGCGACGAAATCCCAAGCTAAGCCTTGCCATCCGTTCTGGTCTTGGGCAAACCCGGTCCATGGCTGACTTCCTTGATGTTTCATGTTCGCTTACCGGACGCCGATGGGTTGGTCCGTCGGCCGAGGACGACCGCCTTTCTGAAGCGCTGGAACAGAAAACCGGGCTGCCGGGGCCAATCGCCCGAATTCTGGCCGCACGCGGCATCGGCGCGGATGAAGCCGACACTTATCTGGCCCCAACGCTGCGGGCCCTGCTGCCCGATCCGATGGTACTGCGCGACATGAGCGCGGTGGCTGTGCGGTTCATTTCCGCAATTGAACGGAAAGAGCGCATCGCGATCTTTGCCGACTACGACGTCGACGGCGGCGCCTCTGCCGCCCTATTGATCACCTGGCTGCGCGATATGGGCCTGGCCAGCACACTGTATATTCCCGATCGGATCGACGAAGGCTATGGACCGAACGACGCTGCGATGTCCGATCTTGCCCGCGCGCACGATCTGATCATTTGCGTCGATTGCGGCACGCTGAGCCATGATGCGATTGCTGCCGCACGCGGCGCGGATGTCATCGTTCTGGACCACCATCTGGGCGGTGAAACGCTGCCCTCTTGCGTTGCCGTGGTCAATCCGAACCGGCAGGACGAAACCGGCGATTTGGCCCATCTGTGCGCCGCCGCTGTGGTCTTTTTACTTTTGGTCGAAGTGACCCGTCGCCTGCGCGGGACCCGCAATACACCTGATCTGATGTGCTTGCTGGACCTTGTGGCGCTGGCGACCGTGGCCGATGTTGCCCCGCTGATCGGTGTGAACCGGGCCTTTGTGCGCACCGGGCTGAGCGTGATGGCGCGGCGCGAACGCCCTGGGCTGACAGCACTGTGCGATGTGGCGCGCATGGACACTGCGCCCACGTCTTATCATTTGGGGTTCCTGCTGGGGCCGCGGATCAATGCCGGGGGACGCATCGGACAGGCGGATCTGGGCGCACGGTTGTTGGCAACCGATGATCCGCGTGAGGCGCAGCGCCTTGCCGAACGGCTGGACGCGCTGAACGGCGAACGACGCGAAATCGAAGCTGCGGTCCGCGACGCCGCGATGGAGCAGGCCGAGGCCCGCGGTCTGGACAAACCGCTGGTATGGGCCGCATCCGAAGGATGGCATCCCGGTGTTGTCGGTATCGTCGCGTCCCGTCTGAAAGAGGCCACAAACCGACCCGCGATCGTGATCGGGTTTGATGGCGCTGAAGGCAAGGGATCGGGGCGGTCCATCCCGGGCGTCGATCTGGGCGCCTGCATTCAACGTTTGGCCGCCGAGGGGCTGTTGGTCAAAGGGGGGGGCCACAAGATGGCGGCTGGCCTGACCGTCATGCGCGATCAACTCGAACCCGCGATGGACCGCCTGTCCGACCTGCTGGCAAAGCAGGGTGCAGGTGACGCAGGTCCCGCTGACCTCAAGTTGACCGGTCTGATGATGCCCGGCGCTGCAACTGTCGAAATGATCGATCAGCTGGAAAAGGCAGGGCCCTATGGGGCTTCGGCCCCTGCCCCCAGATTCGTCTTTCCTGACGTGAAGATCGACTTTGCGAAACGGGTCGGGGCCAACCACCTGAAAATCCGGTTCTCTGATGGCATGGGACACGCGCTAGAGGCGATTTCCTTTGGGGCGTTCGACAGCCAGCTTGGGCCAAATCTGGATGCACACGGCGGAAAACGTTTTCATCTTGCCGGCCGGTTGGAAAACAACGTTTGGAATGGCCGTTTGACCCCCCAGATGCGCCTTGAGGACGCCGCGCCGTGCACATAGGTCGACATTATGAACGCTGGCCAAGATTTTTTGAATGACGCGCGTTTTTCGGTCGTTTTACCTCTTGCCAGCGCCCCCGCCTTTGCGTATTCAGCGCCCCACACCAAGAGTGGCCCGTTCGTCTATCGGTTAGGACGCCAGGTTTTCAACCTGGAAAGAGGGGTTCGATTCCCCTACGGGCTGCCACTTTTTTCTCTGCACAATTTTCCCCAGCACAAATCGCCTGACACATTGCGACGGCACTGCGCCAGCGAATGCAAACGACTGTTTCAATTGGATGGGCAACGATTTGAGCTGTGAGCAAGCTGTTCATTCACCTTGCTTTGCTGAAAAACACTCGTCCGAAACACCGAAACGTTTTGGCACGCTCCCACGATCTTCAGTCGCGCTGACCCGGAAAAGTTGCGGACAGATGCCTGCCACGCCTGTTTAAGGAACATCGTCGTTGGCGGTGTTGGCCCCGTTCAGGGCCTTGAAGGTATCTCAACTCTGCGGCCCTATCCGACCACCGCATGAGACATTTCCCCCTAAAGGGTTAGCGCAATCGCTTTGCCAGGCGCCGATCACATCGATTGCTTATTTGCGCACTGTGGGCCGCCGACCAGGGACTCTGCCACGGCTTTTCCGCGAATAATCCGCTTAGCACTTACACCACCCAAGGCCCCGTCACAGCCGAATTCGTCAAGAGCGGTATTGTCGGCCGCGATGACTGCACGCCCCGTGCATATGCGCTTGGATCAATGTCCGTTGGCACGCCAGAGGTGCATGTTCTGATGTATCATGCCGCCTGCTCCCTGCGCGCGTCCGGCGAATGCGCCGACGCATCATGCTGAACAGCGCGTTCCGGCGGGGCCAGCCACAGCACGATTTGCCCCAACACCAGTTGCAGCGCGCTGAACCCAAAGGCCAGCGCCAACCCGTTCCAGCCCGGGTCAGGCAAGCTCAGGACGTCGGACATGACCGGCAGCCAGAGGGCGATGCCAATCATGCCCAGACACAGCGCAATGGCCCCCCAAACCCAGATATTGCGCGTAACCTCGTTGGACCAGAAGCCCGAACCAGGCGTGCGCATGTTGAAGACATTCCAGACCTGCGCCAACGCCAGTGTAAGGAAGGCCACCGTGATCGCCTGGGGCACGGCCAGGTTCAGCCATTCCAGCGCAAGCACAAAGGCGGCAAGGGTCGCGACGGTGATCGCAGCCCCCAGAAGGGCAATATACGCCCAGCGGCGATTGTCGACGATAGGCTCGGCCGGGTCGCGTGGCGGGCGGTCCATGACGGTGTCATCGCCCGTGCCAAGTCCCAACGCAAAGGCCGGAAAGACGTCCGTGACCAGGTTGAGGAACAGGATTTGCAGCGGCAAAAGTGGCGTCGGCAGCCCGGCGCCCACGGCAACGCCCACGACCATCACTTCGCTGACGTTGCACGACATCAGGTAAACCACGAACTTCCGGATATTGGCAAAGATCACACGCCCCTGGCGCATCGCGGCAATGATGGTGCTGAAGGCATCGTCGTTCAAAACGACCTCGGCGGCTTCACGCGCGACCTGCGTGCCGCGCTTGCCCATCGCGATGCCGATATCTGCCTTTTTCAGCGCAGGGGCATCGTTCACACCGTCCCCTGTCATCGCGACGATCTGGCCGCTCTTTTGATAAAGCGTCACGATTTTCAGCTTGTCCGCCGGGGCGACGCGGGCAAAGACATCGGTGTCAATGATGCGTGCCCGATCCGCCTCGGTGGGATTGTCGAGGTCCATCTCGCGGATGTCTGCGCCCGTCAGCACGTTCATCGTTTCACCCGCCAGACCCGCCTGCCGGGCAATTTCGGCGGCGGTCTGGGCGTGATCGCCCGTCATCATCACGACCCGCACACCCGCGCGGCGGCTGGCGGCAATCGCCTCTGGCACATCGGCGCGGATCGGATCGGAAAGACAGACCATGCCCAACAGGATCAGCCCTTCGTAGGGTTCGGCCGCCGGATCATCTGTTGTTTTGCTTGCCACCCCCAACAGTCTCAGCCCTCTGCCGGCCGCCGCGCGCGCACGTTCGCTCCAATCCTCGCGCATGCTCGCATCCAGCGAAACGACGCCGCCCTCTGTCAGCACCCGGTCGCAGGATGCCAGAACTTCCTCTGGCGCGCCTTTGACGGCAAAAACGATGCCATCGGGCCCGTCGTGGACCGTTGCCATCATCTTGGCGTCCGGATCAAAGGCGTGTTGGGCACATATGGGTTTGTCTTGCAGGATCTCTTCGCGCGGATGCCCGGCGGCCTGAGCCAAATCAAGGAGCGCCAGTTCCATCGGATCACCTGCGCGTTGATCGCCATTACCAAGGCTGGCCGTGTTGCACATCGCCCCAGCCTTGACCGCCTCGGCCAGACCCGGTTGGTCCGAAAGGGCGATGGCCGCCCCATCCATCACGAACCTGTGGTCCTGCGTATCGATCTCTACATCGCCCGAAGACAAGAGCATGCCGACAGCCGTCATCCGGTTTTCCGTTAACGTGCCGGTCTTGTCGGTCAGGATGATCGTTGTCGCCCCCAGCGTTTCGACCGCCGACAGACGGGCCACCAGCGCATTGCGTTGCGCCATCCGCCACATTCCCCGCGCAAGACATAGCGTCGCCACGACCGGCAGGCCCTCGGGCACTGCTGCCACGGCCAATGCGACGCCGGTCTCGACCATCTGCGCGATCGGATATCCGCGCCAGACGCCCAGGGCGATGATGAACAAGGTCAGCCCAAGGGTCAGCCAGACCAGCTTGTGCCCAAGCCGATCCAGACGGCGCTCGAGCGGTGAGCTTTCCGCTTCGGCAGTCCGGGTCAGATCGCTGATCCGGCCCAACTCTGTTGCCATGCCGGTCCCCGTGACAACCGCTTCGGCGCTGCCTTGGGACACTGACGACCCTTTGAACGCCATGTTCGCGCGTTCCGCGATCACGGTATCTTCGGGCAGTTCTTCGGTCTGCTTGGCCACAGGCATCGATTCGCCAGTCAGGACGGATTCGTCGACATGCAGGCCCGAAGCCGTCAGCAAGCGCATGTCCGCCGTCACGATATCGCCCGCCTCGAGCAGCACGATATCGCCCGGCACGAGATCCTGCGCATCGACCATGCGATCCTGCCCATCGCGGCGCACCCGCGTCTTGACCTGAGCGATTTTGTGGAGCGCTTCCATGGACCGCGCCGCGCGCAATTCGGTGATGAAACCGATGGCCCCATTGATCAGCAGCACGACGCCGATCGCTGCAGCTTCGACCAGGTCACCCAAATACAGCGACAATCCTGCCGCCGCGCCCAGCAACCAGACAATGACACCTTTGAACTGGTGAAGCAGGATGGACAGCGGACTCTGCGTCGCGTGACGTCGAAGGCTGTTGACACCATATTTCTGGCGCCGTGCCGCGATTTCGGATTCACTAAGACCGACCTTGGGGTCGACCCCGAAGTGTTGGGCGATCTCAACGTCTTTTCCAGAATGCACTGTTTGTTTTGTTTGGGTGTCCATTTTGGACCTCTGCATCGCAACTTGAGAGCTTTCACTAAAGCGATCACGCCTCGCATGCATTGACAAGGATCATATCGCGAATTGGATCTGACGCAGAGGTATTCCGCTGCTTTGGCTTGGCAAATGCCCATTTCCGAGACCAGCGATGGCGCCATCGCTCATGCCCGAATTTCACACGAAAGCGGTCTGCATCGCATTGGCCAGAAGTTCGAGCCACCAGCGTTTGTACGAACACCTTGGCGGCGGATTTTCGACACTGGCCCTCAGATGACACTGGCCCGCCGATACCGCTTGATCGGCGCAACTATTCACAAACCAGCGGCCCGGGCTGATCCGGCGCGCGCAACGACAGAGCTTTGGAAAGCCAGGCCAGGTCGATCCGACGAACGCGAGGACAAAGAACGCCAGGACAAATCAGTTCCGTTTTCTGGCCATGCTGTACCATCCCCCGCCCCCTGCACGCCTGTTTTTCAGGCAAACGCCGGTGTTCTGCACAGTTTGTCATCCCTTGGTTCTGGACTCGGCGCATGGCGCTGCCTTCTACTGGAAACTATCCGAATTCTTTTGCCATTTGGTCAAACAATCGAGGCATGCCTCGCAAATCAGGGGGATCAGTTTCATGACGCACACAAGAAAAACCAGGGTGATCGGCCTTTCCCGCCGGAAGTTTCTCAGCACCACTGCGGGCATTGCCCTTGTCGTGGCGGCGGGCGTGCCGGGGGCTTTGAAGGCGGCCGAGCCGCTCAAGGTTGCGGGCATCTACACCGTGCCCGTTGAACAACAATGGGTCAGCCGCATTCACAAGGCCGCCAGCATCGCCAAAGAGCGCGGCGACATCGACTATGTGTTTTCCGAAAATGTATCGAATACCGACTACGCCCGCGTCATGCGCGAATATGCCGAGCAGGGTTTTCAGTTGATCTTGGGCGAGGTTTTCGCCGTCGAGCAAGAGGCCCGTGAGGTGGCCGCCGAATACCCCGACATCGCTTTCCTGATGGGGTCCAGCTTCAAGCCGGACGACTCGCTGGCCAACTTTGCCGTATTCGACAACTACATCCAGGATGCGTCATATCTGTCCGGTATCATCGCGGGCGCGATGACGGAAACCGGCAATATCGGCATGGTCGGCGGTTTTCCGATCCCCGAGGTCAATCGCTTGATGCACGCCTTTATGGCCGGCGCACGCGAGATGAACCCTGACACCACATTCCAGGTCAGTTTCATCGGCAGCTGGTTCGATCCGCCCAAGGCCAAGGAAACAGCGTTTGCAATGATCGAAAACGGCGCCGATATGCTCTATGCGGAACGGTTCGGTGTGTCAGACGCGGCGCAGGAAAAGGGCATCCTTGCCATCGGCAACGTAATCGACACCCAGGCCGATTACCCGGGCACCGTCGTCGCCTCGGCGATCTGGCACTTCGAACCCACACTGGACAAGGCCATCGCCGAAGTGAACGCCGGCACATTCACCGCAGCCGATTACGGTCTTTATTCCTTCATGAAGGAAGGCGGCGCGTCACTGGCCCCGCTCGGCACGTTCGAAGGCAAGGTGCCACAAGCGGCGCTGGATCTCGTCAAGCAGCGTACCGACCAGATCACGTCCGGAGAGTTCGTGGTCGAAATCAACGACGAAGAACCCAAGTCCTCGTAAATGTCGATTGCAGAGTCGGCGCAGGTTGTCTTGCGCCTCGATTCCATTACCAAGCGTTTCGGCAAGCTGGTCGCGAATGACGCGGTCAGCCTGTCGCTGCGTAAAGGCGAGGTGATTGCCCTTTTGGGCGAAAACGGCGCGGGCAAGACCACGCTGATGAACATCCTTTTCGGCCAGTACACGGCCGACGAGGGCACCGTCGAAGTCTTCGGCCAGCTTTTGCCGCCCGGCAACCCGCGCGCCGCGCTGGATGCCGGGGTTGGCATGGTGCACCAGCATTTCACGCTGGCCGACAACATGAGCGTTCTGGAAAACGTCATTCTTGGCACCCAACCGCTCTTGTCACTGCGACTTGACCGGGCGGCGGCGCGATCAAAACTCGGCAAGCTGGCCCGTGATTTCGGCCTGAAGGTTGATCCCGATGCCAAGGTCAGCAGCCTGACGGTTGGCGAACGTCAGCGGGTCGAAATCCTCAAGGCGCTGTACCGCGATGCCCGCATTCTGATCTTGGACGAACCGACCGCCGTGCTGACCCCGCAGGAAACCGAAGAACTGTTCGCGACCCTGCGCAAGGCGATCAAGCTTGGCCTGTCGGTGGTGTTCATCTCGCACAAGTTGCACGAGGTCATGGCGATTTCCGACCGCGTCCTGATCCTGCGGCACGGCCGTCTGGTCGCCGAACGGCCCATCGCGGATGTGAACAAGGAAACGCTGGCCGCGCTTATGGTCGGGGCCGACGTATCGGCGCCCAAGGTAGCGCCCGGACACCCAGGTGACGTGCTTTTGCACCTACGCCAGGTCACGACCCCGCCGCGCGGCAACGCACCGGGGCTGAGCAAGGTTTCACTGGCGCTGCACGCAGGGCAGATCGTGGGGCTTGCGGGGGTTTCGGGCAACGGACAAGGCGCGCTGGCCGAACTGATCGGCGGGCTGATCGGGCCAGCATCGGGCCGGCTGGAACTGGATGGCGCGCAGCTTGAAAACTGGTCCCCCCGCGCGGCGGTCCAATCGGGTATCGCCCGCATCCCCGAAGACCGGCACAAGACCGGCACCATCGCTGAATTTGACCTCACAGAAAACGCGATCCTGGAATCCTATGGCCGGCAACCCTACAGTCGGTCAGGCGTGATGAACTGGCCCCAGGCCGAAGCGTTCGCGCGCGAGATCATCGAAACCTATGACGTGCGCTGCCCCGGACCGGGCACGCCAATCAGGCTGTTGTCGGGCGGGAACATGCAAAAACTGATCCTCGGTCGCGTACTAGAGGCAAATCCGCGCATCATTCTAGCCAACCAGCCGGTGCGCGGCCTGGACATCGGTGCGGTCAACTACGTGCATTCGCAACTTCTGGCCGCCCGCGACCGGGGCGCGGCAGTGCTGCTGATATCAGAGGACCTAGATGAGATCATGGCCCTGTCAGACGTGATCCACGTCATTTGCGAAGGGCGCCTGTCGCCGGGATTTGCACGTGGAACGATGACGCCGGCCGAAATAGGGGGCTGGATGGCCGGGCAAGGGTTTGAAGAGGAAGCCGCTCATGCGTCTTGAACCGGTGGCCAACCCCACACTCTGCCGCACGACATTGCCGCCTGTGATCGCCATCGGATCCACCGTGGTGATCGCTTCGCTGTTGGCCATGATTGCAGGGGCCAATCCGTTTTCGGTGCTTGGCCTGATCCTGAAAGGGGCGTTCGGGACAAAATTCGCCCTTCTTGAAACGCTCAACCGGGCCACGCCACTTATCTTTACCGGGCTTGCCGTGGCCGTCGCCTTCCGGGCGCGTCTGTGGAACATCGGGGCCGAAGCGCAGCTTTATGCCGGCGCGCTCATGACCGTGGTTCTGGGCACCGGCATGTTGCAGTGGGGGGCCGTCGCGCTGCTACCCGCGCTGGTGGTCGCATCGATGCTTGCGGGTGCGCTGGTGCTTTTGGTGCCGGCCCTTCTCAAGGTGCGTTTCGGTGTCGACGAAGTGGTAACAACCCTGTTGTTCAACTTTATTTTCCTGCTGTTCATCTCGTTGTTGCTGGAAGGACCGCTGAAGGATCCGATGGGCATGGGATGGCCCAAATCGGCACGTCTTGTGCCCGAAGCACGCCTGCCCCGCATCTTCGAAGGGCTGCGCCTGCACTGGGGCTTCGCGCTGGCCTTGTTTGCCGCGGTCGTCGTGTGGGTGATCGAACGGCGCACAACGCTGGGCTACGAAATGCGCGCCGTGGGCCTCAACCGCGCGGCTGCGGACTTTGCCGGGATTCCGGTCAACCGCGTGTTGATCAAGACGGCGCTGCTGTCCGGCGGGCTTGCGGCGCTTGCGGGTTTTTCCGAAGTAGCCGGGCTGAAAGGCAGCCTGACGCTCGATCTTAGCCCGGGCTATGGCTACACCGGCATTACCGTGGCGATGCTGGCGCTTCTCAATCCGCTGGCCGTGGTGGCTGCGGCGTTGTTCGTGGCGGGTATCTTTGTCGGCGCCGACAGCATGAGCCGCGCGGTCGAAGTGCCCAGCTATCTTGCCGACATCATGCTGGCGAGCGCACTTCTGCTGATGGTTCTGGCGATCCTGCTGACCCGGTTCCGCGTGGTGAGGGAATAGCCCATGGACATCCTTGAAATCCTGCTTTCAGCCAGTTTCTGGACCGCCGCGATCCGCATCGCCAGCCCGCTGATCTTTGCGACCCTGGGCGAGCTGATCTGCGAACGCGCCGGCGTTCTGAACCTGGGGATTGAGGGCATCATGGTCGCCGGGGCCTTTGCGGGATGGATGGCGGTCTATTCCGGCACCGGCCTGTGGGCGGGGGTGGCGGTTGCCATGGCGGTGGGAATGCTGTTCGGGTTGATCCACAGCCTTTTGACCGTGCCGTTCGGCCTGTCGCAGCACGTGGTGGGCCTTGGCGTCACGCTGCTGGCGACATCTTTGACCTATTATTCATATCGCGTCGCCCTGCCCGAGGTGACCAGCCCGCCCAAGATCGATGCGTTCCAACCATTTGAAGTCCCGCTTCTGTCCGATATTCCGCTGATCGGCCCGGCGCTTTTCGCGCAGACACCTCTGACCTATCTGGCGTTCATTCTGGTGGGTGTGGTGGCGGTGGTGCTCTATCGTACGCCGCTTGGTCTTGCGCTGCGGGCAGCCGGCGAAAACCCATCGGCTGTCGCGGCGCAGGGTCTTTCGGTTACCGGAATCCGGATGGGCGCGGTGATCGTGGGCAGCGGGCTGATGGCCGTGGGCGGCGCATTTCTGACCATGTCGGCCTTCGACAGCTTCTTCTTTGAAATGGTCAACGGGCGCGGCTGGATCTGCATCGCGCTCGTGGTATTTGGCGCATGGAAACCCGGCAAGGCGCTGTTGGGCGCGATCCTGTTTGCCGCTTTCGACGCACTTCAGATCCGGGTGCAGCAGACGCCGCTTGGCGCCGATATTCCCTATCAGGTCTTTCTGATGATGCCCTATATCCTGTCTATTCTGGCGCTCATCGTCATGTCGCGCCGGGCCGAGGTGCCCGCAGCGCTGATGGTGCCATTCAATAAAGGAGAACGCTGATGTTCGATCTCATCGTCAAAGGCGGCACGTTGCCCGATGGGCGCAGCGCCGATATCGGGATCAAGGGCGAAACGATCACAGCTCTCGAAGACCTGTCCGGCGCCCAAGCCGCCGAGGTCATCGAGGCGTCGGGCGATCTGGTAAGCCCGCCCTTCGTCGATCCGCATTTCCATCTCGATGCGACGCTTTCTTACGGGCTGCCACGCATCAACGCATCGGGCACGCTGCTGGAAGGCATCGGGCTGTGGGGGGAACTCAAGCAGATCGTCACCAAGGACGAAATGGTCGAACGCGCCCTGACCTATTGCGATTGGGCTGTCAGTCAGGGTCTGCTTGCCATCCGCAGTCACGTGGACACCTGCGACGACCGACTGTTGGGCGTCGAAGCGATGCTCGAGGTACGCGATCGTGTCCGCGACTATCTCGACCTGCAACTGGTGGCCTTTCCACAAGACGGTTTCTACCGCGACCCGACCGCGCGCGACAACACGATCCGCGCGCTCGACATGGGCGTTGACGTGGTGGGGGGAATTCCGCACTTCGAACGCACTATGGCCGATGGGGCGGCATCGATCCGCGAACAGTGTGAACTTGCGGCCGCGCGCGGGCTGATGGTTGATCTGCATTGCGATGAAACCGACGACCCGCTCAGCCGTCACATCGAAACCCTGGCATTCGAAGCGCAGCGACTGGGCCTGCAGGGCCGGGTCGCGGGCAGTCATCTGACGTCGATGCATTCGATGGACAACTACTATGTCTCGAAACTCTTGCCCCTGATGGCCGAAGCCGGGGTCGCGGCCATCCCCAATCCGTTGATCAATATCACCTTGCAAGGGCGGCACGACAGCTATCCCAAACGGCGCGGCCTGACGCGCGTCAAGGAAATGCAGGCCCACGGCATCACCGTGGGCTGGGGGCAGGATTGCGTGCTGGATCCGTGGTATTCGCTGGGCACGGCGGATATGCTCGACGTGGCTTTCATGGGCCTGCATGTGGCGCAAATGACCAGCCCCGAGGAAATGGCGCGCTGTTTCGACATGGTAACCCATCACAATGCCCGTATCCTGGGGCTTCGCGATTATGGCATTGCGCCGGGCAAACGCGCATCGCTGGTCGTGCTGGACGCCGCCACCCCGATCGAAGCGCTACGCCTGCGTCCAGCGCGCCTTGCCGTGATTTCGAACGGCAAGATCGTCAGCCGGATGCCACGTGAGGATGCCGCGTTGTCGATCCCGGGCCGCCCTTCGACGGTGCGTCGGCGGCACGCACGCACCAACTAGGGGCCGTCAGATCCGCCCTGCGCTGGCTGACCGCGCCCTGTCATTCAGCCCTTGCGGTTGCCCGATGCCATTTATCCGCGCCGGGCTTTTCCAAGGTCAGCGCGTGTCGGCTTCGCAGCTCATTCGGGTTTCCCGCCCGGCCCATTTTTGTTGCGCGCAGGTGAAACCGAAGCCGCCCGAGGGGTGCAGCGCAACTGCGCCACGCCTCGCAAATCGCGGTTTTGTTGACCCGGCGAGGCCCGGTTAGGATGAAAACAAATATTCGGTTCGCGCGCGGCCAAGATGATCTGGCCGGCACGCAACGCGGCCCAGCGTGGGCGCCTGCCCTCAGCGCCAATCCATAGCCGCCGCACGACACACGGCGGAAGGTTCGCCCAGACCTGACAGTATTCGCACACCCTTGAAGGTGTATCTTGTTTTTTGAAACAGTTTTGCGCGCCGTATCTGCTAGAAACGCCATGAACGCCCAATTCCGTGTCCACCCGTACCCGACCGATCCAGCAACGCTGCAAAAGGAAGCCGTCATGCCAAACCCAAGCACAGGCCGCGCCTCGAATTCCAAAGGTCAATTGACCGTTGATCCGCAATTGCGCCGGTTTGTCGAGGACGAAGCCCTGGCAGGTTTGGACATCTCGGCCGATCAATTCTGGGGCGCACTGTCCGATATCGTTCACGAGTTCACGCCGCTCAACCGGGCCCTTTTGCAAAAACGCGACGATCTTCAGGCCCAGATCGACGCTTGGCACATTGCCAATCGCCAAGGGCCGCACGATCCGAACGGCTACAAGGCCTTTTTGGAAGGGATCGGTTATATCGTGCCAGAGGGTCCGGATTTCGTGATCGAAACGGAAAACACCGACCCCGAGATTGCATCGGTTCCCGGCCCGCAGCTGGTGGTGCCGTCCGACAATGCACGCTTTGTCCTGAATGCGGCCAACGCGCGATGGGGCAGCTTTTACGATTGCCTTTATGGTACCGACGCAATGGGGCCGCCGCCACAGGGCAGAGCATTCGATGACGGGCGCGGCGCACGGGTGGTGGCGCGGTCTGCGGTGTTTCTCGACGAAATTTTCCCGATCGAGACAACCAGCCACGCCAAAGCATCGCAATATGCCGTGTCCGGGGGTCAACTGCTTGTGGATGGCTCACCTCTCAAGTCCCCGGGTGCTTTCGCTGGCTACAAGGGCGATCCGCAATCCCCCCAGTCCGTTTTGCTCTGCAACCATGGTCTGCATGTCGAACTGGTCTTTGATGCCACGCACCCGATCGGGGCGAAATCGCCATCGGGGTTGGCGGATGTTGTGCTTGAATCGGCGATGTCCGCGATCATCGATCTGGAAGATTCCGTCGCCTGCGTGGATACACAAGACAAGGTTGTGGCCTACCGCAACTGGCTTGGGCTGATGCGCGGCGATCTTGAAGAAACCTTCGACAAGGGCGGCAAGACGATGACGCGCCGCCTTCACGGCGACCGCCCATTCACTGCGCCCGGTGGCGGATCACTCTCGCTCAAGGGGCGGGCGCTATTGCTGGTGCGCAATGTGGGCCACCTAATGACGACCCCGGCGGTTCTGGACCGCAATGGCAATGAGGTATTCGAAGGCCTGTTGGACGCGATGATCACTGTGGTGATCGCCATGCACGATCTGATCAAGACCGACGGTGCGCGCAATTCGCTCTACGGGTCGGTCTATGTCGTGAAACCCAAGATGCACGGCCCCGAAGAAGTCGCGTTTGCGAACAAGGTGTTCGGCGCCGTCGAAGATGCACTCAACCTGCCGCGCCATACCGTGAAACTGGGCATCATGGACGAAGAGCGCCGCACAAGCGTGAATCTCAAGGAATGCATCCGGGCGGCCAAGCATCGGGTTTTCTTTATCAACACCGGCTTTCTTGATCGGACCGGGGACGAGATCCACACCTCGATGGAGGCCGGGCCATTCAGTCGCAAGGACTTCATCAAGCGCAAGGGATGGATCACCGCCTATGAGGACCAGAACGTCGATATCGGTCTGGAATGCGGCCTGTCGGGCAAGGCGCAGATCGGCAAAGGCATGTGGACGGTTCCCGACGAAATGGCAGCGATGCTCGAGCAAAAGATCGAACATCCGCGCGCCGGCGCCAATTGTGCCTGGGTGCCCAACCCCACGGCTGCCACGTTGCACGCCACGCATTATCACAAGGTGGACGTGATGGCAGTGCAAGCGGCGCTGGCCAAGGGTGGGCGCCGCGCTTATGTCGATGCTCTGCTGGACATACCACTTGCAGCCTACCGCCAGTGGACACCCGAACAAATCCGCCATGAGGTTGAAAACAACGCCCAAGGCATTTTGGGGTACGTGGTGCGCTGGATTGATCAGGGCGTGGGGTGTTCCAAGGTGCCGGACATCAACGATGTGGGCCTGATGGAGGACCGCGCGACCTGCCGGATCTCGGCGCAGCACATAGCAAACTGGCTGCATCATGGGGTCGTGGATCGCCAACAGGTGTCAGAAGTGATGCAGCAGATGGCCCGGGTCGTGGATCGTCAGAATGCAGATGATCCGCAATACACGCCGATGGCACCCGGTTTTGACGGGATCGCATACCAGGCCGCATGCGACCTGGTTTTCGAAGGATGCGCCCAACCGTCGGGTTATACGGAACCTGTCCTGCATGCCCGGCGGTTGGAATTGAAAGCCAAAATGGCGGGCTGAACAACCACGAAACGGTTTGGGCGATACGCGCCGCTTGTGGCGATAACCTTGCGCGTATAACGCTGATTTTCAAAACTTCCCGAAGAGAGCTGTTGCGTCTTTGCGGGTGGTTGCGCACGGGATCGAAGCGCATATTCCAACCAAATCGCACGTCGCCGTCAGGAGCATCCATGAGCACCAAGTATTTCGCGCCGCACGGGGGCCATCCGGATCAGAAGCAGCTTGCCACTGATCGCGCCGTCTTTACGGATGCCTATGCGGTTATCCCGAAAGGCACGATGCGTGACATCGTCACCAGCTTCCTGCCGTTTTGGGACGATACCCGGCTCTGGGTGCTGGCGCGGCCACTCAGCGGTTTTGCCGAGACCTTTTCGCAATACATCATGGAAGTGCAGCCGGGCGGTGGGTCGGATCGTGCGGAAACCGATCCGGGGGCCGAAGGGGTTCTGTTCGTCGTCGAAGGGACCGCCACGCTGCAAGTAAACGGACAGACGCACGAAATGACCCCCGGCGGATACGCATACCTGCCGCCCTCAAGCGGCTGGGTCCTGCGCAATCGCGCCGATGAGGTTTTTCGCTTCCACTGGATACGCAAGACCTACGAGGCGGTAGAGGGCTTGGACACGCCGGACGTTCTTGTGCTGAATGAAAACGACATCGCGCCAACACCGATGCCTGGCACCGATGGCAAGTGGGCCACCACCCGCTTCGTCGATCCGGCCGATCTGCGGCATGACATGCATGTGAACGTCGTTACCTTCGAACCCGGCGCTGTCATCCCCTTCATGGAAACCCATGTGATGGAACACGGGCTTTACGTTCTGGAAGGCAAGGCGGTTTACCGTCTGAACACCGACTGGGTCGAGGTCGAGGCAGGCGATTACATGTGGTTGCGCGCCTTCTGCCCGCAGGCCTGCTATGCAGGCGGGCCGGGCCGGTTCCGCTATCTTCTTTACAAGGACGTCAACCGGCATATGGCACTGCGGCCCGGTGCAACAGCCTGACCGCAGCACCCGCGCATCAAGGTTTCGGCCAAGTAACGCTGCGACCGATCATCAAAGCCAGTTCAAAGGTTGGCGCAATGTCCGCGTGGACCAGCGTCGATACGTTGGCACCGGCCACAACGCCGCGACCAGCGGCCGCGATGCAGGGGCCAAAAAATACAAAGCGGCGCAAGCAATGCGCCGCTCTGCGTTATGTTCGCGATAGACGCTTGGCGCGTCAGCAGATGATCGTCAAACGTGCTCATCCTTTGGGGGATGCACAACCATGCCGGCCAAGGCGTCTTCGGCGCCGCCACCCGGAAGATCTTCGGGCAAGAGCAGGTTCAGAATGATCGCGATGAGAGCCGCTGTCAGGATGCCCGACGTGGCCAGAACTTTCAAAGTTCCCGGCAGGTACTGAAGCGCATTCGGCTCAAGCTGCAGCCCCAGACCCAGCGACAGCGCAATCGCGAAGATCACCATGTTGCGGCGATTCCAGTTCACGTCCGACAGCATCGAAATGCCGGCGGCAACGACCATGCCAAACATCACGATCACCCCGCCGCCCAGCACCTCGATCGGGATGGATGAGATCACAGCACCGATTTTCGGGATAAGGCCGCAAATGATCAGGAAGAGCGCGCCAAGGGTCACGACCATGCGGCTCATGACACCGGTCATTGCGATAAGGCCCACGTTTTGTGAGAACGACGTATTGGGCAGCGCACCGAACAGGCCCGAAACTGCCGTGCCCAGACCATCGGCAAAGGTCGCCCCCTGAATTTCCTTGTCCGTCGCCTCGCGCCCGGCGCCACCTTTGGTGATCGCCGAAACGTCGCCAACGGTTTCAACGGCGGAGACAAAGGCCATCGCACAGAAACCGATGATCGCCGCGACCGAGAATTCGATACCAAAATGCAGCGGGTTCGGCAGGGCAAAGGGCGCCGCACGGCTCACGCTTTCAAGGCTGACCTGGCCCAGAGCAAAAGCGACGATATAGCCGACCACCAAACCGATCAGAACCGCCGAAACCGATAGCATCCCGCGGGCAAAGAAACTCAGCCCAAGGGTAACAACGATCACCGTTCCGGCCATGAACCAGTTCAGACCAGAGCCATATTCTTCGGTGCCGATTGCTGGCACACCGCCAGCGGCATACTGGATGCCGACCTTGACAAGCGCCAGGCCGATCATCGTGACCACAAGCCCGGTAACCAGCGGTGGCAGGGCAAAGCGCAACTTCCCGATGAAGAGCCCCAGAAAGGCGTGGAACAGGCCGCCCACGACAACGCCGCCCATCAGAACGGCAATGGCGTCCACCCCTTTGCCGGCGACCAGAGGGATCATGATCGGGATAAACGCAAAGCTGGTGCCCTGCACGATCGGCAGACGTGCGCCCAACGGGCCGATGCCGATCGACTGGAACAATGTGGCTACGCCAGCAAAGAACATCGACATCTGGATCATGTAGATCATCTGTGGAAAGTCAGGGCTGTTCGAACCAAAGCCGAAACCCGCTGCCCCGCACACAATGATCGCCGGGGTAACGTTCGATACGAACATCGCCAACACGTGTTGGATCCCAAGCGGAACCGCCTTGGCCATTGGCGGGGTGTAATTTGGATCGCGCAGCTGCTCCGGCGTTCCGATGGATGCATCCGACATGGCGTCTGTCCTTCCCTAGTGATGCGTGCGCTGGTTCACTATCCGGCGCTTGTTAAAAGTTTATCTTACGATGACGTATGGTTCGTCGAACCAATGCTCTTCCAGGTTCGGACTGTCATTGACACGGTCAACGACCGCGAAAAGACCGGGGCCCGACAAGGGGCACAGCACCCCGTGCCAGACGTTGCGACCGATGTTCACGCCCTGTCCGGAGCCTGCGATAAAGCCACGCGGCCGGTCCGGAACCCCATTGTTGTCCCCAGCCAGCACCACCAGATATTCGCCGTCCTGCATTGGCAAAAATGCTTGGCTTCCGAGTGGATGACGCTCCATCATCTCTAGCGTGAACGGCATCGGGAAAGCCGCCGATTTGAAAAGGCTGATCCCGACATCGCCAGCGATATCAAGCGACGCGCGGTCGTGGAAACGGCCGCAATACCCCCGGTTGATGATCTTGTCCGCTTCCCCGCTTGCGTCAATCAATTCCGCAAGCCCACGTATGGCGTCTTGCGAGATCGGTGCGGCGGGAACGGTCCGGCTCATGTTGCGAATTTCTCTTTCAGGCGCAGCTCGGCAATCCGTTCAACCTGGCGGCAGGCCTCCGCAAACTCGGCGTCCCGGTCGTTGCCGATGCGCCGATGAAAGGCCTCAAGGATGCTGGCTTTGGTGTTGTCTTTCACCGCGATGATGAAGGGAAACCCGTGACGTGCCACATAGTCGGCGTTGAGTTTCTGGAAGGTTTCGCGCTCTTTGTCGGTCAGCATGTCCAGCCCGGCCCCGGCCTGTTCGCCGGAACTTTCCTTGGTCAACCGGCCCGCTGCCGCCAGTTTCCCCGCCAGGTCAGGGTGTGCGTTGAGAACGCCCAACCGTCGGTCCTTTGACGCAGATCGAAACACACGCGCCAAGGCATTGTGAACGCCCGCGGCGTTGTCGTGAGACGGCCCCAGTTCCAGTTCATACGCACCTTCGGCGATCCAGTGGCTGTGTTCGTAAACCCCGCCGAATTCCGACACAAAGGTTGCTTTGTCCATCTCTGACGGTCTGAGCCCTGCCAACGGTGGATGTTCGCGGGCCCAATGATCGGCGATCTGTTCGCGGGTCGCGAACCAGACGCCGTCATGTTGCACGAAGTGATCCAGTGCGCGTTTCAACGCTATGGCCCGCCCCGGACGACCGGCAATGCGGCAATGCAAACCGATGGACAGCATCTTTGGCGCCCCTGCCTCGCCTTCGGCGTACAGCATGTCGAAACTGTCCTTCAGATAGCTTTCGAACTGGTCACCCGTGGTGAAACCCGCCTGAATCGCGAACCGCATGTCGTTGCAGTCCATCGTATAGGGAACGATCAGTTGGTCTTTCCCGCCCGCTTTTACCCAATAGGGCAGATCGTCGGCGTAGCTGTCAGCAATATAGGCCAGATCGCCGACTTCGGCGGCCAGGTCCACGGTATTGACCGAACAACGCCCCGTGTACCAGCCACGCGGCGGGGTCCCTACAACCTCGGTATGCAGGCGGATCGCCTCGCGGATCTGGGCGCGTTCTTCATCAGCGCTCATGTCCTTGTGCTCGATCCATTTCAGCCCGTGGCTGGCGATTTCCCAACCTGCGGCTTGCATTGCAGACAGTTGCAGCGGCGCGCGGGCCAGCGCGGTCGCGACCCCGTAGACCGTGATCGGAATGTCCTGCAAAAGGCTGTGCACCCGCCAGAACCCGGCGCGGCTGCCATATTCATAGATGGATTCCATGTTCCAGTGACGTTGCCCCGGCCAAGGCACCGCCCCGGTGATTTCGGACAAAAACGCCTCGGATGCAGCATCGCCATGCAGGATGTTGTTTTCGCCGCCTTCTTCATAGTTCAGCACGATCTGAACGGCGATCTTGGCACCGCCCGGCCACGTCACGCGAGGCCACTGCCCCCCGTAGCCGGTCATGTCTCGCGGATATCTTGACACGTGAATTCCCTTTTGCTCCTTCATTCATACCCCAGTAGACGCCAATTGTTTTTCAAAAAAAACAGGAAGCAGCCTTCGGACAGACCCGACCTGTCATGAACCCTGCAAACGGGTTAGAAATGCACAGGAATTAGGAGGTCTTGGAATGACTGGCTATTTGACGACCCATGTTCTGGACACCGCGCGGGGCTGCCCGGCAAAAGGCATCAGGATCGCGCTGTACCGTGTCAGTGGCAATTCGCGCGCCAAGATCGCCGAGACTGCAACCAATGACGATGGGCGAACCGATGCGCCCATCCTTCCGGCAGACCAGTTCAAGACCGGCACCTATGAGCTGATCTTCTTTACCGGGGATTATCTGCGCGCCAACGGTTTGGCCCAGGGCGACATCCTGTTTCTCGATCAGGTGCCAATCCGGTTCGGCATGTCGGATCCAGACGCGCACTACCACGTCCCCCTGCTGCTATCGCCCTTCGGCTATTCGACCTACCGCGGCAGCTAGCCTGCCTGTTGGCGCTGCGCCGTGGATTTGAAGGTACCTGCAATCCTGTCGATCATGAATTCCATGAACAGGCGTGTCTTTGGATCCTGGCGGCGGCGGTGGGTGAAAAGGCAAGCCATTTGAATGGGTTCGGGCGGCGTTTGCCGCGCGACCGGCACCAGACGCCTGGTTTGCAAGTGGTCTGCGATCTCAAGAACCGGCTTCATTGCGATCCCGTGGCCGGCCAGCGCCCAATCCGTCAGAACGTCGCCATCGTCGGATTCGTAACGCCCTGTGACACGAAACCGTTTGGGCCCTGCCGGGGTCGTCAGAACCCACTGAAATTCGGTGGCGCCTGGAAACCGCAAACTCAGGCATTCATGCCCGTCAGACACAAGATCGTCCCCGCAAACCGGCATGCCCTTTCTTGCGATGTAGTCCGGGGACGCGCACAAAACACGCTCGACGTCTGCGATCTTGCGGATGCGCAGGTTGCTGTCTTCGGGTTTGCCAAGGAAAAAGGCCAGATCCAGGCCTTCGGTCGTCAAATCCACTTTCCGGTCGGTCAAGCGAAGCCTTACGTTCACGTCTGGATAGTCTTTCAGAAAATCGGGAACCAGGGGCGCAATCAGACGCCGCCCGACCCCAAGCGGGGCGGCAACGTACAGCGACCCTTTGAGGTTTTCGGTGATATTGACGATCTGCGCTTCGGCGCTTTCGACAGCTTGCAGAATATCTGTCGCCCCGCGGTAGAACGACTGCCCTTGCTCGGTCGGCGTCAAACTGCGGGTCGTGCGTTGGAACAGTCTCACGCCGAGATGCTCTTCCAACTGCGAAATCCGTGACGACGTAACGGCTGGGGAAATCCGCAGATCTCGCCCCGCCGCAGACATGCTGCCCAGTTCGTAGACGCGTACGAACGTCCGAATGTTGTCGAGGTAGGACATTGTTCTGTTTTTTTTGATGCTGTATGGCCTTTCATGGCAATACCAGAACAAATCCGTCTCGCCTAGAGTCATGGCAATCCGAATCGTGGGGGTAAGGCCATGTATGACTTGGCAATTCTATGGGACTGGATCGCCTTTTCCGTCCGCTGGCTTCATGTGGTTGCCGCCATGGCGTGGATCGGCGCGTCGTTTTATTTCATCGCGCTCGATCTGATGTTGAAACCCGATGACGCTCTGCCCGAAGGCGCCCATGGCGAAGAATGGGAGGTCCACGGCGGCGGTTTCTATCACACGGTGAAATACCTTGTCGCCCCGGCCCGGATGCCCGAACACCTGACGTGGCACAAATGGCAGAGCTACACCACATGGCTTTCCGGCGCGGCGCTCTTGATGATCATGTACTGGGTTGGCGGCGAATTGTTCCTGCTGGACCCGACAAAGATGGACCTGACCCTTTGGCAGGGCATCTTGATTTCCGCTGGCTCGCTGACCATTGGGTGGCTGGCCTATGACGCGATGTGCAAATCCAGGCTGTCCGACACCCCCACCTTGCTGATGCTGTTGCTGTTTGTGATCCTTGTAATCATGTCATGGGGTTACCATCAGGTCTTTACCGGGCGTGCGGCGCTTTTGCATCTGGGCGCCTTCACCGCGACGATCATGACGGCCAATGTGTTCTTTCAGATCATCCCCAATCAACGCATCGTCGTCGAAGACCTGAAGGCCGGGCGCACCCCGGATGCAAAATACGGCAAAATCGCCAAGGTTCGCTCGACACACAACAACTACCTGACGCTGCCGGTCGTCTTCCTGATGCTGGCAAACCACTATCCGTTGGCTTTCGCCACCCACTATAGCTGGATCATCGCCAGCCTGATTTTCCTGACCGGGGTCACGATCCGTCACTACTTCAACACCATGCATAAAACCGGGCGCGGACCGCATTGGACGTGGGCCGTCACGGTCTTGTTGATGGTCGTGATCGCATGGCTGTCCACGGTGCCGGGGGGCGATAGCTACGAAAACGCCGAAGCCCGCGCTCTGACACCCTATGAAGAAAAATACGCCTCGGCCGCGACCTTTGAAGAGGCATACTACACCGTCATTGGAAACTGTTCGATGTGTCACGCCCGCGAGCCATCTTGGGACGGCATGCACTGGGCGCCCAAGAACATCGTGCTGGAAACTGAAAGCGATGTCGCGCGCCATGCCGATCAGATCTACCTGCACGCCGGTCTGACCAATGCCATGCCGCCACCGAACGCCATCGAAATGGATGACGAAGCGCGCGCATCGATCGTGGCGTGGGTGCGCGAAGTGCGCGGCGAATAAACCCCCGGCCTGTCACATATTGCCCGACCTGTCTGCGTTTGGGTCGTGCCCCTGTTCGATGTAGACCTGTCGCGACGGAAACCGGCCGGCCACGCGTATCACCCGCATTGTTTACAAAATGCGAGACGGAACCGTGACACGTTATTCCCCGCTGCAAACCCTTATCCATTGGTTGATCGTGATCTTGTTCACGGCGAACTATTTCGTTTCAGATGGCATGGGCCGTGCGCTCAGGACCAAGCTGGACGGCGGCACACCCGACCAGTTTGCCGCCAGCATTCACCCGCCCATCGGAATTGCCATCTTGGCACTGATGGTCATCCGCGTTGCCCTGCGGCTGCGCATGGGCGCGCCGGATTTGCCGCCCACGACATCGCCCACCATGGCCAAGGCGGCCAGGGCCGGTCATCTGGCGTTCTATGTCCTGCTGTTCGCCATTCCGATCTCGGGCATGGCCGCTTGGGGCGTGGGCATCCGAGAGGCGGGCGAAGTGCACGAGGTGCTGGTCAATCTAACGGTGATCCTGGTGGTGGGCCACGCCGCGATGGCACTCTATCACCAGTTGATCCTGAAAGACGGGCTGATGACCCGCATGTCTCTGCGCCGATAAAAAAACCGCCCGCAACCAAATGGCTGCGGGCGGTTTGGATCACATGTACCACAACGTTTACTGCGCCGCGATCAGTCCCATCGACTCAAGCTTCAGCAGAACCTGGTGGGCGCAGTTGTCCACATCTACGTTTTCAGTCTCAAGCCGCAGCTCGGGGTTTTCAGGCACATCGTAAGGGTCGGAAATCCCGGTGAATTCCTTGATTTTTCCTTCGCGGGCCAGTTTATAGAGCCCCTTGCGGTCGCGCCGTTCGCATTCTTCGATCGACGTCGAGACATGCACTTCGACGAAAGCGCCGTATTGCTCGACGTTCTCGCGGACGATCCGGCGGGTCGACGCATAAGGGGCGATGGGCGCGCAAATCGCGATACCGCCGTTCTTTGTGATCTCGGACGCGACATAGCCGATGCGCTGGATGTTCAGGTCACGATGTTCTTTCGAAAAGCCAAGTTCCGAACTGAGGTTCTTGCGCACCACATCGCCGTCCAGCAGGGTGACAGGGCGCCCGCCCATTTCCATCAGCTTGACCATCAGCGCGTTCGCGATCGTGGATTTGCCTGACCCAGAGAACCCGGTGAAAAACACGGTAAAGCCCTGCTTCGAGCGCGGGGGTCTGGTTTTACGCAGCTCTGCGACCACTTCGGGAAAGCTGAACCATTCGGGAATTTCCAGCCCTTCGGCCAGACGGCGGCGCAATTCGGTCCCTGAAATGTTCAGGATCGTCACGTCGTCCTTGTCGGCGATCTCGTCGGCCGGCTCGTACTGGGCGCGCTCTTGCACATAGACCATGTGTTTGAAATCGACCATTTCGATGCCCATTTCGTGCTGATGCGCACGGAAAAGTTCCTGGGCGTCATAGGGGCCATAGAAATCCTCGCCCTGGCTGTTCTTGCCCGGGCCGGCGTGATCGCGTCCGACGATGAAGTGCGTGCAGCCGTAATTGGCGCGGATCAGCCCGTGCCAGACAGCCTCACGCGGGCCAGCCATCCGCATTGCCAGCGGCAACAGCGACATCGTCGTGGTCGAGGCGGGGTACTTGTCCAGCACAGCCTCGTAACAGCGGACCCGGGTGAAATGATCCACATCGCCCGGCTTGGTCATGCCAACGACCGGGTGGATCAGCAGGTTCGCCTGGGCCTCTTTGGCGGCGCGAAATGTCAGTTCCTGGTGCGCGCGGTGCAGCGGGTTGCGGGTCTGGAACGCCACGACCTTGCGCCAGCCCAGCTTGCGGAAATAGGCGCGCAGTTCGTTTGGGGTGTCCCGGCTGCCGCGGAAGTCGTAATGCACGGGTTGCTGGATGCCGGTAACCGGTCCACCCAGATAGACCTTGCCGGCCTGGTTATGCAGGTAATGCACGGCAGGATGGGCCAGATCGTCGGCGCCAAAGACCTTTGCGGCCTCGTTGGATTTGTTCGGCACCCAATTGTCCGACACGGTCATCGTGGCCAGGATCACGCCTTCCTGGTCGCGCAGGGCAATATCCTGTCCCTCTTGCAGCGACGCCGCGAACTCTTCGCTCACGTCCAGCGTAATGGGCATGGGCCACAACGTGCCATCGGACAGGCGCATGTCTTCGACCACGCCGTTGTAATCTTCCTCGGTCAAAAACCCCTTCAGCGGGTTGAACCCGCCGTTCATCAGCAGTTCCAGATCGCAAATCTGCCGCGGAGTCAGATCCCAGCTGACCAGTTCGCCAGCTTCCGTCTTGAGCTTCTGCGCGCTATCGTACGAGACGAAAAGTTCGGGGATCGGTGCAAGATTGGGTGACATCATTTCCGGTGGCGCCTTGTTCCAATGGGTAGGTCAAACTGTCAACGGGGCCCACGGCCCCCACTATTTGCAGCGCGGTGTGCAACCAGTTGTGGAAAAATTCAACCCTACCGACACTGACGGCGCAAATTGAGGCGAAATAGCCCCAGGTTTCAGCGATTTCGCCAGTTTTGTTCCCCACCGCGCGTCCGTTTGGGAAATAGTCCCGCCAGAGAGACGCCTCTGTTGCTGCGGCGCAGCATTGTCGTCAGGGCGCGTCTTGTTCCGCGAGCCACCGCTCGGCGTCCAACGCGGCCATGCAGCCCATTCCAGCGCTTGTCACTGCTTGCCGATAAACGTGGTCGGTCAGATCGCCTGCGGCAAAGACCCCCGGCACCGACGTTTCCGTCGTCCCCGGTTTGACCTTGACGTAGCCGCCACTGTGCAATTCCAGCTGATCCTTGACCAATTCGCTGGCAGGCGCGTGGCCGATAGCGATAAAGGCGCCCTTGCAGGGGATTTCGATGATGTCACCGGTCTTGACGTTCTTGGCCCGGACGGCTTCGACCCCCAGCGGGTTGTCTTCACCGACCACTTCTTCAAGCTGGTGATTCCACAGGATCTCGACCTTGGGGTTCTTGAACAGTCTCTCCTGCATGATCTTTTCCGAACGCAGGCTGTCGCGGCGATGAATCAGCGTGACCTTGCTGGCGAAATTGGTCAGGAACAGCGCTTCTTCGACAGCCGTGTTTCCGCCGCCAACCACCACAACGTCCTGGCCTCGATAAAAGAAACCGTCGCATGTCGCGCAAGCCGAAACACCGAACCCTTTGAATTTCTCTTCGCTTGGCAAGCCCAGCCATTTCGCCTGTGCGCCGGTGGCCAGAATGACCGCGTCAGCGGTATAGGTTGTTCCGCTGTCGCCCTGCGCGGTGAAGGGTCGTTGGCCCAGATCCAGCGACTGGATGTGATCCGCAATGACCTCGGCGCCCATGGCCTTGGCATGGGCTTCCATTTTGACCATCAACTCTGGTCCCTGCACTTCGGTTTCGCCGGGCCAGTTTTCAACTTCGGTTGTGATCGTCAACTGCCCGCCGGGCTGAATGCCTTGCACCAACACCGGCTCAAGCATCGCGCGGCTGGCATAGACGGCCGCAGTATATCCGGCCGGGCCGGAACCGATGATCAGGACGCGGGTGTGCTTGGGATCGGACATTGGTTTTCTCTTTAATGGGTCATTTGTTCCGATATAAGCGGGGGGCGCGCGGGATGGAAGGCCAGTTCGCCTCGCAACCGACTCTTGCGCCCGAAGCCCGAACCGCGGAATGATATTGCGCCGCCGCGAAACATTATTGCGCCGCACAGCAGTTCAACATATGTTTCGCGAAACAATTCACCTGGGAGCACTCAAATGGCCGGCACCAAGCTGGACGAAATCGACCGCAAGATTCTGGCCGAGTTGCAAGCTGATGGACGCATAACGAATGTCGAACTGGCCAAGCGTGTCGGCATTTCCGCCCCCCCCTGTCTGCGCCGCGTCCGAACACTGGAAGAGGCAGGGTATATCCGCGGGTATCACGCCGACGTCGACAGCCGCGCGTTGAATTTTGAAGTGCAGGTTTTCGCAATGGTCGGCCTGCAAAGCCAAGCCGAAGCGGATCTGGCGCGGTTCGAAGCGATGTGCCAGAAATGGCCGCTGGTGCGCGAGTGTCACATGCTGAACGGCGAGGTGGATTTCATGCTGAAATGTGTCTCGCCGGACCTGTCGACGTTTCAGAGCTTTCTAACCGGGCAGCTGCTGACGACGCCGAACGTGGGATCGGTGAAGACGTCGCTGGTGATCCGCTGCGCAAAAGACGAACCGGGTGTGCCATTCGATGTGCTCGAAAATCGCCTTGCCCAGGACGCCTGACGCAACAGGTTGCACCGCGATCCTGCCAATTGCCACGCGATGGTCGTGCTTTGGTCGCGTTCAGGCGCTATGCTTGGTCAGATACTGAACCCGACCACATTCGGAACGCAGGCAATGCTGTCACGACTGTTCAAACGCAAACCCAAGACCGCCCCAGTTTTCGGGCAGCAAAGTTTTGCGGACGCAAAAGCGCAGCACGACGCACATTTGTCCAACGTCAACGCGGCGCTGCGCCAATCGGGTGCGGGGCCTTTGATCGCTCTGCCACTTTGCGCTGCGGCATGCGAAGGGGGCGCGATATCCAATTTCCTACTGCAGATCGGCGCCAATCCCTTCGATCGCTGGAACATGATGTATTTCGCCGCGGATGCGTCCACCGCCCAATTGCTCGACACCGTGCAATACAGCCCCGAATTGGACAGCCAGTATGATCAGGCCGTCACCGACGTGATCGGCCGCGTTGCCATTGCCTGGGACAGTTTTCACGACCGGTTCCCCAATTCCGACCCCCAAACCACCGCAGATTTCGCCGCGCAGCTTTGCGATTTGCTGGATGGCATGGCGCGTGATCTTGAACCGCGCATTTACCTTGGCCGAACGAACAAGTGGACCGCGTTCTTTGACCAAGAAGCCACCGCCGCCTGACCGCATCGTCCCGGCCGCTGTCGCCCCCCGGTCCGATCCGGCGCTGACGCCCTTTCAACAAGAAAAGGGGCCACCCAAAGGTAGCCCCCCGCAGTCTTTTGGCTGAATGGGCGAGAAACTCGCCCAGACGGGCCGGTTGGCTTACATCATGCCGCCCATGCCGCCCATGCCGCCCATGTCGGGCATGCCGCCACCAGCCGCGCCTTCTTTGGCGGGCTTCTCGGCGACCATGGCTTCGGTGGTGATCAGCAGGCCAGCGATCGAGGCCGCATCTTCCAGAGCCGTCCGGGCCACCTTAGCCGGGTCGATCACACCGAATTCGAACATGTCGCCATATTCTTCGGTCTGTGCGTTAAAGCCAAAGGACAGATCTTTGCTTTCGCGGATCTTGCCAGCCACGACAGCGCCATCGACGCCAGCGTTTTCTGCGATCTGACGCAGCGGAGCTTCCAGAGCACGGCGCACGATTGCGATGCCGGCTTCCTGATCGCTGTTTTCGCCGCCCAGACCTTCCAGAGCCTTCGCGGCCTGAACCAGAGCGACACCGCCGCCCACGATCACACCTTCCTGAACGGCCGCACGGGTCGCGTTCAGCGCGTCGTCAACACGGTCTTTGCGTTCTTTGACTTCAACCTCGGTCATGCCGCCAACGCGGATGACAGCAACACCGCCGGCCAGTTTGGCCACGCGTTCTTGCAGTTTTTCGCGGTCGTAGTCGCTGGTGGTCTCTTCGATCTGCTGACGGATCTGGCTGACGCGGGCTTCGATCTCGGTCTTGTCGCCGTGGCCGTCCACGATGGTGGTTTCGTCTTTCGTGATCTTGATCGTCTTGGCAGTGCCAAGCATTTCCATGGTCACGTTTTCCAGCTTCATGCCCAGATCTTCGCTGATGACCTGACCGCCGGTCAGGATCGCGATGTCCTGCAGCATGGCCTTGCGGCGATCGCCGAAGCCCGGTGCCTTGACAGCAGCAATTTTCAGGCCGCCGCGCAGTTTGTTGACCACCAGGGTCGCCAGCGCTTCGCCTTCCACATCTTCAGCAATGATCAGCAGCGGCTTTTGCGACTGGATCACCGATTCGAGCAGCGGAACCATCGGCTGCAGCGAAGAGAGCTTTTTCTCGTGCAGCAGAACCAGGCAATCGTCCAGTTCAGCAACCATCTTGTCGGAGTTGGTCACGAAGTAGGGCGACAGGTAGCCGCGGTCGAACTGCATGCCTTCCACGACGGTGGTCTCGGTTTCCAGACCTTTGTTTTCCTCGACGGTGATAACACCCTCGTTGCCGACCTTCTGCATGGCGTCAGCAATCTGGCGGCCGATGTCAGCTTCGCCGTTCGCCGAGATCGTGCCGACCTGAGCAATTTCGTCGCTGTCCTTGACTTCGCGGGCCGCGTTCTTGATCGCTTCGACGACCTTGGCGGTGGCCAGATCGATGCCGCGCTTGAGGTCCATCGGGTTCATGCCAGCGGCAACCGACTTCATGCCTTCCTTGACGATGGCCTGGGCCAGAACCGTCGCGGTGGTGGTGCCGTCGCCAGCTTCGTCATTGGTACGGCTGGCCACTTCTTTGACCATCTGCGCGCCCATGTTTTCGAACTTGTCTTCCAGTTCGATTTCCTTGGCCACGGACACACCGTCTTTGGTGATGCGCGGTGCGCCGAAGGATTTTTCAATCACCACGTTACGCCCTTTGGGGCCCAGGGTGACTTTGACAGCGTCTGCCAGCACGTTCACGCCCTTGAGCATGCGATTGCGGGCATCGGTATCGAACTTGACGTCTTTAGCCATTGTTCTCTCCTAGATTTCCGGTTGTTTCAGGACGATCAGGCGATAACGCCCAGGATGTCCGACTCTTTCATGATGAGCAGTTCTTCGCCGTCCAGTGTGATCTCGGTGCCCGACCACTTGCCGAACAGGATCTTGTCACCGGCCTTGACGTCCATGGCGATGCGATCGCCGTCGTCGTCCTTGGCGCCCAGACCAACGGATACAACTTCGCCCTCGGCGGGTTTTTCCTTGGCGCTATCGGGGATGATCAGGCCGCCCTTGGTTTTTTCGTCGCTTTCAACGCGACGAACCAGTACGCGGTCGTGCAGCGGTGTAAATGCCATCTCTGAGGCTCCTTGGCTCAAAGTTTCAATTCCAGTGTTAGCACTCAATGCAGTCGAGTGCTAACGGGACGTAGGTAAGGAGCGTTCAGGGGCGAGTCAACAGGAATGCGCGTGAAAATTTGCGCTGGCCGTCGTGCCGCTCTGCAGCGCATTTAAACGCCCGGCGCGCACGGCGTTTGCCGCCTGCCGCAGACTATGGCACGCGGCGGCCATACGGCGGCCATCATGCCGGTTCCGCCCCGTTTTCTGTCGGTTTTTGCGCGGACAAATATACCAAGCGAGATATGGGCGTCCGACCGGCGGCGCGCAAGACGCAGCGGCGCAACTAGGTCACTTTGGTCGACCGAAATGGGGCCCAAGGCCTTGCAGGTCGTTGCCGGGCGGGTCCCCCTTGCAGCCGGTGGCAAAGAGTTTCACCGGCGGTTTCCGGTCGGCGGTTCTTGACGCGCCGCGCCCTGCCCAAAGTCCTTTAGTCCTTCGGCCCCCTTTGGCGTCAGCGCGTAGACGCCCTTGTCCACCCGTTCGAACCAGCCGTAGTGATCGTCGCGCATCAGCGTGGTAGCGCGGGAGCACCCGGTGGCGCGGGCGACCTCGGCGCCTTTGGTGGGGCCGTGCGCCGCCAAATGCGCCGCGCAACGCAGGGCGTCCTGCCGGTATGCGGTCACCAAACCCGCCCGCGTCTGCCCCCCCTTGTTCGGATCGCCCACGCGCCGTGCGAATTCGCGCAGCAGCCGCCCCTTACGGGCCTGGTTCTGGCGCGGACGATAGGGCCCTGGATCGCAATGCACTTCCACCAGCCCGTCGCGCAGACGCACGGTGATCAACCCCAGCCCCAACCGCCGGGCCAGCGCCACATTGTCCTTCAGCGACGTCGCAAACCGCCGCCCCTGCCCCCGCGGCACGGCGATGTAAACCCAGTCGGTCACCCTTTGCCGCGCAATCCCTTGATGAAACAACGACAAGGAAAACCCCGTCTTCAACTCGATGACCACCGGATCGTCTTCGCCGCGCACGCCCATCACATCCACAGCGCCGATCTCGGCCTTGACGTCATAGCCCTGCCCTTCCAGAAAGTCCTTTATGGCCGGGTAAAGGTCGATTTCTTGTGGTTTGCTCATACCACCTGATACCGCAGCGTGGAACCGGCGCATAGCGCTGCGCGTTAAGCGGCTATGCTGATGACCTTGATCGTACTTGCTATCGTCGCTGCGGCCCTGTTGATCGGCGCGGCTTGGGGCATTTTCGCGCCCCTGTCAGAAGAAACCGAAGGGTTCGTGATTGCCGTCGCGGGTGGGGCGTTGATCGTTTCCATCATGTCCGAGTTGGTCGAACCCGCATCCCATCACCTGACTTTTTTATCGCTGGCCGCTGCTCTTGTCTTTGGGGCAAGCCTGTTTGTCCTGCTGGACAGGTTCGTCAAACGCAAAATCGGCGCGCAGTCCGGTGGCGGGCTTTTGGTTTCTGTCACGCTGGACGGGATTCCTGAAAATCTGGCGCTCGGTGTCGCCCTGATTGGCGCGGGGCCAAAAGAAGTCGCGGCGCTGGCGGGATCGATTTTCCTGTCCAACCTGCCCGAGGCCGCAGGCGGGGCCAAGGGAATGCAGGCTGATGGGTCTTCGAAACCCACGGTCCTTGCGATCTGGGCGGGTACCGCTGTGCTGCTGACAGCCGCCGCGCTGATCGGGAACCTGATGTTGGCCGGCGTGAGCGAGGCCGCGTTGGCCGCTGTCCGCGTGACGGCCGCCGGCGTCGTTGCAGCGTCGCTTGCAACCGAGATCTTTCCGAAAGCCTATAACGAAGATTCGATGTCGGCGGGCATCGCCGTTGCCCTGGGCCTGGCGGCCGCGCATGGGCTTTCGCAACTTGGTGGCTGACGGGCGCCCCCACGCCTAGTGACAAGGCCGGACCATCGCCCTATAACGCCCGCGAAAATCGCGTTAATTGATGGACAGTGTATATGACCACCCTCGTCTTCGGCCACAAATCCCCCGACACCGATTCCACCGGCTCGCCGCTTATCTGGGCCTGGTACCTGAGCGAGGTGCGCCAACAACCCGCCAAGGCCGTGTTGTTGGGCGAGCCAAACACAGAAGCGGCCTTCGTGCTGAAAAAATGGGGCTGCGACATGCCCGAAATCATCTCGGACGTCAGCGCCGACGACACCTGCGTGATCGTCGACACCAACAACCCGGCCGAATTGCCCCCGTCGATCAATGACGCCAATGTGGTGCAGATCATCGACCACCACAAACTGACCGGCGGGCTGGAAACCAAGGCCCCGATCGACGTCACCATCAAGCCGTTGGCCTGCACTGCAACCATCATGCACAACCTGATGGGCGAAAACGACACCAAGATGACCGACCAGATCAAGGGCCTGATGCTGTCGTGCATCCTGTCCGACACGCTGGAATTTCGCTCGCCCACCACGACGGACCAGGACAAGGCGCTGGCCGAACAACTGGCCAAGGAACTGGGCCTGGACCTGTCGGCCTATGCGGCCGAAATGTTCGAAGCCAAGTCGGACGTTTCCGCCTTTTCCGACGCCGAGCTGATCCGCATGGACAGCAAGGAATACGCCGTGGGCGACACCAAGTTCCGCGTATCGGTTCTGGAAACCACCGCGCCCAAGATCGTGCTGGACCGGAAAGATAGCATCATGGCTACATTCGAGGACGTGGCCAAGGAAGACGGCGTGGATCAAGTTCTGCTTTTCGTCGTCGACATCCTGAACGAAGAAGCCACGCTGTTCGTGCCGAACGATCTGGTCAAGGGCGTTGCGGAAAAGAGCTTTGGTGCCACCGTCACCGGCGACAGCGTCGTACTGCCCGGCATCATGAGCCGCAAAAAGCAGATCATTCCGAACCTCAAGGTCTGATCGCGTCCCAAGATCGCCAAAAGGCCCGTCGATCCCGGCGGGCCTTTTTTCGTTTCAGGGGGGCTGGGCGGTGGTCAAGTCGGGCGGGTTGCGCCATATCTCTGTCAGACCCAAACGTTTTGTACAGACAGGCCCATGACCCAGCTGATTGAATCGCTTTCCGAAATTTCCGGCCGTTACAACGCACTGTTCGTCGATTTGTGGGGCTGTGTGCACAACGGTGTCACGGCCTATCCCGACGCGGTGGCCGCGCTGCAGCAGTATCGCACGCAAACCGGCGGCAAGGTGATTCTGGTCACGAACTCGCCCCGCCCCCGCGCCCAGGTGGCAGAACAATTGGTGCAGTTCTCCGTGCCCGCGGACGCCTACGACGATATCGCCAGCAGTGGCGACAGCGCCCGCGCGGCCATGTTCGAAGGGGTGGTCGGCAACAAGGTCTGGCACATCGGAACGCCGACCGAGGCCCCATTTTTTGAACCTCTGAAGCTGCTGGACAATCCCGCGCCAATCGAGCGGGTGACGCTTGAGGCGGCCGAAGGCATCGTGTGTACAGGGCCCGAAGACCCCACGGCCGATCCGTCGGTTTATCGCCCGCAATTCCTTTTGGCCAAGCAAAAGGGCCTGAAACTGCTGTGTGCCAACCCCGATATCGTTGTGGACCGGGGCGATCACCGTGAATGGTGCGCTGGCGCCTTGGCGCAACTTTACACGGAAATGGGGGGCGAAAGCCTCTACTTTGGCAAGCCACACCCACCGATTTACGACCTGGCCCGCCGCCGCCTGCGCAAGATCGCCGATGTCGCGGACGACAGCATCCTGTGTATCGGCGACGGCATCCACACCGACATTCAGGGCGGCATTGGTGAAGGTCTGGACACGCTGTTCATCACCGGCGGACTGGCTGCCGAAGAGTTCGGATCCGACCCGGCAAAACCCGACAAGGCCCGGCTGGACACATGGCTGTCGGATCAAAGGCTATCGCCCACCGCCGCCATTTCTTTCCTGCGGTAAGCAAGCAACAACATTGCGTCACCTTACCAACTTTCGTTATATTCTTGCGCGAAACATTTGTGCGCGGGCAGCAGACACGCTATGCTGCACCGCAACATGACGAAGGATTCGCTTGATATGCTCGATAATATGCCCCGCGGTACGATCTGCATCGAAGACCTTGAAATCGGCATGGTGCGCTCTCTGCGCAAAGTCGTGACCGACGAGGATATCGAAATGTTCGCGCAGGTTTCGACCGACCGAAACCCCGTGCACCTGGACGACGCCTATGCGCAGGACACCATCTTTGAGGGCCGCATCGCCCATGGTATGCTGACGGCGGGTCTGATTTCCGCCGTGATTGGCGAACAACTGCCCGGCCACGGCACGGTCTACATGGGTCAGACGCTCAAGTTTCTTGCCCCCGTGCGCCCCGGCGACATGGTGCTGGCCGAGGTCACCGTGCGTGAAATCGATTTCGCAAAGCGCCGCGTCACCCTTGATTGTCAGTGTTCCGTGGGCGATACGGTTGTGCTGAAAGGCGAGGCCAAAGTTCTGGCACCGAGCCGTAAATTTGATTGACCCGGTGCGGGGCTGCCCGGGATTCTGGGCGGACGCGAATGCAGGTTTTCACCAAGTGGGACGGGATTGAGCACAAAGGCGCTTCGGTTGCCATTGGCAACTTTGATGGGGTGCATCTTGGCCATCAATCAGTATTAAATATCGCGCGCGGCCACGGCCCGCTGGGGGTCATTACATTTGAGCCCCACCCGCGCGAAGTTTTCGCCCCCAATGGCCCCCCATTCCGCCTGATGAATGCCGAAGCCAAGCGCAACCGGCTGGCCAAGCTGGGGGTCGAATATCTCTATGAATTGCCCTTTGGACCTGCGCTTTCCGACCTGTCGCCGCAGACCTTTGGCCGCGAAGTTCTGGTAGATGGCATCGGCGCCAGCCACGTGACCGTCGGCGCGGATTTCCACTTTGGCAAGGCGCGCGCCGGCACTCCGGACACGCTGCGCGATCTGGGCGCGCAGATGGGATTTGGCGTGAGCGTCGCCGACCTGCTGCACGACGACTCGGTTGAAATCAGCTCGACCAATATTCGCAAGGCACTGGCCGACGGGCGCCCGCGCGATGCGGCGGCAATGCTGGGCCATTGGCACCGAATCGAAGGCGCCGTCTTGCACGGTGACGCGCGCGGGCGCGATATGGGCTACCCCACCGCCAATATGTCGATCACCGGGCTGCACCCGCCCAAATTCGGCATCTACGCCGTATTGATCGACGTGCTGTCCGGGCCCCACGCCGGCAACTACCGCGGCGCGGCGTCATGCGGTGTGCGGCCTATGTTCGGTGACACGGTGCCCAACCTGGAAACGCATATCTTCGACTTTAGCGGCGATCTTTATGACGATCACGTGTCGGTTGCGTTGGTCGAATACCTGCGCGGCGAAGAAAAATTCGACAACGTCGACGCATTGGTCGCCCAAATGGATGCCGACTGCGCACGCGCGCGCACGATCCTTGCCGATGTCTGATCTGCGCCCGCGGTTTTGGGAACGCATCGCGCTGGCCGATATGCGGCCAGCCGAATGGGAAGCGCTGTGCGATGGTTGCGGCAAATGCTGCCTGAACAAACTGGAAGACCCCGATACGGCCGAAATTGCGCTGACCCGTGTGGCCTGTCGCCTGTTTGACGATGCGACCTGCCGTTGCGGACAGTACGACATCCGCAAAAAGATCGTGCCCGAATGCATTGTCCTGACGCCCGGAAATATCGACCGTCACGTCCATTGGATGCCCGAAACCTGCGCCTACCGGCTGCTGCACACCGGGTACCAACTGCCACTATGGCATCCGCTGATCACCGGCGATCCGGACAGCCCGCACAAGGCTGGCGTCAGCGCTCAGGGCCTGACCCTGCCCGAGTTCGAAGTGGACGAGGACGAATGGGAAGACCACATCATCGACGAACCGATGGGCCTGTAACCGCCCAAACCGTTGGCTAAACAGCTGGCCCGTAAGAAATATCTTCGATCGCCACAGGATACCCCCACGCTGCAGGGCGTCAAAGATTCCCGGCCAGGTACGCGTCCAGATCGTCCAGCCGGTCCTGACCCCAGAACTTTTCCGATCCATCCACGATATAGAACGGCGAACCGAACGCACCCTTGTTGATCGCCTCTTCGGCATTGGCCTCATACGTCATGGCCCCGCTGAGCAAACCGGTGTCGGCCAGCCCCGGATCAAAGCCCGCGCGGGACAGACAGTCGCGGATTACGGCGTCGTCGGCGATGTGCTTGTCTTCGGCCCAGCAGGCGCGCAGCACGTTCTGGACCAGCGCGCCAACATCCCCGCCGCCCGCGGCCTGCGCCGCGATGATCGCGTATGAGGCTGGCGCTGGATTGGCCGGAAAATGGGCCGGATGGATGTTGAGCGGCAAACCGGTCTTGACCTGCGCGCGGCGCAATTCCTGCAACCGATAGTCCTGCCGCGCGGGGTGGCGTTCGTTCAGCATCTTGCCGCCCGTGCCGGCAAACACGCGGGCAAAGTCAGCCGGCTTATAGGTAATGGTCGCACCGTGCTTTGCGGCCAGCTGCTCTAATCGGTTCCCTGCCAGATAGGCCCATGGGGAAATTGCGACGAAATAGTAATCGATGTGCGCCATTTGGCCCCTCCTGCGACGGCATTGATTGCCCCGATCATAACGGGGTGCTACTCCGCCCTCAACGTTCACGAATCCGTCACACGGGGAAGCTGCCCATGCCCTCTACTTCCGAGCCGAAGATCATCGCCGGGAATGCCAACCGCCCGCTGGGCAACGCCATATCGCGGCGCATGTCGATGCACCGGGGGATGAGCGTCGAACTTGTCGATGCCCGTGTCGAACGCTTCAATGATCAAGAGATCTTTGTCGAAGTCTACGAGAACGTGCGCGGCGAGGATATGTTCATCATTCAGCCGACCTCGAACCCGGCGAATGACAACCTGATGGAACTGCTGATCATGACGGACGCGCTGCGCCGGTCGTCAGCCAGCCGCATCACCGCCGTGGTCCCCTATTTCGGCTATGCCCGCCAGGATCGCCGCACCAAGGCCCGCACGCCCATTTCGGCAAAGCTGGTGGCCAACATGATGGTCGAGGCCGGGATCGAGCGGGTCCTGACGATGGACCTGCACGCAACGCAGATCCAGGGCTTTTTCGACATTCCCGTCGACAACCTCTATGCCGCGCCGATCTTTGCGCTGGACATCAAGCACCACTTCAAAGGCCAGATGGACGGAATCATGGTGGTCTCGCCCGACGTGGGCGGCGTGGCCCGTGCGCGTGAACTGGCCAAACGGATCGAAGCCCCGCTGAGCATCGTGGACAAACGCCGCGAAAAGGCCGGCGAAGTGGCCGAGATGACAGTGATCGGCGACGTGTCAGGCAAAAAATGCATTATTGTCGATGACTTGGTCGATACCGCCGGCACATTGTGCAAGGCCGCCGACCTGCTGATGGAACACGGCGCGGCCGAGGTGCACGCCTATATCACCCACGGCGTTTTGTCCGGTCCGGCGGTTGAGCGGGTCGAGAAATCGGTGATGAAATCGCTGGTGATCACCGACACGATCGAAACCACCGAAGCCGCCAAGAAATGCCCCAACATCCGCGTGGTGCCGACCGCACCGATGTTTGCGCAGGCGATCATTAACATCTGGAACGGCACGTCAGTGTCGTCGCTGTTTGAAGACAGCACGCTGGCCCCGATTTACGAAGGCATGTACCAGGTCGACTGACGGGAATGGCGCTTTTTCAATAGGTTGGCGGCCATCCCGGCGGGGTTCAGACATCCCAGTTGTCGTCGTCGGGCATCGCGCCCATGGCGATCCAGTCGGCCCGGATGCGGGCCACTCGGGTGTCGGCCCATGTACGGAACACGATCACGAACCCTTCGGGATTGACCATTTCGGCCGTGATGTCGGCGCGGGCATTGGTTTTCTGATCCATGTCCCACATGCCGATCGACACCTGTACCACGGGGCTTTGCGAAAAAACCTGTTCAAATTCAACGATATGGCGCAGCTCGCGCGGGCCGGTGCCCGTCCACATGGCGCCGCCGTCCTGAAAATCGGAAAACAGCAGGACCGAGCCCTGATCCACCCCCAAAACCCCGCTGTGTACCTTGATCATCTGGTCTTCCCTGGACGTAACGCACCGGGAATACGCCATTCACGCCGGAATTTGCAAACGCCGATTGGTGACTGCACACAACGGTGTGGCCGAAGTGCCCCCGCACAGGGCCGGGCGCCGCCGCAACGCGCAAAGGGGGCCAGATCGCCCCTGGCGGGCCAAGGGCATACCGAGCGATTTTTTGGGAAAAAGCGGCGTCTGCAAACCGTCTGCATAGCGTCTGCGGACCGTCGGATATGTGTCGGGCGAAATGTCGGGCCGCTTGTCGGGCGAAATGTCGGGCACAGCATGGGTCGTAACGGATCACGGAAAGACTGCCGCAATGATGCCGCCCGGCGACAGCCATCTGCCGGGCACACGAGGCATCGCGTTCGCGCGGTTCCTGACAGACCGCTCGGCCAACGAACCGGTCGGTTGCGGTATCGTGGACAATGTCATCAGGAAACCACCATTGGATGCCGACGGGGCCATGGGCGTTCGACGTGACCGATTGCAAAGACTCTACAATGTGACCATAGGCCGAAACGCTAGCCGCCACGGGTCATCGCGCTTCGATCGTCGGCGCCGCTGAAGTCACGGTCCAGGTGATCTTGGGGTGGCACCATGGCTGAGGCGGTTGCGGGCTGGCGCGGATCTGCGCCGGGTACGCAACTGGGCGTGACACCGGCAACGAAAAACCCCCGACCTTTCGGGCGGGGGTTTTGGTGTTCGCTGTGCCTGCGCTCAGAGGTTCGGCTGGTTCGGATCCAGGCCGATGTGGCCACCCATGGCGACCATGTCGGCCAGCAGCTTGGCAGCATCGTCGGCCACGCTCGGGTGGGCATCCTTGTGGGCGCGGTGGGCTTCGGTGACCCAGTCGTTCAAGACGTCCTGGGTCATTTCCGTCCGCGGCAGGGATTTTTCGGCCAGAACCGTCACGCCCTCGGGCGAGATTTCCGCAAATCCGCCGGTAACGGTGAATTCCTGGGGCTGACCGTCGGTCGTGACCGTGAGAATCCCGGGGCGCAGGGTGGTGATCAGCGGCGAATGACCGGCCATGGCCGTCAGATCGCCTTCTGCGCCGGGGATCTGCACCTCGCTCGCTTGAACGGACATGAGTTTCCGCTCGGGCGAGACCAGGTCGAACTGAATGTTATCGGCCATCGGGCCTCTCCTCGGGTTGTCCGGCCCCCTGCCCGGTCAGGCAGGTGGGCCATGTTGCGTCAAGCGGCGTCGGCAGCCATTTTTTCGGCCTTGGCGACCACTTCGTCGATGTCGCCAACCATGTAGAAGGCGCCTTCGGGCAGGTGATCGTATTCACCGGCAACCACGGCCTTGAAGGACGCGATGGTTTTTTCCAGCGGCACCTGGATGCCGTCGGACCCGGTAAACACCTTGGCCACGTCGAAGGGCTGCGACAGGAAGCGCTGGATCTTACGGGCGCGCGACACGGTCAGTTTGTCTTCTTCGCTCAGTTCGTCCATGCCCAGAATGGCGATGATGTCCTGCAGCGACTTGTAGCGCTGAAGGATCCCCTGAACGTCACGGGCAACCTGGTAGTGTTCTTCGCCAACGATCTGCGGGTCCATCAGGCGCGAGTTGGAATCCAGCGGGTCAACGGCCGGGTAGATACCCAGTTCCGAAATCGCCCGGCTGAGAACCGTCTGCGCGTCGAGGTGGGCAAAGGTTGTGGCCGGCGCCGGGTCGGTAAGGTCATCCGCGGGAACATAGACGGCCTGGATCGACGTGATCGACCCGTTCTTGGTCGAGGTGATGCGTTCCTGCATCGCGCCCATGTCGGTGGCCAGTGTCGGCTGATAGCCCACGGCCGACGGGATACGACCCAACAGTGCGGACACTTCGGACCCGGCCTGCGTGAAGCGGAAGATGTTGTCGACGAAGAACAGAACGTCGGTCCCGGACTGGTCGCGGAACTGCTCGGCCAGGGTCAGGCCGGTCAGCGCAACACGGGCACGCGCCCCCGGAGGTTCGTTCATCTGGCCGTAAACCAGGGCCACTTGCGATTCTTGCAGGTTGTCGGGCTTGATGACGTTGGATTCGATCATCTCGTGATACAGGTCGTTACCTTCCCGCGTCCGTTCGCCCACACCGGCGAAAACCGAAAAGCCCGAGTGCACTTTGGCGATGTTGTTGATCAGTTCCATGATCAGAACCGTCTTGCCCACGCCGGCGCCGCCGAACAGGCCAATCTTGCCGCCCTTGGAATAGGGGGCCAGCAGGTCGATCACCTTGATGCCGGTCACCAGGATTTCCGATTCCGTCGACTGATCCTGAAACGCAGGGGCCTCAGCGTGGATCGGACGGTATTCATCGGCTTCGATCGGCGCGCCTTCGTCAACCGGTTCGCCGATGACGTTCAGGATACGGCCCAGCGTCGCGTTGCCAACCGGCACCGAAATCGGGGTGCCGGTATCGCTGACGGTCTGACCGCGGACCAGACCTTCGGTCGCGTCCATCGCGATGCAGCGAACGGTGTTTTCGCCGAGGTGCTGCGCAACCTCAAGAACCAGACGCTTGCCATTGTTGTCGGTTTCAAGGGCGTTCAGAATTTCGGGGAGCTCGTCCTCGAACTGAACGTCCACAACGGCGCCGATCACCTGGGTGATTTTGCCTTTTGCGTTTGCCATTTCGTTTCTCCGGTAGGTCTTAGAGCGCCTCGGCGCCCGAAATGATTTCGATAAGCTCGTTCGTGATCACGGCCTGACGCGAGCGGTTGTATTCGATGGTCAGTTTGTCGATCATCTCGCCCGCATTGCGCGTCGCGTTGTCCATCGCCGACATCCGGGCGCCCTGTTCGGACGCACCGTTTTCCAGCAGAGCCGTAAAGATCTGCGTGGCCACACCGCGCGGCAGCAGGTCGGCCAGAATGGCCTCTTCGCTGGGCTCGTAATCGTAGACGACGCTTTCCTCGCCCTCGCCCGTATCTTCGTAGGCGGCGGGGATGATCTGAAGCGCGGTCGGCAACTGGGTGACCACGTTTTCGAACTGCGCGAAAAAGATCGTCGCGACGTCGAATTCACCGGCGTCAAACCGCGTCAGCACGTCCTGCGCGATGGATTGCGCATTGGCATAGCCGATGGTCTTGACCTCGGTCAGGTCCACGTGGCCGATCATCAGATCGCTGTAGTCCCGCTTGAGCTGTTCACGGCCCTTTTTGCCGACGGTCAGGATTTTCACCTGTTTCCCGGTGGCTTGCAGTTCCGCAATGCGCGTCTTGGCCAGTTTGACGATGTTGGTGTTGAAGCCCCCGCAGAGGCCCTTTTCCGACGTCATCACGACCAGAAGCTGCACCTGATCCGAGCCGGTGCCGGCCAACAGGCGCGGCGCCGAATCCGACCCGGCTGAGGCCGCCGACAGCGCACCCATGACGGCGTTGAACCGTTCAGCATAGGGGCGCGCAGCCTCGGCAGCTTCTTGGGCCCGCCGCAATTTCGCGGCGGCCACCATCTGCATGGCCTTGGTGATCTTGCGGGTCGATTTGACCGACGCGATCCGGTTTTTAAGGTCCTTGAGATTTGGCATTGCCTTATCTCTCCTTATGCGAAGTCTGCGGCGAACTCGTCGATAGCAGCTTTCAACCTGACAGCAGCATCGCCCTTGATCTTGGGATCGTCGTTGGTGATCCAGTCCAGAACGTCCATATGCTTGGCACGCATGTGCGCCAGCAGGCCGTCTTCGAAGCGGGCCACGTCTTTGACCGCGACCTTGTCGAGGTAGCCGTTGGTGCCGGCAAAGATCACAACCACGATTTCAGCGTTGGTCAGCGGCGAATACTGCGGCTGTTTCATCAGTTCGGTCAGACGCGCACCACGGTTCAGCAACTGCTGGGTCGCGGCGTCAAGGTCAGACCCGAACTGGGCAAAGGCCGCCATTTCGCGGTACTGGGCCAGCGACAGTTTCACCGGACCGGCAACCGACGACATCGCGTTGGACTGGGCCGAAGACCCCACACGCGACACCGACAGACCGGTGTTCACGGCCGGGCGGATCCCCTGGTAGAACAGTTCGGTTTCCAAAAAGATCTGGCCGTCGGTGATCGAAATCACGTTGGTCGGAATAAAGGCCGACACGTCGCCACCCTGGGTTTCGATGATCGGCAGCGCGGTCAGCGACCCTGCGCCGTGATCTTCGTTCAGCTTGGCCGAACGTTCCAGCAGACGCGAGTGCAGGTAGAACACGTCGCCCGGATAGGCTTCACGTCCCGGCGGACGGCGCAGCAGCAGCGACATCTGGCGATAGGACACGGCCTGCTTGGACAGGTCATCATAGATGATCAGCGCGTGCTTGCCGTTGTCGCGGAAATATTCGGCCATCGCCGTTGCGGCGTAGGGGGCCATGAACTGCATCGGCGCGGGATCGGACGCGGTCGCGGCCACGATGATCGAATAATCGATGGCGCCGGTTTCTTCCAGTTTCTTCACCAGCTGGGCCACGGTCGAACGCTTTTGGCCAATCGCGACATAGACGCAGTACAGCTTTTTGCTGTCGTCGTCGCCGGCGGCGTCGTTGTAGCTTTTCTGGTTCAGGATGGTGTCGAGCGCGATGGCGGTCTTGCCGGTCTGACGGTCGCCAATGATCAGCTCACGCTGGCCGCGGCCGATCGGGATCATCGCGTCAACCGATTTCAGGCCGGTGGCCATCGGTTCGTGCACCGATTTACGCGGGATGATGCCGGGCGCTTTCACGTCTGCGATGCGGCGCTCGGTGGCCTTGATTTCGCCTTTGCCGTCGATCGGGTTGCCCAGACCGTCAACAACGCGCCCCAGCAGCGCTTCGCCGGCGGGCACGTCCACGATGGACTTGGTGCGCTTGACGACGTCGCCTTCCTTGATGTCCCGGTCCGAGCCGAAGATCACGACACCGACGTTGTCGGTTTCGAGGTTCAGCGCCATACCGCGGATCCCACCGGGGAATTCGACCATTTCGCCAGCCTGGATGTTGTCCAGACCGTGCACGCGGGCGATACCGTCGCCCACCGAAAGCACACGACCCACTTCGGCCACTTCGGCCTCTTGGCCAAAGTTCTTGATCTGCTCCTTGAGGATCGCAGAAATTTCGGCTGCCTGGATTCCCATTATCCGACCTCTTTCATTGCATTCTGGAGGGAGTTGAGCTTGGCCTTGATCGACGTGTCGATCATTTGCGAGCCCACTTTAACGACAAGGCCACCGATGAGTGTTTCATCGACGGCCAGATTGATTTTCACATCCTTGCCAACTTGCGCCTTCAGCGTCTTGGCAAGCTTGTCCTGTTGCGCCTTGGTCATCGCCTTGGCGGCGGTCACATCGGCGGTCACTTCGCCCTTTTCGGCGGCGATGCGTTCGCGCAGGGCGGTGATCAGGTGCGGCAGCACGAACAGGCGGCGCTTGGAGGCCATCAGGCCCAGCGTATTGACCATGGTGGTGCCGAGGTTCATTTTTTTCGCGACAGCGGTAATCGCGGCGCTCTGCTGGTCGCGGCTGAAGACCGGCGACGATATCACGTCGCGCAGATCGGCGCTTTCGGCCATCGCGGCATCCAACGCATCGACGTCGCTTTCCAGCGCCTTGAGCGATTTACCTTCCTTGGCCAGTTCAAAAATGGCCGTCGCATAACGTGCGGCGATGCCGCCTGAGATCGAAGCTGGTTCGGACACGTCCACCCTTCCGATTGTCTTAGCCCCACATGCGCCGTGTGCGTTGGACGCAAGGGGGGCAGCCCAATGGTGCGTACCGCGAACGGCGCGCACCAAAATCGGCTTGCATGTAACAGAGCATTTCCGATGCCGCAACCGCCTTGCGCCGGAATTCAGTGCCTTGCCGCATGCGCGAAATCGCCTGACTCTGCTGCCCTGTATACCGGGGTATACCACATAGCCCCCCAAGGTGCGACATTGCGCCCCGCCTTATGGGGCAGTTTTTTCGGCGGTTTTCGCGCGCGGCGACGTCTCCGGGCGACGGTGAGGGCGACGGCGCGCGCGACGGTGCGGGCCGAAATCACGGGCCACATTGCAGCATTGGAATCGCAGGGCGGATAAAGCCAATCCAATTTTGCGGGCCTAATTTGCGGGGCCGGCTTTGCACGTCACATCGCAAGCCACTTCGCGGACCACACCGTACCGACAGATTCGCAAAGCTAAATTCGCAGGGCCAGAACCGCACAGCCAAATTCGCAGGGCCAGAACCGCACAGCCAGACTCGCACGGCCAGAACCGCAGGGCCCGTCAGATCGGCTTGGCTTCGGGGCTGGGCACCCCGGCCAGCACGCCGCGCCGCTTGCGCCCGCTGACCGGTGCGCCGGTCCCGGTCTGGGCATAGACCTGCTTTGACGCCTCGACCACCAGCACCCCGCCCGCCAGCACCGGGATCTTGCGCCCGATCCGTTCCCAGACCGGCCCCGAGCGCAGCCAGAATCGCTTGTGCGAGGGCGGCTGATAGAGCGCCGCCGCGCTGCGTTCGGGCAAAAAGCGATGCCGTTTCAACTGCACTTCCAGCTGACTCGACGAATAGGGCCGCCCGAACCCGAACGGCGTGGCATCGCGCCGCGACCACAGACCGGTGCGGTTCGGCACGACAAAGATCACCCGCCCGCCGGGCCCCAGCACCCGCCAGCATTCATCGAGCAGCGCCGAAGGATGCTCGGACGTTTCCAGCCCGTGCATCACGATCAGCCGGTCGACATGGCCCGTCTGCAACGGCCAGAGCGTTTCTTCGCACAATACCGAATGGTTGGGCCCGCCGGTCGGCCAGGGCATGACGCCTTGCTGGCCCGGCATCAGGCTGATGACCCGGCGCGCATCGGCCAGGTAGGGGCGCAGCAACGGCACCGCGAACCCAAAGCCTGCCACGGTCTGCCCCGTGGCGGCCGTGGGCGCCCACATTTCGGCCACGGCCTCGCGCACCATACGCTGCGCCGCCCGGCCAAGACCGGTGCGATAATAAAAGTTTCTCAGGTCAACAACGTCGAGGTGCATTGCAATCAGGGGTCCGCTCGGGCCACAGTTTCCCTGACCATAGACCAGACGCGGGAAAAGAAAATGCCTCTTGAGATCGTGACCGTCCCCTGCCTGTCGGACAATTATGCCTATCTGGTGAAAGGGCCCGACGGGGTGGCGCTGATTGATGCGCCCGAAGCTGCGCCGATCATCGCCGCGCTCGACGCGCGTGGCTGGCAGCTGGGCGTCATCATGATCACCCACCACCACCACGACCACGTCGGCGGGGTCGACGAATTGCGCGCCCGCTACGGCTGCCCGGTGATGGGCCCCAAGGCCGAGGCCGACAAGCTGCCGAAACTGGACATGGCGCTGGAGCCGGGCTTTGCGGGCGGCACGGGCGATGCGCTGTGCGAGGTGATCGCGGTGCCCGGCCATACGCTGGGCCACATCGCGTTCCATTACCCCAACGCCGGCGCGCTGTTCACCGCCGACAGCCTGATGGCGCTTGGCTGCGGGCGCATCTTTGAAGGCACGCCGGACATGATGTACGATTCCCTGTGCCGTCTGGCTGCCCTGCCCGATGACACCCAGGTCTATTCGGGCCACGAATACACCCTGGGCAACGCGAAATTCGCGCAAACCATTGAACCGGGCAACGCCGCACTTACATCAAGAGCAGACCAGATCTCAGCCACCCGGGCCCAAGGCAAGCCCACGGTCCCGGCCAGCTTGGGTCTGGAAAAAGAAACCAACCCGTTCCTGCGCGCCCATATCCCAGATGTGAAAGCAGCGCTCGGCATGGAGGACGCCGCCGATGTCGACGTCTTTGCCGAGATCCGGCGCCGCAAGGACAAGTTCTGAAGGTCGTGACAATCATCCGGTTCCGCACAAAGTGGCGGGATTCCTGTGCCGCAAAAACGCGCTTTGTCCGAAAAGTGATCGCAAAACGGCAAAAAAACCTTGAAGCCGGACGATTTCAATCGAACTTTAACTATAACAGGCCACGGTCAGAACGGGACCGCGCTGTCCCCCAATGACCTTACTATAAGGAGCGCCGTTCACGTGCCGTCATTTTCGAACTCACTCGAGCAAGCCATTCATTCCGCCTTGGCCCTGGCCAATGCGCGCCGCCATGAACTGGCGACGCTCGAACACCTGCTGCTCGCGCTGATCGACGAAGACGATGCCGCCAAGGTCATGAAGGCGTGCAGCGTCGATGTGGAAGAATTGCGCCAGCAACTGGTCACCTTCATAGACGATGAACTGTCCACCCTGGTCACCAATATCGAAGGCTCGGAAGCAGTGCCGACCGCCGCGTTCCAGCGCGTGATCCAGCGCGCTGCGATCCATGTGCAATCGTCGGGCCGCACCGAAGTCACCGGCGCTAATGTGCTGGTGGCGATCTTTGCCGAACGCGAATCGAATGCCGCCTATTTCCTGCAAGAACAGGACATGACGCGCTATGATGCGGTGAATTTCATCGCCCACGGCGTCGCCAAAGACCCAAGTTTCGGCGAACCGCGCCCGATCACCGGCGCCAGCGACGACGATGAACCATCCATCGACGCAGAAGCGACCAAGAGCGACGACAAGGAAAGCGCCTTGGGCAAATACTGCGTCGATCTGAACGCCAAGGCGCGCGAGGGCGAAGTTGATCCCCTGATCGGGCGCGAAGGCGAAGTCGAGCGCTGCATTCAGGTGCTGTGCCGCCGGCGCAAGAACAACCCGCTGCTGGTGGGCGATCCGGGCGTGGGCAAGACCGCCATCGCGGAAGGTCTGGCCAAAAAGATCGTTGACGGCGAAACCCCCGAGGTTCTGGCCAACGCCACGATCTTTTCCCTGGATATGGCCGCGCTGCTGGCCGGCACCCGCTATCGCGGCGATTTCGAAGAGCGCCTGAAAGCCGTGGTTTCCGAATTGGAAGACCACCCTGACGCGGTGCTGTTCATTGACGAAATCCACACGGTGATCGGCGCCGGCGCCACATCGGGCGGGGCGATGGATGCCAGCAACCTGCTGAAACCCGCGCTGCAGGGCGGCAAACTGCGCTGCATGGGGTCGACCACCTACAAGGAATTCCGCCAGCACTTCGAAAAGGACCGCGCGCTGAGCCGCCGGTTCCAGAAAATCGACGTGAGCGAACCATCGGTCGATGACACGATCAAGATCCTGCAGGGCCTCAAACCCTATTTCGAAGATCACCACGACATTCGCTACACCGCGGATGCGATCAAGACGGCCGTGGAACTGTCGGCCCGCTACATCCATGATCGCAAGCTGCCCGACAAGGCGATCGACGTGATCGACGAAGCCGGCGCGGCGCAGCATCTGGTGGCCGAAAGCAAGCGGCGCAAGACGATCAGCCCCAAGGAAATCGAAGCCGTGGTGGCCAAGATCGCCCGCATCCCGCCCAAGAACGTCACCAAGGACGATGCCGAGGTGCTCAAGGATCTCGAAGCGACGCTCAAGCGCGTGGTCTTCGGGCAGAACGCCGCGATCGAAGCGCTGTCGAGCGCGATCAAACTGGCCCGGGCCGGTCTGCGCGAACCCGAAAAACCCATCGGCAACTACCTGTTCGCAGGGCCGACCGGCGTCGGCAAAACCGAAGTCGCCAAGCAACTGGCTGACAGCCTTGGCGTGGAACTGCTGCGCTTTGACATGTCGGAATACATGGAAAAACACGCGGTCAGCCGCCTGATCGGCGCGCCTCCGGGCTATGTCGGATTTGACCAGGGCGGCATGCTGACCGATGGCGTGGATCAGCACCCGCACTGCGTGCTGCTGCTCGACGAGATCGAAAAAGCCCACCCGGATGTCTACAATATCCTGCTGCAGGTGATGGACCACGGCAAGCTGACCGATCACAACGGGCGCACGGTGGATTTCCGCAACGTGATCCTGATCATGACCTCGAACGCGGGCGCTGCAGAACAGGCCAAGGCCGCCTTCGGGTTCGGCCGCGAGCGGCGCGAAGGCGAAGATACCGCCGCCATCGAACGCACCTTCACGCCCGAATTCCGCAACCGTCTGGACGCGGTGATCAGCTTTGCGCCCCTGCCCAAGGATGTCATCCTGCAGATCGTCGAAAAGTTCGTGCTGCAACTGGAAGCGCAACTGATCGACCGCAACGTTCATATCGACCTGACCAAACGCGCCGCGGAATGGCTGGGCGAAAAGGGCTACGACGACAAGATGGGCGCGCGCCCGCTTGGCCGCGTGATCCAGGAACACATCAAAAAACCGCTGGCCGAAGAACTGCTGTTCGGCAAACTGGCCAAAGGCGGGCTGGTCAAGGTGGGCGTCAAGGATGGCAAGATCGATCTGCGCATCGAAGAGCCGCAAAAAGCGCGCCTGACATCCAAGAAAAAGCCCCCCCTGCTGACCGCCGACTGACCGGCCAGCCACAGGTTACCAGAGCAAAGCAAAGGGCCGCGACCAGCGGCCCTTTTCATTTTGGATACAGCTATTTTTCAGTCAGTTTCAGTTCGATCCGCCGGTTCGCGGCCAGCGCGGCGGGGCTGTCGCCCTTGGCCACCGGCTGGTATTCGCCAAAGCCCGTCGCGGCCAGCCGCTCGGGCGGAAATCCAAGCCCGTCTGTCATATAGCGCACCACCGACAGCGCCCGCGCCTGGCTGAGTTCCCAGTTGTCGGCGTAGCGCCCGCCAAAGATCGGCTGACTGTCGGTATGCCCGTCAACGCGGATGACCCAGTCGATCTGGGGCGGGATGTCATCGGCGATTCCCGACAGGGTGTCAGCCACCTGCGCGATTTGCGCACGCCCGCCCGCGGACAGCTGCGCCGAGCCGGTGGCAAACAGCACCTCGGACGAAAACACGAACCGGTCCCCCACGATCCGCACACCTTCCAGATCGCCAAGGATCTCGCGCATTCTGCCAAAGAATTCAGACCGGTAGTTCGCAAGCGATCTGGCCTCTTCGGCCAGCCGCTGCGCTTCTTTTTCCAGCCGTTCGCGCTCGGCCTCTTCCAGCTGTGCGCGCCGGCGCTGCTCGGACGCGGCGCGCGCCAACGCGGCGTTGAGTTGCCCGGTCAGGGTCTCGATCTGCACTTGCGCGGTCTCATCCTCGGCGGCGCTGGCATCCAGAATGGCCTGAAGGGTCGATAGCTGGCTGCGCAACTCGGCCAATTGTTCGTTCAGCAGCGCCACCTTGCGCTGCGCGTCGGCGGAAATGTCCTTTTGCTCGGCCAGTGCGCTGCGCGCGGCGGCCAAAAGGCCCGCGTTCCGCTCGGCCTCGCTCAGCTCGCTTTGCCTTTCGCGCGCCAACGCGGCGGTTTCGCTGCGCGCGGCGGCCAGAAGGGTCAGGGTTTCTTCGGCCTCTTTGCGCTTTTCTTCCAGCGCAAGGGTCATCGCGGTCAGTTCAGCGTCCGCGTCGGCCAGCCGTTTGCGCAGGGCTTGCGCGGCGGCGGCTTCGGCCAACCGTGCCTCTTCGGCGGCGCTGAGCGCGGCGGTGGTTTCGTCCACCCGCGCGCGCGCGGCCGCCAGTTCTTCGGCGCTCAGCGCGGCCTTGTCCTGCGCCGCGGTGAGCGCGGCCAACAGGTCGGCGGCGCGGCTGCGTTCGCGCTGCAGCGCGGTGCGGGCATCCTCAAGCGCGCTCTGGCGGGTTTCGGCGTCGGATTCCAGTGACGCGATCAACGCCTCCAGCGCCTCGCGCCGGGCCGCGGCCAGACGGGCAGCTTCGGCCTGCGCGTCAATTTCCTGCCGCGCATTGGCGAGCGCAAGGTTCAGCGCCTCTTGTTCGTCGATCAACCGGGTCTGCGCCTGTTCCAGGGCAGCCATTTGCCCCAGGGCGGCGTCGCGCTCGGACAGCAGCGCGGCCACCTGCTCTTCGAAACTGGCGATCCGGTCGCTCTGTTCGCCGATCTGGCTGCGCAGGGTGGCGATCAGCGTGCGCTGGCGGTCGGCCTGCGCCTGCGCCTGCTGCACGTCATCGGTGAGCCGCGACACCTGCTGGCCCAGATCAAAGGCGCGTTGCTGTTCCAGCCCCAGCGCGCGGGCCAGGGCATCAACCTCGCCCGCCAGCGCCTCAAGTTCGCTTTCTTGCCCGGTGATCGTGTCGCGCAGCATGGTCTGCACCACCATGAAAATCGTCAGCACGAACATCAGCACCAGCAAAAGCGCGGTCATCGCATCGACGAAACCGGGCCAGATCGCCCCGGACATGCGTTGCGTGGCGCGGCGGGTCAGGGCCATGTCAGCGCCCCTGCTGGGCGCGGATGGCCTTGGTCAACGCGGCCAGATCGGCCCGCAGTTCGCCCATGGTTTCCTGCCGCCCGGCGGACAGTTCTTCGAGAATGCGCAAGAGCTGCACGTCGATCGAGCGCAGGCGCATCCGGCTTTCCGCATCCACCTGGCCGGCGGCGTCTTCGGCTTGCCGGGTCAGGATCGCGGCCAGTTTTTCCTGCCCGTCGGCGACGCGGTGCATGGCGGCGCTGGCCTGACCATCCGCGTCCAAGCGTTCGGTCAGTTTTTCGATGGTGCCCGCCAGTGCCATCAGACGCGCATCGACACTGGCCTGATCCTGGCGCGCCTCGGAAAACAGGATGCGCATCCGGTCGATCTGGCCGGACATGTGATCGAGCACGGCCGTTGCCGCGCTGGTGTCGCCATCGCTGTCCCCCGCAAACCCGATGCGGGTGATCGAGGACATCCATTCTTCAAGCTCGCGGAAAAAGCGGTTCTGCCCGTGGCTGGCGAAAAGCTCAAGCATCCCCACGACCAGCGATCCGAACAGCCCCAAAAGCGACGAGGAAAACGCCGTGCCCATCCCGCCCAGTTGCGCTTCAAGCCCGCCCATCAGCCGCGAGAACACCTGAACCCCGCCTTCCCCTTCGGTCGGTGCAAGGCTGCGGATGGTGTCGACCATCGCCGGGACCGTCGTGGCCAGGCCAAAGAACGTTCCCAAAAGGCCAAGGAATATCAACAGGTTGACAAGGTAGCGAGTGATGTCGCGTGCTTCATCGATGCGGGTGGCCACGGAATCCAGGATCGAGCGCGCCGAGGTCGACGAGATCTGGCTGTTCGCCTCGCGCCCGCGCATCAGGGCGGCCAGCGGGGCCAGCAGGCGCGGCGCCTTGTCGTTGCCACCCTTGGGCCGGAAGCCGGTAAAGCGTTCAATCCAGTTGACCGAGGCGATCAACTGCACGACCTGCCAGAAACAGGCCAGCACCCCGATCACAAAGACCAGCGCGATGAAGCCGTTGAGATAGGGGTTGGCCAGGAACAGCGGCGCCACGCGCGGCAGCATGACGTACACCCCCAACCCAAGCAGCACCAGCACCAGCACCATCATGACGATCTGGCGCACTGGCTGCGAGAAATGCACCACGACGTCGCTGCGGTGTTGTTCCATGGTGCGGACCCTGCCCCATTGCTTGTCGGTTGTCGGTCAGGCGAAGGATAGGGGTAGAAGTGGCGCCTGCCAACACAAGATGTAGTGTCAGACCCCCGTGATGTCGCGCACCCGCGCGCTCAGCCATGTCAGATCGGGATCGGGCAGGCCCAGTTCGTCCAGATGCCGGGCGGTGTTGGTCAGGTATTCGTGGTTCGCCCCGCGCCCGCCCCGCGCGCGCGCAATGATCTGCGCCTGGCGCTCAAGCGTCAGCGCGCCGCAATACTGCGCGTGATCGCGGTCAACGACATAGGTCAGCGCCTCGACCTGTCGGCCATCGCTCAGCGACAGGATGTGGCGTTCCTCGCGGTAGGCCGAAGACACCAGTTCGCGTTCGCGCAATTCCGCCAAGCCGCCCGCCACATCCCCGCCCATGCGAAACGCCATGCCCATGCAGGCCGCCCCGTCGTCCCGGTCCAGCGCCAACACCAGCCCCGGATCGTCGACGGTGCCGCGATGGTGGATCGACCACATGCAAAAACTGCGCGCAAACCCGCCCAGCCGCGCTATCGCCCGCTCGGCCACGTCAAACCCGGGGTTCCAGATCAGCGAGCCATAGCCGAATACCCAAACCGGATCCATGTTCTGTCCTCTGGTCAGTTGCCTTTTCGCCCTATAGTCATCAGAGCGGAAAATCAAAAGGTGGGTCATGCGCAAAATCGTTTATGTGATCTTGTTGGCCGCGCTCGGATGGGCGGGCTACTGGTTTGTCGGATCGCGTGCCATGGAAGGGGCGCTGCGCACCTGGCTGGCCGATCGCCAACAGGCCGGCTGGGTGGCCGAATATGACCGGCTGAACACCATCGGCTTTCCAAACCGGTTCGACACCACCATCCAGGCGCTGGAACTGGCCGACCCGTCCACCGGCGTGGCCTGGAGCGTGCCGCGCCTTGAAATCCTGCAACTCAGCTACAAACCCAATCACATCATCCTGCGCCTGCCCGGTGAACAGATCGTCGCCTCGCCCTACCAGCGCATCGCGGTGACCAGCAGCGACTTGCGCGGATCGATCGTGTTTGACCCCGACACCGACCTGACGCTGAACCGCGCGACATTCGCCATGGCCGACATGGCGCTGTCATCGACGCTGGGCTGGACCGCGCGGCTGAATTCCGGTCAGCTGGCCACCCGGCAGGCCGGATCGGACCGGGTCCATGACATATATTTCGAAGCCAAGGGCCTGACCCCGTCCGATGGGCTGCGCGATCAGCTGGACCCGACCAATTCCCTGCCCGCCAGCTTTTCGATATTCAAGGCGCAGGCCAAACTGGGCTTTACCGACCCGTGGGACCGCCATGCAATCGAAACCGCCCGCCCCCAGATCGAAACGCTCGATCTGGATCTGGTGCAGGCCAAATGGGGCGATCTGGATCTCAGGATCGCGGGCAATCTGACCGTGGACACCCGCGGCATTCCCACCGGCGATATCACCGTCAAGGCCGCCAACTGGCGTGATATGCTGGCCATCGCCGAAGCATCAGGCGCGGTGCCGGCAGGGTTCGTGCCGACGTTGCGCAAGGCGCTGGAATTCGTGTCGAAACTGTCGGGCGATCCGCGCACGCTGGATGCGCCTTTGACCTTTCGCAACGGGATCATCAGCTTTGGGCCGATCCCGCTGGGACAGGCGCCGCGCCTGATTATTCGGTGAGCCGGCCTTGACCTTCCATTTACTGGAAGGCCTATATCTGACCTGACACAACCCTCAGGTGAGATCATGGCCGCCCAAACCACTGTTTCCTTTGATGTCAACGGAATGACCTGCGCGGGCTGCGCGGGGCGCGTCGAACGCGCGCTGACCGCCCTGCCCGGTGTGGACAACGCGGCGGTGAACCTGGCGCGGGAATCTGTGCAGGTCACCTATGCGCCCGGGGCGCAAGACGCCAAGGGCCTCAGCGACGCCCTGCAGAGCGCCGGCTATCCGGCGCGCCTGGGTGACGTGACGCTGGCGATTTCCGGCATGACCTGCGCGTCCTGCGTGGGCCGGGTCGAAAAAGCGCTGGCCGCGGTGCCGGGCGTTGCGGATGTGTCGGTGAATTTGGCCAGCGAAGAGGCCCACGTACGCATTCTGCAAGGGGCTGTGCGCCCCGAAGATCTGGTACAGGCGTGCAAAGATGCCGGGTACGAGGCCCGCGTGGCCGGGGGCGGCGACGACACGTCGATCACCGAACGCAAACAGGCCGAGGCCGCCGTGTTACGGCGCAATCTGCTGGTGGCGGCCGTGTTGGCCCTGCCGGTTTTCGTGGTGGAAATGGGCGGACATCTGATCCCCGCGATGCATCACTGGATCGCCGGTACGGTGGGGGTCCAGACCAGTTGGATCGTCCAGTTCGTGTTGGCCACGGCGGTCCTGGCCGGGCCGGGGCGGGTCTTTTACACCAAGGGCATACCGGCCCTGCTGCGCGGTGGGCCTGATATGAACAGCCTTGTCGCGCTTGGCACCCTGGCCGCCTGGGGCTATTCGACGATTGCCACCTTCCTGCCCGCCGCCCTGCCCCAAGACGCGCGCGCGGTCTACTACGAAGCCGCGGTGGTCATCGTGGTGCTGGTGCTGCTGGGCCGCTACCTGGAAGCGCGCGCCAAGGGCCGCGCCAGCGCCGCCATCGCGCGGCTGGCGGGCCTGACTCCGGCGCGCGCGGTGGTGCTGCGCGACGGCGCGCCGGTTGACATCGCGGCCGGCGATCTGGCTGTCGGCGACATTGCCCTGGTGCGCGCCGGTGCCCGTTTGCCCGCCGACGGCCAGGTCGTGGACGGCCAGAGCCACGTTGACGAAAGCATGATCACCGGCGAACCCTTGCCCGTCTTGCGCGCGCCCGGCGACAGCGTGACGGGCGGAACGGTCAACGGGGCGGGCACGCTGCAGGTGCGCATCACGCAGGTTGGACGCGACACGGTTCTGGCCCAGATTCAGCGCATGGTGTCCGAGGCGCAGGCGGGCAAACTGCCGATCCAGTCATTGGTCGACAAGGTAACGCTGTGGTTCGTACCGGCCGTTCTGGGCGTCGCGGCTGTGACGGTTCTGGCGTGGCTGGCGTTGGCCCCGTCCCCGGCGCTGACCAAGGCACTGGTGGCCGGCGTGTCGGTGCTGATCATCGCCTGTCCTTGCGCGATGGGCCTGGCCACGCCGACCTCGATCATGGTGGGCACCGGGCGCGCCGCGGAAATGGGGGTTCTGTTTCGCAAGGGCGATGCCCTGCAAGCGCTCAGCGGTGTGGACGTGGTTGCACTGGACAAGACCGGCACCCTGACCGAAGGCCGCCCCGCCGTGACCCATATCGAACTGGCCAACGGCATCGATCACGACACGGCCCTGGCCGCAGTGGCCGCCCTGGAAACGGCCAGCGATCACCCGTTGGCGCGCGCCATCATCGGCGCTGCCGACGGGCTGGCCCTGCCCGACGCGCGCGAGGTTACCGCCCATGGCGGACGTGGCCTGTCGGGCACGGTGGGCGGGCAACGGGTGCTGGTCGGATCGGCCCGGTTCCTGGCCGACGAAGGCATTGACGCATCGACGCTGGCGCAGGCGTTGCAGCAGCACGTGGCATCCGGGGCGACCCCGGTGCTCGCTGCGATCGACAGGCAGGCGGTCATGGCGCTTGCGATCAGCGATCCACTGCGCGCCAGCACGCGCGATGCGATTGCCGCTCTGCATGACCTAGGGGTGCGCGTGGCGGTCATTTCGGGCGATGCGCGCGGCGCCGTCGACGCGGTCGCCCACGATCTGGGCATCGACTACGCGGTGGCCGAAGTGCTGCCGGGCGGCAAGGTCGACGCGCTTGATGACCTGCGGGCAGACGGCGCCAAGCTGGCCTTTGTGGGCGATGGAATCAACGATGCGCCCGCGCTGGCGGCGGCGGATGTGGGGCTGGCCATGGGCTCGGGGACGGATGTGGCGATCGAAGCGGCGGATGTGGTGCTGGTGGGGGGCGATTTGCGCGGGGCGGTGCGCGCCATCGACATGTCGCGCCGCACCATGCGCAATATCCGCCAGAACCTGTTTTGGGCCTTTTGCTATAACGTGTTGCTGATCCCGGTCGCGGCGGGCGTCTTTTACCCCGCGTTTGGCTGGCAACTATCGCCCATGCTGGGGGCCGGGGCCATGGCCGCATCCAGCGTGCTGGTGGTATCGAACGCGCTGCGCCTGCGTCTGGTGCGCCCGGTCCTGAGCGGCGCGCAAAGGGGCACGCCATGAACATCGGAGACGTGGCCAAACGCACCGGCGTGCCTGCGAAAACCATCCGCTATTACGAAGACATCGGCCTGATCACCCCGGCGCGCGGCGACAATGGCTACCGCCGCTTTGGCAATGCGGACCTGCATCGCCTTGCCTTTCTGGGCCGCGCACGGGGGCTTGGATTTTCCATCGAAGACTGCCGCGCGCTGCTGGCGCTGTACAACGATCAAGACCGGGCTAGCGCCGACGTCAAGGTAATCGCGCAAGGCCACCTGGCCCGGATCGAAGCCAAGATCGCCGAACTTCAGGCCATGCACGAAACGCTGGGCGAACTGGTGCGGTGCTGCTCGGGCGATGACCGGCCCGATTGCCCGATCCTGTCGGATCTGGGCGCCGGGCTGACCCGTGGCTAGGGCGATCCCGACGCCCGCGAAGGCGCGGACTCCGGCGCGGGTCTGCGTGCCCGCGCGGGGGTATTCGATCAGCGCAGGTGTTTCGCGCGCCAAATATTGTCGCCGTGCACGTTGCGCATAGCGCCAAGCCGGATGTCAGAACGGAACGCACAGGGGGTGAACAGGCGAATACTGGCGCGAACTGGCGCGCCTGAAATAATTCCCGCGCGCCCCGGACTTTCGTTGCGCCCGCTAGGCGCCTGATCCGCAAGCAAAAGCGTTACCCATCCCCAGAGCGCCTTGGCCGCGCCTGTGGATAAGTGGGTATCTTCGCTGTTGACCGGGCGGTGCGACTCGGCTCTTGATGCAGGTCATGACGCGAAATCGTTACATAAGACCGCCAGGGCTGCGAAGCCCCTGATCGATGTCGGCTGCCTTGGCGCAGCCATCAGCAACCCACTGAAAACATTTCCGATTTATCCGGTTCTGTTCGCTTGCACAGAAAGCCGCCATGACACGTGTTCCTATCCTGCCGATCCCGAAGAACTACAAGACCCAAGACGAATTGGTCGACCATTTCGTGGGCCATATCCTGACCCTGCGCGCGGATCGCCGCGCGGCTTTTGAACAGGGCCAAGGCGACATCGCCAAACCCGAAAAAGCGATGAGCGACGACGAAAAGATCGCCCGCGGCCTGATCTGTGACCGCGACATCCACCGCGCCAAACGGCGGGCCCAACGGATGTCCCGGCACTTTGACGAAGCCCTGGGAATGCGCCATCTGCACGCAACCGAGCGCGCGCGCCTTGTGGCGCTTGGGCCATCGGTCGCGGCGGTGACCATTGAGTCCGAGCACCGCGCAGACGAAATGGCCGCGCAGCTGGAAGCGGAAATGCCCTGGATGCGGGCGGCCAACGAAAAGGTCTGGCAGGACATGCGCCTTGCGGCCAGGCGCGATGGCGTCTTTACCGTTGCGCCGCTGCTTGTGGACGGGCCGCCGGGTGTCGGCAAATCCACCTGGGCGCGCCGGGTGGCCCAGTTGGTCGGCGCGCCTTCGGTGCTGCTGGATGCGACCAAGGGCGGCGCGGGGATGGAGTTGGCCGGGCTGGAACGGGGCTATTCGTCATCACAGCCGGGCCGCCCGGTCGAAGCGATTCTGACCCACAAGGTCGCCAACCCGGTCGTTGTCGTGGACGAGATCTGCAAGGCCAGCACCCGGTTCAGATCGAAGAGTGAAACCCCTTTCGCCGATACGCTTTTGTCGATGATCGAACCGGCGACATCCAGGAAATGGGACTGCGTCTATTTCAGGGTGCCGTTCGATATGTCGCATGTGTCGTGGATCATGACATCGAACAATCGCCTTGGGATTCCGGCAGTGCTGCGCAGTCGTCTGACGATTGTCGAAGTGGCCTCGCCCGGATTGGCGCATCTGGCCGAATTCGTCACGCTTGAAGGTCGCAAGCGCGACCTGAGCCAGCCGGCCATTGATGCGGTCATAGACGCGCTGCAGCGGGTGGATATATCAGGGCTGTCGCTGCGCAGCGTATCACGCATGTTGCGGCTGGCCGAAGTGATCGAAACACGCCCGATGGTGCACTGATCTGGCCGCCCTTTTGATTGGGGTCCGACCGAGCATTAAAAAACGCGCCAAGGATCACCATGGCGCGTTCTTTTGTGGGGCCTGTTGTGGGCCCTGTTGGGGGGCCTGAGACTTAGGCGAAATCAACCTGTCCTAGCATCGGCAACTCGGTCACACGCGCGCCGCCAGCACGCGCGATGGCGTTTGCCAAGGCCGGGCCCGAGGGCGGCGTGCCGGGTTCGCCCACGCCGGTCGGCGCCTCCATCGACTGGATCACAGCGACTTCGATCGCGCCGATATCGGACATGCGCAAAGGCTCGTAATCGGGGAAGTTGGACTGATCCACCTCGCCTTTGGTCAAGGTGATTTCGTTGCGCATCACGGCGCCGATCCCAAAGCCGATCCCGCCTTCGATCTGGGCACGGATCACATCCGGGTTCACCGGAACGCCGCAATCGACAGCCGCCCAGACCTTTTCGATCTTGACCGGATCGTCGCCGCCGCCCGACACCTCGGCCACTTCGGCAACAAAGGACCCGAAGGAATGATGCACCGCAAGGCCGCGTGCGCGCCCGTCGGGTGCCGGAGCGGACCAGTTGGCCAGGTCAGCAACCTGGTTGAGCACACCGATCATGCGGGTCTGGGCCGGGGTATCGCCCGGCAGCATGGACAGGCGCAGCGCCAGCGGGTCGGCATCGGTTTCCTGCGCCACCAGGTCCAACATGCTTTCCATGACATAAGCGGTATGCGTGTGCCCGACTGAACGCCACCACAAAACGCTTGTCGCCTTGGCATGGTCGGTCAGGCCCACGGCCATGCCCGGAACCGCATAAGGGGTGTCCGCCACACCTTCGACCGACGAATGATCGACACCGTCAATCACGGACATCTGCTCCATCGAGGTGCCTTTCATGATCGACTGGCCCGCGATGCGGTGGTCCCAGCCAATGATCGCGCCGTTGTCGTCCAGACCGACACGCACGCGATGCGCGAAGGCGGGGCGATAGTAGCCGCCCTTGATGTCGTCCTCTCGGGTCCAGACCAGCTTGACGGGGCGCGAGCGGTCGGTCATCGCGAAGGCCATCGCACATTCAAGGTTGTAATCGGCCGTGGGATTGGCGCGCCGGCCAAACGATCCGCCCGCCAGAAGCGTGTTGACCTGAACCTTTTCCATCGGCAACTGCAGCACCTGGCTGACGGTCATGTGGCTGAATGTGGGGAATTGCGCCCCATCATGCAGCACCACACCGCCATCGTCCGTCGGCGCGATGGTGCAGGTCAAGGGTTCCATCGGGGCGTGCGCGAGCAGCGGGAAATAGAACGTCTTGTCGATCACCTTTGCCGCCCCATCGACGGCATCGGCGGTGGCGGATTGATCGCCCCACTTCTGATAGGTGCTGGGGCCATTGACGCCGGCGATCAGCTCGGCCTTGATTTCGTCGGACGAACGCATTTCGGCGGCCGAATTGTCCCATTCCACTGTCAGCGCGTCGCGCGCGCTGATCGCGGCCCAGGTCGAGTCGGCATAGACCGCAACGCCGGACGCATCCGGCAGGGTCTGTGCCATGACGAACCCGGGCTTGCCTTGCGCGCCGCTGGCGTCAAAGCTGGCGACCTTGGCCCCGCGCCGCGGCGCATGTGCAATGACCACCACCAGTTGGTTGTCCAACTGCAGATCCATCGCGAACGTGGCGCTGCCGTTTATCTTGACCGGGGTATCCTTGCGTTTGACCGCGCCTTCCTTGCCGATCAGACGCCATTCGTCCGGCGTGCGCAGGCGTGGCTGCTCGGGGGCGTCCAGCGCGGCGGCTGCTGCGACAAAATCTGCCAGCGGCGCGGATTTTCCGCCGCCGGTGATCTGGCCGTCAACGATGTCGAGCGTGCTGGCCTGTACACCCCATTCGCCGGCCGCCGCTGCGATCAGCATGTCGCGCGCGGCTGCCCCTGCGGTGCGGTATTGCATAAAGCTGTTGGCCATCGCGGTCGAGCCGCCGGTGCCCTGGATACCGCCGAACAGCGTGTTGCCATAGACCTGCGGGTTGGACGGGGCGAATTCATAATCGATCTGGTCCATCGTCACGCCAAGTTCTTCGGCGATCAGCGTCGTCAGACCGGTCGCGGGGCCCTGCCCCTTTTCGAAATGCTTGACGATTGCGGTCACGCGGCCGTCCGAGCCGATGCGCACAAACGGGTTCAGATCGGACGCGTCAGAACTGGCCGCCAAAGCGCCATCGGCACGTGCGCCAACATAGAGAACGGCAGCCGTCGCAGCCGCCCCTTTCAGGAAGCCCCGGCGAGAGGTATTCACATTCATCGGATCAAGCCTCCAGAATTTCGGCGGCGCGCTGAACGCCGGCACGGATACGTTGATAGGTGGCACAACGGCAGGCGTTGCCCCACATGTAGGCATCGATTTCTTCGGCGTTGGGCTTGGCGTTTTCGTTCAAAAGACCGACGGCAGACATGATCTGACCCGATTGGCAATATCCGCATTGCACCACATCCAGTTCGGCCCAGGCCTGCTGCACCGCAGCCCCGACGCGGTCTTGCTCCATCGCTTCGATGGTGCGGATATCGACCCCGTCGACATCTTCGATATTGGTCTGACAGGACCGGACCGGCTGGCCGTCGACATGCACCGTACAGGCCCCGCAGGACGCAACCCCGCAGCCGAATTTGGTGCCGGTCATCTTCAATTCATCCCGGATGACCCAAAGCAAGGGTGTGCCGTCTTCGGCATCGACTGTTGTCGTTGTGCCGTTGATGTTCAGTTCGCGTTTCATGTTCTTCTCCCTAATCGTGCCCAGACCTATTCGTGCCAAGACCCTAATCGTGCCAAGACAATGGCACAGCATTCTTTGTCAGAGCAGCCTTTCGGTTTGCACTGAAATCAATATACGCAGTCCCTTAGCCAACGTCGCTTGGGAATCGCGCCAATAAACCAACAAAAAGCGCCAGCGGCGACGACGCTTGCGCCGCGACTTTGACCCACCTGTGCCGCTGACATGCCGGTTGCAGCTACCTGTCTGTCCGCTGACATCTAGCGCATCGCATCTGTCTTGCCACAGCGTGGATCGCGAATATGTGGGTGATGAAAACGGGTTCCCCGGGTTCCCGGCCATCAGCGTCTGGCCAGTGATCGAAGGGGCGGGATCGATGGTGTGGGATCGATGGTGTGGGATCGATGGGGCCGGAACGTGATCCGCCAATCGCGAGGATCAGTTGATTTCCGCCACCCTGGCCTGCGAAGGGGTCATGCCCGTCCATTCATGGAACGCGCGGTAGAAAGAATTGGGATCCTGGTAGGCCAGAAGAAAACTGGTCTCTTCTGCGCTCAGCTTTTGGTCGCGCAGATAGGTCATCGCCAGGGACGCCCGGGTGGCATCCAGCAGCGCCTGGAAACTGGTGTTTTCGTCCTTCAGCTTGCGTTGCAGACTGCGCTTGCTCAGGTTCAACCGGGCGCTGACCGTGTCGATTGAAACTTGCCCCGATGGCAAAAGGTCCGCCAGAACCCGGCGCACCCGACCGCTGAGCGCGGCATCATCCCCATGCCCGGACAGCCGCGCCAAAAGTTCCTTTTCGATCAGGTTGTAAAATTCGGTGTCTGCCGAAATCAGCGGGCGCTTTGCGTCGGCCATCGTGAAGGACAGCGCGATGTGATCGCCGTGTGTTACCGGTGCGCCGACATAGTCGCGAAACGCGTCGGTGACCCAATCCAGGTTCGGCAGTGTGATGGCGTGCGGCAAGACATGATGGGCGGTAAAAGCCCGTGCAAAATCAAGGAAAAAGATGATCTCGGTTGCGGCCATGACGGCCGGCGTCGCCTGTCCATCGGCCCCCGAGAACCGGACGTTCAGGTGCTGGTCGGTCTGTGTGATGTCAAGATTGATCGGCGCCACCAGCGGCTTGAACACGGCCAGGCGGCGCAGGCCCGTGGCAATATCGGGGCTGGACGAAAAGGCAAGTAGCGCGGGTTGAAATGGCCCACGCGACGCACCCCGCCCAAGGGTAAGCGGCAAATCGGGATCGCCGCTTTCTTCTGCAAACGCCGTCCACAGCCGGAAATACGCGGCCGCGTCCACGCCCTTGCCTTCATTTTCCAGGCAGTCAGATGCCAACGCCGCGCGGGCCAGCACACGGGGGACGGAAATGCCCATGATATTGCAGGTCTGTCGGACGACTGCAGCGATCTTGTAGTGGCGCACGGTGGACATAGGGTTCGCTCCGGTTCTGGGGCAACATGTCAGAAAGTCAGCGGACCCGCATCTCTGATCAGCGCTCGTTCCCCAGATTGTGATGCTCTTGGGGTCTTTAGCAAATAAGCAAACATGCCCTGTCGTCAAGCTGTGAAAAGGGGGGGGGTATGGCATGCCAGCCCCTTACGGCAAATGTTGATATCGCTTGCCCGAAAAGGCGGGCCACACTTCTATGCCGCGCCGAAACCACTTCCCTCTTGGAGAGGATGACTACATCTTCCTCAGCAAGGGAGTGCAAATATGGCAAATTTACGTCCGGTAGAGTTCAAACTGGTGGAGAAACTCACTGAGATGGAAAGCGGGTACGTGCTCGACTTTTCAAATCAAACATTCGCGGAGTTCTTTTCGGACGAAGCAGGGATCGACATTTATGATGACGCATTCAGTGAATACGGCGGCTCGAAAGGAAAGCGGCTACGAGCCTTTTTGAGGAGGGCCCAGCCCCTTGCAGTCGCGCGCATTCTCACTTCTCTCTGGGAATACCGAGAAATACGCCGGCTTGAGAGAGGTGAGCCCGAGACCATTCAGAACTGTCGCGCTCGGTTGTCTGCTATCGTGGAAAGATTGGGGGGCGATCCACTCCCTGCCCACGACATATCCCAGGTCGATACGGCCCGCCCTGTTTCGGCTCCGTCGTCAATACGGAAAGGTCCATCTGTCGTTGACCGTCAAGCATTACAGGACGAATTTCAGGCGATGTTTGACATGGCACCACATCCGCGAGGCTATGCTTTCGAGAAATTCTTGAAGAAGTTGTTTGATGCGTGGGGCCTCGATTCCAGAGGTGGGTTTCGAAATTCCGGCGAGCAGATCGATGGCTCCTTTGTTCACGACCAAAATACATACCTGCTTGAAGCGAAGTGGCACAATGAGAAAACGAATGCGAACACACTCCATGCTTTTCAGGGCAAGGTCGAAGAACGGCCGAAATGGGCCAGAGGTCTGCTTATCAGTTATAAGGGTTTCAGCAGTGACGCCTTCGACGCGTTCACCTCTCGCCAAATAATCCTGATGGATGGAATGGATATCATGGATACCCTCGGTCGAGAGCTTCATCTGGATGAGGTGATCCGTGCCAAGCTCCGCCACTCAGTGGAGCGCAAGGAGCCGTTTGCTCGAACACGAACCCTGTTTTCTTGATTACATAAAGTCCCGCTCGAGATGGCCGGACGCGCCGCGAAGCGAACATTGGATCGGAACTTGTGGAAGTAGGCATCCAAACTGCGCAGCGTTGCGCGGCGGATACGCGCGCGTTCGGGGCATTCGCCCGCTTGGCGATGCGTGATGCCCGTTGATTTCCACCCGGCGTCCCATTTTTCGCGCCAAGGACTGTCGACGCGGAGCGGTCGCAGCCTATCTACCGATCAACAGTTCGACGGCTTGCCACCAAGACCTTGCCACCAAGACAAAGGACCACGCGCGTGAAAAACTACGTCAGGGACGGCGCCGCATTTGCGGGGTTGGCGTCAGCGGATGCCGCCAATTTGGCCAGTTTGCAGTCGGGAAATGCCCACCAAACGTGGCACGCCAAAATCGCGCGATACCCATCAATCGCAGGGCAATGCCCAAACCGCTGTACGACAAGGAAATGACCGATGAACCTGAACGCAGACTTCGACAAACGTGTCCTTGTGCGCTCTGACGACTTAGCGTGGCAAGCGTCACCGATGAATGGCGTCGAGCGCCGCATGTTGGACCGTATCGGCGGCGAAGTGGCCCGCGCCACAACCATCGTCCGCTATGCACCCGGCAGCAAGTTTTCGGCCCACACCCACACCGGCGGCGAAGAATTCATCGTGCTGGACGGCGTGTTCCAGGATGAACATGGCGACTACCCGGCGGGCACCTACGTGCGAAACCCGCCAACGACACAGCACACACCGGGGTCGGATCAGGGCTGCACCATCTTCGTCAAGCTCTGGCAATTCGACCCGGACGATCGCAACCAGTTCCGCAAAAACATGGCCGATGAACTGGGAGCATTTTCCGATGGCGTGGCCACTGCCCTTTTGCACCAAGACGATCGTGAGGTGGTCAGCTACAGCCACATTGACCCGAGCGCGACCCTGACATCCCAAGCCCCGGGCGGCATCGAGATGCTGGTCCTTGACGGCAGCGTCACGCTGCCAGCGCAACATCTGGGCAAAAACGACTGGCTGCGCTTGCCCGATGGGGATCCCCTGTCGGCCACAGGCGGCCCCGATGGCGCCAGGGTCTGGATCAAATCCGGCCACCTGCCCTTTGCCAAAGCCCCCGAGGTGCCCTCCGATGCAACGTGACAGACCGCTGGCACTGGTTGCGGGTGCGGGGGCGGGCCTTGGCCAGTCGCTTGTCGAACGGTTTGAGGCGGGCGGCATGACAGCCGTCGGTCTGGGCCGCACCCGGCCAGACAAGACCGCGGGGCTGTTCCATCAGATCGATCTGGCGGACCCCGAACAGGTCTCGCCCCTGCTGGCGGACCTGATTGCCGCCCACGGGGCCCCCGAAATCGTGGTGCACAATACGGCCGAGCTGGTGATTGCGCCGTTCGCTGAAACCTCGCTTGCGGAGTATCAACGCACTTGGACATCCATGGTGCAAACTCTGGTCATCTTGGGCCAGACTGTGCTGCCGGCAATGGTTCAGTCCGGCGGCGGGGCGCTTATCGTGTCCGGCGCGACGGCATCGCTGCGGGGGGGTGCGACGTTTTCGGCCTTTGCGTCGGCAAAATTCGCGCTGCGCGGGCTGACCCAATCGCTTGCGCGCGAATTCCAGCCACAGGGCATCCATGTGGCCCATGTGATCCTTGACGGGATCATCGAAACGGCCCGCTCGAAGACCCTGCACAGCCTTGATCCGGCGAAAATGATGACGCCCGCCGACATCGCCGAGACGTATTGGCAACTGGCCCATCAGCCCAGTTCCACCTGGACGCAGGAACTGGATCTACGCCCGCCGAGCGAAGGGTTCTGATGGATGCAGACCGATACACTGATCATCGGTGGCGGGCTTGCCGGGCTTTTCCTTGCGGCCCGTCTCAGCGCGCTTGGGCACGATTTCCTGCTCGCCGAGGCGCGCCCCCGCCTTGGCGGGCGCATTGCGACGCTGCACCAGGATGGCGGCGCGTTTGACATGGGGCCTGCTTGGTTCTGGCCCGGCCAACCGCGCATCGCACAGCTGATCACCCAGTTGGGGCTAAGCCGTTTCGATCAATATGCCCATGGCGACCTGATCTACGAGGACGACCAAGGGCAGCCCATCCGCGGTCAGGGCTTTGCGTCGATGCAAGGGTCATATCGTCTGACCGGCGGGCTGGGGCAACTGATCACCGGCCTGTCGGATCAGATCGACGCGGGCCGCGTGCACCTTGGTACACCCATCACCGGCCTTGCCCGGCACACTGACGCCATCACCGCGACCGTGCAAACCGGCCAGACAATCGCGGCCCGCCGCGCCGTGCTGGCCATCCCCCCGCGCCTGGCCTCTGACATCGTTTTTGATCCCGACCTGCCCGGCCCGGCCCATGCGGCCATGAAAGCCACCGCCACATGGATGGCCGGCCACGCCAAGGCGGTTGCCATCTATGATCGCGCGTTTTGGCGCGAAGCGGGCCTGTCCGGCGATGCGATGAGCCGCTTTGGACCATTGTCGGAAATACACGATGCCTCGCCTGCGCAGGGCGGCCCCTACGCGCTGTTCGGGTTTCTCGGCGTGCCGCCTCAGGCCAGGGCGGACGAGCAAGCGCTGAAACAGCACATTCTCGCGCAGCTCACCCGGATCTTTGGCCCCGATGCGGCCAGTCCTGTCACCCTGGCGGTGAAAGATTGGGCCTTTGATCGGTTCACCGCAAACGGGTTGGACCAGCAACCCCTTTTTGCCCACCCTGACTATGGTCTGCCCGCCGCGCTGAGCGGCTTGTGGAACGGCAAGCTGATCTTTGGCGGGACCGAGGTCGCGCCGGAATTCGGCGGCTATCTTGAGGGGGCATTGGAAGCCGCTGAAAACGCGCTGAGCCAATTGAAAAGCGGCTTGTCCGATTGAAGCAAGTCAGGTGATTTGCGGTCCATGGCGCGGCTTGCCTGGGCCATATTTTCGAAGTTCGCTTTGGTGGGCGTCACCTTTGCGCGGCGGGCGACAAACAGGTTCAGACGGGACAACCGTATCAGCCGGCGAATTGATGTCCCAAACTTCCGCAGCCCCCTGCATAAAGCGCATGGCGCAATGGCCGCGTTGCGTATTGGGTAAGACATAGATCGCCGCGCGAAACCGTTGATCGGATTTATCTATCCGCCACAGCTATTGATTTCGCGAACTGCGACCTTGGGCGGCGCGCCGACATTGCCTGCACTTGCGGGGCCATGCGTGGCAACGCGAAACTGGCCGGTCATTGGGAAATCATCATAGTGGCCACCCGGCGCGTTGCCGGGTGGCCGTTTGGTCTCAGGACGCTTGCGCCTTGCGCGGCCTTGCCACGTAGATCACGCCTTCAATGACCGCCAAAACGATCAAGGTCAGGCCGACCAGCGGAAAGAATATCCCCGCAGCAATGGCAATAAGCAGCAGCGTGCGCGGGATACGCCAATCGGTTGGGTATTGCGGTGTGCCGATCGCGCCGGCGGGGCGGCGTTTCCACCACATTGCCCCAGCGGCGACGGACATGACCACCATGGCCACGCAGACCAAGAGCAAGACGATCTGGTTTACCAGCCCCCATGCCTGCCCCATGTGGATCGAAATGCCCCATTCCGCAGCCCAGCCAAGCGCGCCCAAATCATTCAACCCGGCATCATAGAGAACTTCGCCGGTGTATAGATCCAGGTGGAGCACCCGCTCTTGCGTAGCGTCATCGGGATAGACCGACGCAGAGAACACGCCTGTTTCACCCGATGGCATGTTCAGCGCATAGCCCGGCGCAATGCCCAGCCCTTCGACCGTGGCAACAATTTGATCCAGCCCGGCAGGAACGCCCGAAGAGGCGCCCGAAACGGGCATGGGCTGCTGCTCCATGATCCAGGGCGTACGATCCAGCGCCTGTGCACTCGGCACAGTGGATTGCGGCGTGTTCGACCAATAGCCATCCGGCATTCCCAGCCCCAGCGCATAGGCCCCGTCATAGAAATACCCGCCCCAGACCGAAGACCACGGCAAACCGGTCATCGCGAGAAACACGATAAACACAGCCGAATAGATGCCCGTCACCGCGTGCAGGTCGCGCCACCACGGGCGGCCCTTGGTGGCTTTGATCGTGGCCGTGCCGACCTTTTTGCCCCGCGGCCACCACAGGTAGATGCCCGTCGCGGTCAGCAACACCATCCAGCCTGCAACAGCCTCGATGATCCGGTTGCCGATCTTTCATGCGCCCGCGCCGAATACCAGCCGTCAGAACCTCGAGCTGCGGCTTGGCTACCGCATCCAGGAACTGGCCCTCGGCGGCATTGGCCGCGACACCCGGCGGACGCTGGATGCACTGGCGACGGAGGTGGCGTCCGGCGAATCCGGTCAGGTGATGACCGACCCACGACGGCCTTTGCCGGGCACCAAGCTGGTCCGGGAATGGAACGGTGTCGAGCACACCGTCACAGTTTTGGCGAAGGGCTTCGAGTGGCAAGGTCGTCGGTACAAATCGCTTTCTGGCGCGGCGCGGGCCATCACCGGCGCGAATTGGAATGGCTGGAAATTCTTCGGCTTCACCCCACGCCCGAGGATCAGCAAATGACACGCCAACCACAGTCACAACCGCCCCGCCGCCTGCGCTGCGCCATCTACACCCGCAAGTCGAGCGAGGAAGGGCTCGACATGGAGTTCAACAGCCTCGACGCCCAACGAGAGGCGTGTGAGGCCTATATCGCCAGCCAAAAGGCCGAGGGTTGGGTCTGCCTGCGTGATAAATACGATGACGGCGGCTTCTCCGGCGGCACGCTGGAACGTCCCGCGCTTAAGGATCTGATCGCCGACATCGAGGACGGGCTGATCGACATCGTCGTCGTCTACAAAATCGACCGCCTCAGCCGCGCGCTGATGGATTTCTCAAAGCTGGTCGAGATCTTCGACAAGCACGGCGTCACCTTTGTGTCCGTCACGCAGTCCTTTAACACCACCACATCCATGGGACGGCTCACACTGAACATCCTGCTTAGCTTTGCCCAATTCGAACGCGAGGTCATCGGCGAGCGGATCCGCGACAAGGTCGCGGCTTCGCGCAAGAAGGGGATCTGGATGGGCGGGCCGGTGCCGCTCGGCTACACCGTGAAGGACCGCAAGCTGATCGTGGATCCGGACGAGGCCGAGGCGGTGCGGACGATCTTCACGCTCTACGCGCGGTCCAGTTCCACGGCGCAGGTGGTCCGCGAGTTGGACGCGCGCGCAATCCTCACCAAGACCGGCAGGCCCTACGACAAGACCTCGCTGCTCAAGACCCTGCACAACAAGGTCTATCGCGGCCTCGCCGTGCACAAGGGCACCGCCTATCCCGGCGAGCACGACGCAATCATCGACGAGACGCTTTGGGACGAGGTGCATGAGGTGATCGCGAACAACCGGTATTTTAGGAAGGCTGCGGCCCAAGAGCCTTCACCGGCGCTGCTGCGCGGGCTGATCTTCACCGAGACCGGCGTGGCGATGACCCCGCACCACACCAAGAAGGGCACGCGGCGCTATCGCTACTACGTCTCGATGGACGTGATCAAGAAACGCCCCAAGGCCGAGCTACGCGGCCCGCAGCGGTTGCCGGGTGGTATGGTCGAAGATGCCGTGGTCGGCGAAGTCCGCCGCCTGCTGCAAACGCCGGAGGTCGCCGCGCGGGTGTCGCGGACCCTGCGCAAGGACCGGCCAGACCTTGGCGAGGCGGACATCAGCGCATCGCTCTCCCAGTTTGACGAGATGTGGAACGCGCTGATCCCGGCCGAACAGGCGCGCGTGGTCCGGCTCTTGGTGGCGCGGGTCACCGCCAGCGAGGCCGGATTGGCGGTCGACCTCCGACATGAGGGCTTGGGCGCGATTGCAGCACTCATGGCCCCGTCCAATCCGGAGGTGGCGTGATGGCAGAGCCCGAGACCCTCCGCGTCCACATCCCACTCACCCTGCGCAATCGAGGCGGCCGCCCCCGCATCCTGCCGCCAAAAGAGATCGAGGTCGCCATGGATCGCGGCCAGGATGCCCGCCTTCTGCGCGCCATCGGTCGCGCATGGGACTGGCGGTACAGGCTGGAGCAAGGTGATGTGAACACCATTGCTGATCTTGCCAGAGCGGAAGGTATCTCCGACCGTTATGTCAGCCGCGTGATCCGGCTGGCATGGCTCTCGCCCTCCGTTCTGGAGCGACTGGTCCTTCGGCGCGAGCCCACTGTGCTGTCGATCTTTGATCTTTGCGGCGTGGCGGAACTGCCATGGGTCGAGCAGCCGGAAAGGGTGTTCGACTGATGGCCACCCGTTTTAGCTGATCGCCGGATGTACCCGGATCTTGTCCTTCGAAAGCGGTCCGGCCGGGTCGGACATATCATAAGAGACCAGTGGGCCTTCCTTGCCAGCAGAATAGTCGAGGCAAAGCGCATTCTGTGCCTGTAGGACCGGGTCGCCACTCAACCAGTAATGCCCGAAGAACACCGGTCGCGCAGTGGCTGGATAGGTCTGTGCCGAAAGCGTCTCCGGCAGGTTTTCGTCAGGCAGGTCCTCAATTGACGGCACAGAGATCGCTATGTCGCGCCAGGTGCGAGCGGCCGCGTTCCACCATTGCAGGCGCACATGATCTCTCTCCGTCCCGTCCTTGTCCGTGAACGACCAGCCTTCCGGTAGTCGATGCTCTGGCCCCTTCGTAATCTGCTCGGCCAAGATAAACATCTCGTCGGCTTCGTCGCGACGGATCAGCTGTTCCTCGGTCAGCACGCCATCCCCGGTCAGCGTCTTGAGCCGATCCAATGAGGCGTCGATCCAGCAGGCGTGCACGGCACGAAACCCGTCCTCCTCAAGAAACAGAGGCAGGCTTCGCATCCAGTCCAGAACGTCGCGCGTCTGCGGATCGCCGGGCGGGAACTGGTTCAGGAACGTTCGGTGCTGCCGGATGTTTTTCGGCGAATGCGCACGAAGCGGCTGACCATCATCGGGGTGCATCGTGTGGAAGTGGAGAGCGTTGAGCTCATGATTGCCCATGATCGCCTTGGCCTTGCCTGCATCGACAAGTTCGCGGACGGTCTTGAGAACAGCCCGATTATCCGGCCCACGGTCGATGAAGTCTCCCAGAAAGACGATCTGTCGATCCGGATCGGGATGGGTCCATCCGAGAGCACTCCGCCTCCACCCCAGCCCAGCGAGGGCAGCGTCGAGTTTGGCGGATTGGCCGTGGGTGTCTGGAATGATGTCAAATGGGTTCATGCGGTCATCTTGGGATTATTCTCGGTATCTGGTTTGGCTCAGCCTCCGCATCGATATGAACCAATCCGAGGTTCTTGAAACGCTAGCGGTGCTAAAATGGTTTGTCATCAGGGGTTTCGGAGAGTGAATGGGATGCGAACCCACCCAAGAAATCCGCCTGTTTACGCTGGCATCCCGAGCAACGCGCCTACCGCGTGTTCCGTCTATGTTGCCATCGATATCGTTCGGAACGCGCGTTTGGGTTTTGGCGGTGTTCGGCGGCAGAGCATTGAAAGGTAACGAGAAAACGAGACCGAACCGGAACGGACGAGGTTCGCCCAAACTGAGACGGAGGGCCATTCTGAGCCCAGCTTCGGCCATTGAGCGCGTCTAATAGGTTCGGTCGGTTCCTGCAAACCCCTTTTATAACACGGAAAAATCCGTGCCCGTCAGGGCGGTGTCACTGGTTCGCAATGGGGATAATGGCGGAGACGAAGGGATTCGAACCCTCGAGACGGTTTCCCGCCTACTCCCTTAGCAGGGGAGCGCCTTCGACCACTCGGCCACGTCTCCGCTGATGGGTATAGCCGCGCAAGTCCAAGGAATACAAGACGAAATTGCCCTTGCCCGGAAAAGATAGGGCGAGACGCCCAAGCCCTTGAAATGACACCGAAAGGCGCAGAATAGCGCGGAGTTTGGACAAGATTTGGTCAACCGAATTCGACCGAAATCTTACCCGAAAGCGTTTGGAATTACGCCGATCAATTCGGCTAGGTCGGGCAAAACAAGGCCTCGCCGGGCCTTTAAAGCGGCAGCCCGCAGCACTCGTGCCCGCGAGGAGAGAAGCGTTGCGTGACAGCATTGAGCATCGAAATGGGCGGGCATCCTCTCCAACAAGGCAATCCGGCGTATGGCTGCCGAGCTTCTGGGAGATCCTGCACCGATGCTTAGCCGGACCGATCTCGAGATCCGTTGGGGCGTCGGACCTGACACCGTCCAAAAACTGGTCAAGCTCTCGACCCCAGCGCTTCCATACGCATCGGCAACAAGCGCCGTTTCCGTCCCAACTGCACTGCGCTGGACGAGATGATGAAACGGCTGCCTGAACCGAAAAATATACCGGGAAATACTGGTATTTCCGGGCATGGAGCAGTCGAAAATTCAACTTAACCTCCCGCCTCTCCCCAAAATTTACGCAACAGTTTGGTTGGCCCACTTGGAAGGCCTAACCGAGGGGCCGATGGAGTGATTGCAGATCGCAACAATGCAACGAGCGGCGCCAAATCTGACGTCTTTGCTTGGGTGGAAGATCGCCTCAAAGGCTACTCCGCAGGCACGAGCAAGCTCAGCGGTCAGATGGAGCGTTTCAACGCGCGCATAACCACCTTTTCTTTCTTCTGGTTAACGGCGATTGAGCCAAGGCCTATTCAGTCGAGATCGTAGCAGCTCGCCCGCGGGGCGCCCCGCTTCGATCATGGCAGCCTTCAGGCCTGGCTTACGGGCAATTGTCTGTTCGACTTCGTGAAGCCCTGACAGAACGGCAGCGTCTGCGGGCGCAATATCGCGCGCGGTAAACAGCAGCTTGATTGCATCGACCTCTGACTTTGGGCGAGAGGCGATGAGGCTTGCGTGGTCCTCCAGGGCGGAGATCAAATCATCTTGGGCCCGCTGGGCCATCCAGGCATCTAGATCTGATCTCGATGCCTGGATGTTAAAGGTATCACATCTCTCTGTGAGACGGTCGATGCGGCACTCTAAGGCCGCGATGACATGGCCGTGTAGTTTTTCTGCGGCCCGCCGCAAGTCTTCGCGCCAATCTGCCATGAGCTGCTTCTGAGCGTAGTCTTTCAATGTGCTGTTGCCCAGAAGAGCGGCGGCTCCGATCGCGGGGCCGAGAATGAGCGCACCGGCCGGACCTATTGCAATAAGGCCGAACCAAGCCCCTGCATTTCCACCCGCGAAAGCGAGTAGGCCACGCGAGGCGCCGTCGAGGATAAGCCAGGCAGGAAGGTCGGAAATCGGAACCCGCCCCCGGACCATCTCAATGCCCCCGCGCAGAACACCGAGCGACAACGCGAATTGCAGGATGTCCGGGTCGGCCAAATCGACGGCATGACCGAGAGTCTCTGAGATCTGCTCCTCGATCGTCGCAATCTCGAACCCGGGAAGGGTCGTCACCATTTGCGCCCATGGCGCACCGCGTGCCACGGCCTCTTCAGCGAGAGCGGAATTGGCGATCACCGGGATGTCCGGGTATTTCTCGAAATGCTTGGTCAGGTTCGAGAACGAAGTGCCGCATTTGACCTGCACTGCCGCCCCGTCGACGATGACATCAAAACCGGGCGTGTTACTGGATTCTGCGAGTTGGACATCGTGACCATCGGCAATAAGCTTGTCCATGACGAGCCGTTCGGCCGTGTATCCCCGCAGTGAATCTTTGGCGCCCGAGGACAGGAAATCGGCGGCGCTCCAAGCTAAGGCAATAGGATCTCCGAGTTCCTTTGAGCGAGAAAAGTCGGCGGCCTTCATGACGTTGGGCTCAATCGCCGCGGCGTGCCAGAGCATTTCGCCGGCGGTAAGGCCCAACGAGGCAATCGCATCGGGGACGTCGGTGGTCATCTTCTTCGAAGACCACGGCTCCGGAGGCTGTCCTGCCGGCACCGGAATCGGCCCAGCCAAGCGGCCAACAAGCGAGGTTACATAGTGGCGCATTTCTGCGCGATCCTTCGCAGGCATCCAGCCGAAGGAACTGTTCGGCGCCCGGTCCAGCTTGCGCATGTCCGCGAGAAATTGATCCAGACCCGTCTCTGTGTGCTGCGCGCCTTGAGCGGCCATGAGCACCCCGAGACGGGCAGCCAACTGGCTACGGACTATCCGAGACCCGCGCCCCATTCCGAGCCATCCAAGAGCGGCGACGCCCACCATGACGGTCACAGGGTTGACCAAGGTGAAAAGCAGAGAGGTCAAGGTTGGCCCGGCGACCAGTGGAATGATCGAGCTGAGATGTGCGGCCAGCAGGTAGGGGGCAAAGCCCGCATTGGCGACCACGACCGCCCCGCCGATCCAAGCCCCGCCAGCAGCCATGGCATTGCGCGCCCGGACCTGTCCTTGCCGCAGAGCCTCGGCAATCTCTGGATCGGCTTCTTTCGCCGCGGCCTCCAGAACCTTGTCGTCCGCGAGAAGCGCCATCATTTCCTCGGCCACGATCTGGGGGAATGGCAGAGGCGGCTCCGCGACGAAGGCAGCTTTCGCCGACTTCCAGTAGTCAGCGGCCTTACCGCCGACCAGTACGCCAACGCCACCGTCGGGCTCTTTATGATGTGCCGTGCGGTGGCGGGCTCGGATGGAGGGTGTGAGCCTCTCGGATGCGCGAACCGCAAAAGCGGATGCCGATCGCGTGGCAGACTTCGCTGACAGGCAGGGGACAACACACGGCAGAGACATGGCCTCTGTCAGCCTCGACCAAAGGCGAAAGCGAAGGGCGGCATCCGAGGCAGACGATCCCGCAAGGTCATTCTGAGCAGCTTGGAGGCGTTCTGCGGCGGCATCCGCTGCGAGACCGAGCTTGGCGCCCATTCCCTGCACAGCCCCTTTGGCGAGGAAAAGGCCGTCGACGCATTCAATGAGAGCGATGATCTGGCAAATCTCGGCCCGTTCGAGAACACCAAGACCCGACAGGATATCCACGGGGCGAATAATAGGAGGTGCGGCAGGTTCAACAGTCATGTTGCGGACATTGCGCCTTTTCGGAAGATACTCCAACTGGCAAGAGCACTTACATTGCTGATTTTACTTAAGAAGAGATTAAGGTCAGCTTCGGTTTTTCTGCATCGTAGTGCCGTGGTTCCTTTTAGATTGTGGCATTGTACCGTTCTTAACCGCGCCGGAACTTCACGCATACGCTCCCATGTGCGCCCGACGCCAATTGGCGCACCGGGTCGCCGTGACCTTGGGATTTCCCCGCCACTCAAAATGCCCGCGCTGGCCCGCCGCGTTCACCGGCTGATCCCATGCGCGGGGCCCAAGATCTGCTGCTTGCTGGCCGAACCGTCGGGCGTAGGCCACAGGCGACAGGCCGTTGCGGGAGGCTCAGGTGTTGAACAGGAAATGCATCACATCGCCATCCTTGACGATGTAGGTCTTGCCCTCGGCGCGCATCTTGCCTGCGTCTTTGGCCGGGCCTTCGCCGCCGAGCGCCACGAAATCGTCATAGGCGATGGTTTCGGCGCGGATGAAACCCTTTTCGAAATCGCCGTGGATGACGCCTGCGGCCTGCGGCGCGGCGGTGCCGTGCTTGATCGTCCAGGCGCGCGCCTCTTTGGGGCCCACGGTGAAATAGGTTTCAAGGTGCAGCAATTCATAGCCTGCGCGGATCAACCGGTCGAGGCCGGCTTCCTCCAACCCCATTTCTTCCAGGAACATCTCGGCCTCGTCTGGATCAAGCTGGCTGATTTCCTCTTCGATCTTGGCAGAAATCACCACGGCCCCTGCCCCCTGCTCGGCGGCCATCTTGGCCACGGCATCGGAATGGGCGTTGCCTTTGGCCGCGTTTTCTTCTTCGACATTGCAGACATAGAGGATCGGCTTTTGCGTCAGAAGTTGCAGCATGCGCCAGGCCTTGGCGTCTTCGGCGTCGACATCGACCGAGCGCGCGGGCCGGTCGTTTTCCAGCGCCTCTTGTGCGTCGGCCAGCAGCCGGTCTTGCTGTGCGGCCTCTTTGTCGCCGCCCTTGAGCTTGCGGACCAACCCTGCGCGACGTTTTTCAATGCTCTCCAGATCGGCCAGCATCAGTTCGGTTTCGATCACCTGCGCGTCATCCACCGGGTCGACACGACCTTCGACATGGGTCACGTCACCGTCTTCGAAACAACGCACCACATGGGCGAAGGCGTCACATTCGCGAATGTTGGCCAGAAACTGGTTGCCCAGCCCTTCGCCCTTCGAGGCGCCTTTGACCAGCCCGGCGATGTCCACGAACGTCATGCGCGTCGGGATGGTCTGTTTCGAGCCAGCAATCGCGGCCAGCTTGTCCAGACGCGCGTCAGGCACGGCGACTTCGCCCACGTTGGGTTCAATCGTGCAAAAAGGAAAATTGGCGGCCTGCGCGGCGGCGGTTCTCGTCAGTGCGTTGAATAGCGTCGATTTGCCCACATTCGGCAAGCCGACGATCCCCATCTTGAAACCCATGGCTCAGGCCCTTTCGCGTCAATCCGCGCGCTTGATAGGGCGCAGCGGCGCGGCGCGCAAGCGGACTTGGCGGAATCGCACAATCCTGTCAGTCTGAACCTGACCAACAAGAGGTACCGCCATGCCCATCGCACCCTATATCCATTTCCAAGGCAACTGCCGCACTGCAATGACCGCCTACCAGCAGATTCTGGGCGGCGATCTAGAGATCATGGGCTACGATCAGATGCCCGGTGCCCCTGCCCCGTTGGCCACGAGCAACCGCGTGATGCATTCGGCGCTGATGTCGCCCTTTGGCGATATTGAGGCGTCAGACTTTCCACCCGGCGTCGATGGGGGCCCGCAAATGGGCGTCTCGATCGCGCTGGAAGTTCCCGCGAAGGCTGACGCAAAGCGGATCTACGAGGCCTTGTTGCAGGACGGCGATGTGCTCGAACCCTTTGGCGAAAATTTCTTTTCCCCCGGTTTCGGGATGCTCAAGGATCGGTTCGGCACACATTGGATCGTCATGACCACCCCGGCCCCTGCCTGAGCCGCAACCTGAGCCCCAACCTGCGCCCCGCCTGGGTCCGACCAGACCCATTGCCTTTCGCGTCGCTTTGGGCGAAACCCGTCGCCAGACAGACCGGAGAACGCCCATGACCCGCATCGACGACACATTCGCGCGCCTGAAAGACGCAGGGAAAAAGGCATTTGTCGCCTACGTCATGGCCGGCGACCCGGACGAGGCGACATCGCTGGAGATCGTACGCGCCCTGCCCGGCGCTGGCGTCGATATCATCGAACTGGGCCTGCCCTTTACCGATCCCATGGCTGACGGACCGACCATCCAGCTGGCCGGTCAACGGGCGCTTGACGCGGGCATGACACTGGAACGCACGCTGAATATCGCGCGCGAATTTCGCAAAGACGACGACACGACGCCGATCGTGCTGATGGGGTATTACAACCCGATCTATTCGCGCGGCGTGGACAAGTTTCTGGCCGACGCAAAAGACGCCGGGATCGACGGTCTGATCGTGGTCGACCTGCCGCCGGAAGAAGACGACGAACTATGCATTCCGGCGCAAAAGGCGGGGTTGAATTTCATCCGGCTGGCCACACCCACGACCGACGACAAACGCTTGCCCAAGGTGCTGCAGAACACATCGGGATTCGTCTATTACGTGTCGATCACCGGGATCACCGGCGCGGCCGAAGCGCAGGCCGACACGGTCGCCCCCGAAGTGGCGCGCATCAAGTCGCAAACCGATCTGCCGATCATCGTGGGCTTTGGCGTCAGAACGCCCGAAACCTCGGAAGCGATTGCGGGAATTGCCGATGGCACCGTCGTTGGCAGCGCCATTGTCGAAAGGATCGGCAAGGGCGAGAGCGTTGAAAAGGTTGCGCAATTCGTAAAATCCCTGGCCGACGGGGCGCATCGCGCCTGATCCGCACCCATAACCGCGCCTGACCGGATCAACCCAGCGTCACATCCAGGAACATCATCAGGATCAGTCCGATCATCAGCCCCGCAGTCGCCATCTTCTGGTGGCCATTGCGGTGCGTTTCGGGAATGATTTCATGGCTGATGATGTACAGCATCGCGCCGGCCGCAAAACACAGCCCCCACGGTAGCAGCGCCGCGCTGATATGGATCAGCCAGACGCCCAGAAGCCCGCCCACCGGCTCAACCAGCCCTGTGGCCAGCGCAATGGCAAAGGCGCCCAACTTGGTATAGCCCTGCCCACGCAGCGCGACGGCCACGGCCAACCCTTCGGGCGCGTTCTGCAGGCCGATCCCGGTGGCAAGGGATATGCCATTGGCCACATCGCCCCCGCCAAACCCCACGCCCACGGCCATGCCTTCGGGAAAGTTGTGGATGGTGATCGCGATGACGAACAGCCATATCTTGGACAGGGCCGCCAGGTCGCTGCCCTCGCGCCCGGCGATGAAATGTTCGTGCGGCACATATTCGTTCAGCGCGTGCACCAAAAGCGCCCCCAACGCCAGGCCCGCCGCCGCGATACTTGCCGCCAACCAGACCGAACCGGTCTGTGCCTCGCCCGCGTCAATCCCCGGGATCAAAAGGGAAAAATAACTGGCCGAAATCATGACCCCGGCCGCAAACCCCAGCAGCATATCGTTGGTCCGCCGCGAAATGCCGCGCCCGAACAGGACTGGAATCGCGCCCACGCCCGTCATCAGCCCTGCAATCAGGCTGGCGAGTGTTCCCATGACGATGATCGACATATGCGCCCCTGTGCCTGAACCCCCGTGCCTGCACCCATGTTGCGCCATTTGCCGCTGGACGCAACCGGTCCCATCGCCACACTGGTTTTGCGCGCAGGTTGTCCACGCAGGTTGTCCATGTAGTGCAAAATTGGTAAGGGGACCTAACCAAAACAAGGGGCGTGCCATGCCAGTCATCACCTGCATCGACGATCTCAAGCGCCTGCACAAGCGCCGCACGCCCACGATGTTCTATGATTATTGCGAAAGCGGGTCCTGGAGCGAGCAGACCTTTCGCGAAAATACCAGCGATTTCGATAAGATACGGCTAAGGCCGCGTGTCGCCGTCGACATGGACGGCCGCTCGACCGCGACCAAAATGATCGGTCAAGACGTCGCGATGCCCGTCGCGTTGGCCCCGGTAGGGCTGACCGGGATGCAGCGGGCCGACGGGGAAATCAAGGCGGCGAAAGCGGCCGAGAAATTCGGCGTGCCCTTCACCTTGTCGACCATGTCGATCTGCTCGATCGAAGAAGTGGCCAAGCACACCCGCAAACCGTTCTGGTTTCAGCTATACGTGATGCGCGACCAGGATTTCCTGCGCAATGTGATCCAGCGGGCCAAGGATGCCGGCGTGTCGGCTCTGGTGCTGACCCTGGATCTGCAGATCCTTGGCCAGCGGCACAAAGACCTGAAAAACGGCCTGTCAGCCCCGCCGAAACTGACCCCGCGGGTGATCGCGGACCTGATGACAAGATGGCGGTGGGGTCTGGAAATGCTGGGCACCAAAAACCGCGGGTTCGGCAATATCGTGGGCCACGCCAAAGGGGTCGAGGATCCAACGAGCCTGTTCACCTGGACCGCGGAACAGTTCGATCCGCGGCTGGATTGGTCCAAGATCGAAGCGATCAAGAACATGTGGGGCGGCCCGCTGATCCTGAAAGGGGTGATGGAGCCACAAGACGCTGAAATGGCTGCAAAAGTTGGCTGTGACGCTATCGTGGTATCGAACCATGGCGGGCGCCAACTGGACGGGGCGCTAAGTTCGATCCGGGTACTGGAACGTATTGTGGACGCGGTCGGGGACAAGACCGAAGTGCATTTCGACAGCGGCATCCGATCGGGTCAGGACGTGCTGAAGGCCTTGGCGCTTGGGGCCAAGGGCACCTACATCGGGCGCGCGTATATTCACGGGCTGGGCGCAATGGGCGAAGAGGGGGTCACCAGGGCGCTGCAGGTGATCCACAACGAAATGGATATTTCCATGGCGCTGTGCGGGCGCAAGTCGGTTGAGCAGGTGGATCGGGACATGGTGCTGGTGCCGCAGGATTTCGCCGGCCGCTGGGCCTGAAACGCAACGCGTGGTGGGCCGCCTGTGCGATGGGCCGCGCCCCACCATGCGCCGCCGTGCCCCACCGTGCCCCGCCGCTGCGGCGGGAAAATTGCGCCGATGACGATCCCGATCCGCGTCGGCCAACCGTCTGCAAACGGTCTGCTTCCCGTCTGCCATCCGTCGGACAAATTGTCGGGCAAACCGCACGGTTCGCGCAACGTGCGCCGGGATGCAGGCGAACGGTTAACCGCGCCGCTTGTGCGCCGTCATCACCAGCACCGCCGGGATGATCGCACTGACCAGACCCGCCACCACCACAAAGGCCACGCGCAGGCCGGCCAGCTCGGCGATGAAACCGATCAACGAAGGGCCGATGAAAAAGCCGAACATGCCAAAGAGCCACGCGCGCGCAATCGCGTGGGCGCGCTGTTCGCGATGCACCATCTTGCCCAGCAGCGAATTGGCCGTCGGCACGATCACCGCCAGGCCCGCCGCCGCGATGCCCACGCCGATCAGAACGGCCCAGGTGCCAGGTGCAGTCGCGATCACCAGAATGCCGATCACACCCAATGCGCCCGACCAGATTATCACGCGATCCTCGCCCAGCTTTTCCGTGGTGACCTGGCCCAGCAGACGCACGGCCGCCATGATAAAGCCCAGCGTCGCGGGGCCGAAACTGCCCTGGCCGGGGGCGCCGTCCAGTTCGCGCTCAATGAATAGCGCGGTCCAGGTTTCGACCGCGGTTTCGCCCACGAAGCTGACCAGCAACATCAGCCCCGCCATGGACACGATCAGCCAGGGGATCGCGGCGGGCGCGGCGTCGCCATCCAAGGGCTGGAACGGACGCCAGGCGCGCCCTTCATAGGTCAGGGCCGCCAGCACGCCATTGACCACCCCCATGACGGCGAAAATCGTGATCAGGTCCACCCCGGCGTGACGCAGCCCCCCCACCACCAGCGCCGCTGACCCGAAACACAGCGAAGACATCGCGTGGTTGATGTTCATCAGGTGCACCCCGTGCCGTTCTTCCAGCTGCGACAGGCGCATGTTGGCGCCAATATCGACAGAGGCCAGCGTGCCCCCCAAGACCGCAAGTATCGCGAACAGCGTGGCGGGCGAATTTGCGTGGGGCGGCAACTGCATCGCCGCCACCACCACGATCGCCAGCGCCGGCAGCACATGGCGACCCAGCGCCACCGACAGGCGCGGCGCGAACCACATGGCCACCATGCTGCCCAATGCCCCGCCGACCAGCGCCAGGCCAAGTTGCAGATCGCTGGCGCCGGCCTGCGCCTTGATCCCGGGGATTGCGGCCGCAAGGGTGCCCCAATATGTCCCCACCGCGCCCAATGCGAAAAAGGGCGCGCGCGAGATTTTGATGGCAGTCAGCAAGGACATGGGTGACCCATACATCCGTCACGGTAACCGACGCTAGGAACACGCGCCGTGTTCGGCAACCCCGAATGCGACGCCACCCCAACGGCGCGCAGGCGCAACTGCGGCCGCAGCGCCCCAAAAACCGCTTTGCAAGCCCGGGATTCTGGCCTATACGCGCGGCTTCACGCGGGCATACAGCCTTGGAGGATGTCCGCCTTTACAATTTGGAGACTGAACTATGGCTGGTGAGATCCCTGATCTTCACGCCACGGTACGGACGGGGACTGGCAAGGGCGCCGCTCGTCAAGCCCGCCGCAACGGGAACGTACCTGGCATCGTATATGGCGGCGGCGCAGACCCCCTGCCCATCGAAATTCCGTTCAACGTGCTGCTCAAGCGCCTGAAAGCAGGCCGCTTTTTGTCGACTCTCTTCAACATGAAGGTTGAAGGCCAGGACGACGTGCGCGTGATCTGCCGCAGCGTGCAACGCGACGTGGTCAAGGATCTGCCGACCCACGTGGACTTTATGCGCTTGCGCCGGACGTCGAAAATCAACCTGTTCATTCACGTTGATTTCGTCGGCGAAGAAGAATCGCCCGGCATCAAGACCGGCGGCGTTCTGACCGTTGTGCGAAGCGAAGTCGAACTGATCGTGACCGCAGCAGATATTCCCGAAAGCATCACGGTGGACATTTCGGGCGCGGATGTGGGCGACGTGATCCACATTTCCGACGTGACCCTGCCCGAAGGCGCCAAACCGGTCATCGACCGTGACTTTGTGATCGCCAACATCTCGGCCCCGTCCAGCCTGCGCGCTGCGGGCGACGACGACGAAGAAGAAGCTGCCGAGGCCGGCGAAGAGGCCGCAGCCGAAGAATAAGATCCGCTTTCGGATCGACGCGAAACGGGGCCCCGGCGGGCCCCGTTTTTTTTGCTTACGACAGCGTGGCCAGCAACGATTTGTCGTAAGGGACCAGGGCGGCGAAATCGCCTGCCTTCACCCGGTTCGCCCAGTCGGGGTTGGCGATCAGTGCACGTCCCACGGCGACCAGATCGAATTCGTCGCGGGCCATCCGTTCGATCAGGTTGTCGATGCTGGCCGGTTCCCCGGCGTTGAAGGCGCCGGTGCCGTCTTCGGGCAAAAAGTCGGAATTCAGCCCGACGCTGCCCACGGCGATCGCGGGCTTGCCGGTCAGCTTGCGCGTCCAGCCGGCCAGGTTCAGGTCACTGCCGTCAAATTCGGGCTGCCAGAACCGGCGGGTCGAGCAGTGAAAGATGTCGACACCCGCATCCGCCAGCGGGCCAAGGAATGCGCCCAGGGCCTCGGGTGTGTCGCACAGGCGGGCAGAATAATCCTGCTGTTTCCACTGGGAATAGCGCAGGATGATCGGGAAATCGGGGCCGACGGCTGCGCGCACGGCCGCCACGATTTCCAGCGCAAAGCGCGAACGCGCGGCCAGGTCACCGCCATAGGCGTCGTCGCGCGCGTTGGTGCCATCCCAGAAGAACTGGTCGATCAGATAGCCGTGTGCGCCGTGGATCTCGACCGCGTCGAACCCGATTTTCTTGGCGTCTGCGGCGCCCTTGGCAAAGGCGGCGACCACGTCGTCGATATCGCGCTGCGTCATGGCGTGGCCGGTCACCTTGCCGGGCCGGGCCATGCCCGACGGGCTGTAGCCGGGCGTGTCGCCCCCGGGCGCCACACCGGGGCGGCGCACGGCCCCCACATGCCACAGTTGCGGTGCGATCTTGCCGCCCGCCGCGTGGACCGCTTCGACCACCCGCGCCCAGCCGGCCAGCGCGTCGGCGCCATAGATGGCCGGCACGTCGGGATAGCCGCTGGCGGCGGGATGATCCACAATGGTGCCTTCGGTGATGATCAGCCCCACGCCCCCTTCGGCGCGGCGGCGATAGTAGTCAACCACCTTGTCGTTGGGCACGTTGCCCGGTGACATGCTACGGGTCATGGGGGCCATGACGATGCGGTTCTTGAGGGTCAACGTGTCACTGGTGAATGGGCGGAACAACGTGTCTTGTGCGGTCATGATGTGTCTTTGTCCTTTGCTTCGCCGCTAAGGAAACCGACCTGCCGAAAAGGGCAAGTGTTTCGCCGCGTCGCAGCCCTTCCTCAGGGCAGAAAAACTGGCTAAGCTGGCCGGACCAAATGGACGAGGCAAGACGGTGAAGCTGTTTGTGGGGCTGGGAAATCCCGGCATGAAATACGCGGGCAATCGCCACAACATCGGCTTTATGGTCATCGACCGGATTGCCGGGGATCACGGCTTTGCGCCGTGGCGTGGCAAGTTCCAGGCCAGCCTGTCCGACGGCGTGTTGGGCGGTGAAAAGGTGATCCTGCTCAAACCCGAAACCTTCATGAACCTGTCCGGCCAATCCGTGGGCGAGGCGATGCGGTTTTACAAACTGACGCCCGCCGACGTGATCGTCTTTCATGACGAACTGGACCTTGCCCCCGGCAAGGCGCGGTTCAAACAGGGCGGCGGGCATGCGGGCCACAACGGGTTGCGGTCGATCCATCAGCATATCGGGCCCGACTATGGCCGGGTCCGGCTGGGCATCGGCCATCCGGGCCACAAGGACCGGGTCGCGGCCTATGTTTTGTCCGATTTCTCCAAGTCTGATGCAGATTGGCTGGACGATCTGGTGCGTGGATGTTCGGATGGTGCAAGCCATCTTGCGGCGGGCGATGCCGGGAAATTCATGAATGCGGTGGCGCTGCGCACCGCGCCGCCCCGATCGTCGGCCACGCCAGCGCCCAAAGCAGGCGCGAAACCAGAAGCGAAGGCTGGGGCGAAGGCGAAGGCTGACCCGAAGGCTGCGGCGAAGACCGACGCGAACGCCAAGGCCGGGCCCAAGTCAGAGGCAAAGTCTGAGGCAAAGCCAGAGTCCAACACCAAAACACCCGGCCCTGCCCCCGCGCCGCAAGACCCCCGCAGCCCCCTGCAAAAACTGGCGGACAAGTTCCGTTGAGCCTGCGCGCCGCCCTCACCCGTCAGGCTGATGCATGCGACGCGCTTGGGTCAGAGTTTACGGCGCGGCTGCTGCGGCTGACCGCGGCCCGCCTGCAGCGCGGCACGCCAGTGGCGGACCGGATGCTGGACTGGCCCGGCGATGTCAGCGGGGCGGGCGCGTCGGTGCCGCTGCGCTTTGCCGGCGCGCTGCACGGGCTGATCCTGATGGACCATGCCCCCGAACTGGCGCCGCTCTGGCCGCCGCACGCGGTGACAGACGACACCCTGTGGGCCGGCGTCGAGGCCGCGATGCGCGCCCACCAGGGCGAATTGATGGCATGGCTGGACAATGCCCCCCAGACGAACGAGGTCCGCCGCTCCGCCGCGCTGATCGCCGTGGGTCACATCCTGTCGGCCCGATACGGGCTGCCCATCCGCCTGTCAGAACTGGGGGCCAGCGCGGGGCTGAACCTGTTCTGGGATCACTATGCGCTGGCGGCGGGGGGGCAGACACTGGGCCCCGAGGCCCCGGCGCTGACGCTGACGCCGGACTGGTCCGGCCCCCTGCCCCTGCCGTGCGATCCGTTCATCAGCGACCGGCGCGGCGTGGATCTGCACCCGCTGTCGCCCAGCGATCCCGCGGATCGCAATCGCTTGCGCGCCTATACATGGCCGGACCAGCCCGACCGGATGGCGCGGCTGGACGCGGCGCTGTCGGTGGCCACGCCAGTGGTGGACCAGGGCGATGCGGCGGCATGGCTGGTCAACCGCATGGCAGACATGTTGGAAGGTCAGCTGGATTTCGTTTACCACACGGTCGCTTGGCAATATTTCCCGCCCGGCACCCGCGCCGCCTGCACCGCGGCGTTGGAAGCGCGCGGCGAAAAGGCGACCATGCGAAGCCCGCTGGCCTGGCTGTCGGTAGAGGCCGACACGGGCGGTGCGCAACAGGGCGCGGCGATGGTGCTGCGGCTGTGGCCCGGTGACCGCACGCCGATCCGGCTGGGCCGGATGGATTTCCACGGCCGCTGGATCGACTGGCGCTGTTAGGAATTGGCCGGTCCCGGCAGGTCGATCAGATCATCCAGAAACAGGGCCAGCAATTGTGGCCGCCCCCCGACGCCAGCCTTGCGATAGATCGCGTTGGTCTGGGCTTTGACCGTGCCCTCGGAGGTGTCGCGCAGGGCGGCGATTTCGCCGGTAGACATGCCCTTGACGGCAAAGAATGCCACGTCGCGTTCGGCCGGCGTCAGGCCCCATTCGTCAAACCGTTCGTCCAGTACCTGCATGAATTCCGACGACGCACGGTGCAGCCGCGCTTCGGCCGCGCGTTGGCGGCGTAGCGTAGCGCGCAGCAGCAGCCCGCCCATGACCACCCCCAACACCAGCCCCAGCGCGGCGCCGATTTCGATCAGTTCGCGCGCTTGCCAACTGATCGGGCGATCGCGCAGACCAAATAGCGATGAAAAGATATCCCACACGAAAAAGACGGCGCAGGCTGCCTGCACCGCGACGGTTGCGATCACCAGCGGGTTGCGCCGCACAGGTCAGGCGCCTTTCGGGTCAGTCGTCATCGTCGTCCCCATTGTCTGCATCATCACTGTCGCCATTGCTGTCGTCATCGCTGTCGTCATCGTCGGCGCTGTGGCCATCGCTGTCGTCGTCATCATCGTCGCTGTCGTCGTCATTGCTTGCGTGCCCGCGGGTGTCACCATGGCCGCCACTGCTGTCGCCGGACGATCCGGTCTGGGGCACCGAAATGATCGACCCGCCAAGGCTGGATGAGCCGGCGTTTTGCGCTGCGGGGCCGCGGCTGTCCAATTCCCAATAGTCGCGCAGGATTTCCCCGGTATTGGTGTTCAGGATGATTTCACGACGCGCGGCATTGCCTGTGGCCACGATCCGGGTGCGGCCCAGCAGGGTGCGGGTGATCTGGATGCGCGCATAGCCCTGATCCTTGAGCTGTTCGACCACCCGGTCCTGCGCGCCCTGCGCCATACCCGGGCCGATCATCGCCGCGAGGACGAAGGCGCTGGTCAGGATGATATGGACAAATCGGCGGGTCATCAGGCTTTCACAATGCGGCGGGACCCGGCCGGGGCCGGATACCGATCAGTGTCAGGATGTTTGCAGGTTTGACAAGGGGTCAGTCGTCGTCGCTATCAGAGTCAGAGTCGCTATCACCATCTGACTCACCGTCTGAATCGCTATCTGAATCTCCGTCTGAATCGTTGTCCGAGTCACTATCGGAATCGCCATCGCTATCGGACTCGCCGTGCCCTTCGGAGTCTGCGTCGTCGTCGCTATCGTCCCCGTCATCATCGCCATCGTCGCCATCATCATCATCGTGATCATCATCAGCGTCGTGGTCGTCGCCATCGTCATCGTGGTCGTCGCCATCATCATCATCGTCGTCATGATCGTCGTCGTAATCATCATCGTCGTCATCATCATCATCGTCGGCGCGCACGAAATCGCGGTCTTGGCTGCGCACCTCAACACCCGGCGTCGTGTTGTCGTTGCGCCCGACGCGCTCAACCTCTTGCTTCAGCAGATCGCCGGTGGCCAGGTCATAGACCAGTTCAACCTTCTGGTTGTTGCGGATCGCTTCGACCTTCATCTGGGTCGCGCCGTTGCGGACCTCGACGCGGGTGAATCCCTGTTCCTGCAACCCGCGGATCACCTGATCCGACGCGCTTTGCGCAAAGGCGGTGGTGGCGGCAAATGCGCCGATAAAGGCGGCAACCTTGATCGTGACTTTCATCGGGTGTGTCCTCATCTGGATGAATTTCTGATGACAGGACATTGCCCAGCCCGCACCGTCCGATCCATTGACCAGAGGGTATAGACCGGGGGTTTTGGTCCCCAGGTTCAGGCGCATAAACCAGGGTTTACGGGGTCAGCCGCCGGTCTGAACGTCAACGCCTAGGTGCTTGGCAACGGTGAAGATGTCTTTGTCGCCGCGCCCGCACATGTTCATCACGATGATATGGTCCGATGGCAAATCCGGTGCGATCTTCATGACATGCGCCAACGCGTGGCAGGGTTCGAGCGCAGGAATGATGCCTTCGGTGCGGCAGGAAAACTGAAACGCCTCAAGCGCCTCGGCGTCGGTGATCGAAACATAGTTCGCGCGGCCCGTGTCGTGCAGCCAGCTGTGTTCGGGCCCAATGCCCGGATAATCCAGCCCGGCGCTGATCGAATGCCCTTCCAGGATCTGCCCATCGTCGTCCTGCAGCAGATACGTGCGGTTGCCATGCAGCACGCCGGGGCGCCCGCCGGTCAGGCTGGCACAATGTTCCATCCTGTCATCCACGCCCTTTCCGCCCGCTTCGACGCCGATGAATTGCACATCGGGGTCGTCAAGAAACGGATAGAACAGACCCATCGCGTTCGAGCCCCCACCGATCGCCGCAATCACCGTGTCGGGCAAGCGGCCTTGGCCCTCTTGCTCGGCCAGCTGCACCCGCACTTCCTTGCCGATGATGGCCTGGAAATCGCGCACCATCGCAGGGTACGGATGCGGCCCGGCCACGGTGCCGATGCAATAAAAGGTGTCGTGCACATTGGTCACCCAGTCACGCAGCGCGTCGTTCATCGCATCCTTGAGCGTGCCGCGGCCCGATGTCACGGGCACCACTTCGGCCCCCAGAAGGCGCATGCGAAAGACGTTGGGGGCCTGGCGTTCCACGTCATGGGCGCCCATGTAAACCACGCATTTCAGCCCGAACTTGGCGCAGACAGTGGCCGTGGCCACGCCGTGCTGGCCGGCGCCGGTTTCGGCGATGATGCGCGATTTTCCCATCCGGCGCGCCAGAATGATCTGGCCCAGAACGTTGTTGATCTTGTGCGCGCCGGTGTGGTTCAGTTCGTCGCGCTTGAGGTAAATCTTGGCCCCGCCCAGTTCTTCGGTCATGCGGCTTGCGAAATACAACGGCGACGGGCGGCCGACATAGTGGGTCCACAGATCGTTCATTTCGGCCCAGAAACTATCGTCGGTCTTGGCCTTTTCGTATTCGGCCTCAAGATCGAGGATCAGCGGCATCAGGGTTTCCGACACGAACCGCCCACCGTAAATGCCGAACCGACCGTTTTCGTCTGGGCCGGACATGAAACTGTTGAAAAGGTCGGTCATCGAAAGCTCCTGTTGGTCGGGCCAGCCTGGCGCAAAAGCGGTGTATCCCGCCCCCGTGGCAGGGGCAAGCGTCAGGCGTGTGCGGCGCGGGTGAAGGCGCGGATCAGGGCCGCGTCCTTGATGCCGGGGGCGCTTTCCACCCCGCTTGACACATCGACCTGCTTCGCACCGGTCAGGCGCACCGCCTGGGCCACGTTGTCGGGGGTCAGACCGCCCGCCAGCATCCAGGGCTTGGTCCAGTACTTGCGCGTTTGCAGCAGCCGCCAGTCGAACGACAGCCCGTTGCCGCCGGGCAAATCCGCGGACCTGGGCGGCTTGGCATCGATCAAGAGCTGGTCGGCCACCGGGGCGTAGGCGTCGATCTGGGCCAGATCCGCGGCGTCGGCGATGCCGATGGCCTTCATCACCGGCAAGCCGGTGTGCGCGCGCACTTCGGACACGCGGCGGGGCGATTCGGACCCGTGCAACTGGATCATGTCCAGCGGGACCGCGCCGGTGATCGCATCCAGATCATCGTCGCTCGGGTTGACCATCAGGGCCACCTTGGCAATGCCCACCGGCACGTCGACCGCCAGCGCAGTCGCCTGCGCCACGGACAGGTTGCGCGGGGACTTGGGGAAAAAGACAAAGCCGACATAGGCTGCACCGGCCTGCGCGGCGGCGGCCACCTGTTCAGGGCTGGTCAGCCCGCAGATTTTCACACGAATGTCGGTCATGCCCACTGCTTTATCGCGCGTGGTTCGCATCCTCAAGCAAGGCGAGCACTTCGTCGCCCTGACGCTTGGCCTCGTCGGTCTTGAGCTTGCGCACTTCGCGGCGCAGCTGTTCTTTTTCGCGCCGTTCGGCATCGGCGGCGGCGCGGTGCTTGTGTTCGCGCAGCCATTCCCAAATGAAACCGATCAAAACGCCGGCGATGATGCCGCCGAAGATCACCAAAAAGAGCGGCAGGGTAACCGACCCGCCGATTCCCGTCAGTGACGCCAGGTCATCGGGCAACAGGTTCAACGTCACATTGGCGCGGTTGGCCAGCGCCACCGTGACCAGGACGATGGCAAGAACTGCCAGGAAAATATAGCGGATATAGCGCATGGAATGCAGCCTCAGTCGTCGTTCAGGCGGTCACGCAGCAGCTTGCCGGTCTTGAAGAAAGGCACGTGCTTTTCTTCAACCTCAACGCTTTCGCCGGTGCGTGGGTTCCGGCCTGTTCTGGCATCCCGCTTCTTGACGGAAAACGCGCCAAATCCGCGCAGCTCGACCCGATTTCCCCGGGCCATGGCTTCGATGATTTCGTCGAAGATCGTGTTCACGATCCGCTCAACGTCGCGCTGGTAAAGATGCGGGTTGTCATCTGCGATTTTCTGGATCAGTTCCGACCGGATCATCCTGTTCCCCCCTTGGGTGTCCCGCAGCGCCCTATCATTTGGGCGCACTCATGTGATTGGGGCAACTATAGGTCGTGATCAGGCGGCGCGAAATAGCCTCGGCGCGCGGCAAAAGGCATTTTTTTGGGCTAAAGCGCTGATCTTTTGCGAAAAATACAGTTGTGCCGGCATAGAATCGCCCGCCATGTCCCATTTCTGCGGTGCGGCACGGAATTTGGAAAAGTCGTGATTCGGATTGCCGAAATGAAAACGGCCCCACCAAATGGCGGGGCCGTTTGCGATTTCTTGGCCAGACTTTGGCCCGACCCTTACCGGGCTGGGCTTAGTCCTCCGACTTGAGCGCGGCGCCCAGGATATCACCCAGCGATGCACCCGAATCCGAGCTGCCGTACTGTGCCACGGCTTCTTTTTCTTCGGCGATCTCGCGGGCCTTGATCGACAGACCCAGACGGCGGGTTTTCTGATCGACGTTGGTGACGCGCACGTCCACCTTGTCGCCCACGCCAAAGCGCTCGGGGCGCTGTTCGGCCCGGTCACGCGACAGGTCCGAGCGGCGGATGAAGGACTTGGCGCCTTCGTATTCCACTTCGATCCCGCCATCTTCGATCGCGGTGACTTCCACGGTGATGATCGAGCCGCGTTTCACGCCTTCGGTCGCACCGCTGAAGCTGTCGTCCAGCGCCTTGATGCTCAGCGAAATCCGCTCTTTTTCAACGTCCGTTTCGGTGACAACGGCCTTGACCACGTCGCCCTTCTGGAAGTTCTGGATGGCATCTTCGCCACGCTCGTCCCACGAGATGTCGGACAGGTGAACCATGCCGTCGATGTCGCCCGGCAGGCCGACGAACAGACCGAATTCGGTGATGTTCTTGACCTCGCCTTCCACCTGAGTGCCCTCGGGGTGGGTTTCGGCGAACACTTCCCACGGGTTGCGTTGGGTCTGCTTGAGACCCAGCGACACGCGGCGTTTGGCACTGTCGATTTCCAGCACCATGATTTCGACTTCCTGGCTGGTCGACACGATCTTGCCGGGGTGGACGTTCTTCTTGGTCCACGACATTTCCGACACGTGCACCAGGCCTTCGACGCCCGGTTCCAGTTCCACGAACGCACCATAATCGGTGATGTTCGTCACGCGGCCGGTGTGCACCGAACGCAGCGGGAACTTGGCTTCGACGGCATCCCACGGATCGTCCTGCAGCTGCTTCATGCCCAGGCTGATGCGGTGGGTTTCCTTGTTGATCTTGATGACCTGAACGTTGATGGTCTCGCCGATCGACAGGATTTCCGACGGGTGGTTGACGCGGCGCCAGGCCATGTCGGTGACGTGCAGCAGGCCGTCAACACCGCCAAGGTCAACAAAGGCACCGTATTCGGTGATGTTCTTGACCACGCCTTCGACGGTCTGACCTTCGGTCAGGTTGCCGATGACTTCGGCGCGCTGTTCGGCGCGGCTTTCTTCCAGGATCGCACGGCGCGAAACAACGATGTTGCCACGGCGACGGTCCATTTTCAGGATCTGGAAGGGCTGCTTGAGACCCATCAGCGGCCCAGCGTCGCGCACGGGGCGCACATCGACCTGGCTGCCGGGCAGGAACGCAACCGCGCCGCCCAGATCGACGGTGAACCCGCCCTTGACGCGCCCAAAGATGGCACCTTCGACGCGCTCTTCTGCGGCATAGGCGTTTTCCAGGCGGTCCCAGGCTTCCTCGCGGCGCGCTTTATCGCGGCTGATCGAGGCTTCGCCACGCGAGTTTTCCACGCGATCCAGGAACACTTCGACCTCTTGGCCGACTTCCAGATCGGGGGCTTCACCGGGATTTGCGAATTCTTTCAGATCAACGCGGCCTTCCATCTTGTAGCCGACGTCGATGATGGCTTGACCCGCCTCGATGGCGATGACCTTGCCTTTGACAACGCTGCCTTCGGCGGGCGTGTCAATTTCGAAGCTTTCATTCAGGAGGGCTTCGAATTCCTCCATACTTGTTTGAGCCATGTGGTCTCTGGTTTCCTTTGATCTACACTATTCTGGCCGAGCGGTTGTCTCCGCCGGTCTTGGTTTGGTCTGCTCCGCGACGGGCGCCCCCGAAATGGGATTCGGCATAAAAAACAAGGGCCGGTTGCCCGACCCTGCTCAAATGTCCGACGCTCTGCGGCCCCTTGACGGGCGCCGTATAGGGCAAAGGGCTCAATAACGCAAGGGGTTTGGCCACTTTAGACGCCGGCAAATGCGCGCCCCGGCCCCTGCGCCGCTAGACGGTTGAACCGTTGTTGTCGGCATCCTTGATCGCGGCGTCGATCAACGCGGCGGCCTTTTCCACGGCCTGCGCGATGCTCAGCGTGCTGGTGTCCAGTTCGATCGCGTCCGGCGCAATGGTCATCGGCGCGGTGGCACGGTCGGCGTCGCGCTGATCGCGGGCGCGCAGATCGGCCAGCACCTTGTCAAAATCGGTGTCGGCGCCGCCTGCGACCAGTTCTTCGAACCGGCGGCGGGCGCGCACCTCGTCGGTGGCGGTGACGAACAGCTTCACCTCGGCCTCGGGGCAGATCACGGTGCCGATGTCGCGCCCGTCCAGAACCGCGCCGCCCGCGCGCCGGGCAAAGGCGCGCTGAAAATCGACCAGCGCTTCGCGCACGTCCGGGATTGCCGCCACCTTGGAGGCCGCCTGCCCGGCCGCCGCCGTGCGCAGATCGCCGCGATCGAGATCCTCGGGGCGCAGGGCGCGCGCCGCGTCGATCGGATCGGTGCCGTCCGCCGCCAGCGCCCCGACCGCGCGGTAAAGCAGCCCGGTGTCCAGGTGCGCAAAGCCGTAGCGCGCGGCGAGGGCGCGGCTGATCGTGCCTTTTCCCGAAGCGGCGGGGCCGTCAATGGCAACGCAAAGACTCATGGCGTCTCCTGTCAATTGAGCGGCAATTTTTGACCCAGCGAACCTGCACTGTCAAACGTCGCGGCGAAAAAACACCCGCCGAACGATCAGCGGCACAACCACCAGCCCCGGCCAGACGGTCAGCAGCGCCTTGGCCTGCGTCAGAATGCTGGCCTGCGCGATCTGCGCGTCCGTCACCGCGCCGGGGGGCAGGCGCAGCATCGCGGCGATGCGCGCGTTTTCGGTCAGATCGCACAGCATGCCCAGCACGGATGACACGATCAACAGCACCGTTACCCAGCGTGCCACCCCGCGGGTGGCCCAGACGATGGACCAGCAGGCAATCACGCACAGCAGCACCGGATACACCGTGTCCAGCCGGCGCTGCACGTTCAGATAGAGCGCCCGCCCTTCGTCGCTGAGCGCGCCCAGAAAGGCGCGCGCGGCATCGGCGGAATAGCCGGACAGGCGCAGATCCAGCGCCGGCGATCCGGCATCGGCGGCAATGCGCGGCAAGGTGCCCAGCATCATGACCGTATAAAAACCGAAGGTGACGGCGACGATGGTCCAGTAGAGCGTAATGCGTGCGCGCCCGCTCACTCGGACTCGCGCGTGACCAGCGCCCCGAGACCGGCCATCAGCGGCTCGAAATCGGGAAAGGACGTGGCAATCGGGCTGCCGTCATCCACATGGACCGGCGCTTGCGCGGACATGCCCAGCACCAGGAAGGCCATGGCGATGCGGTGGTCCAGATGGCTGGCGCAAACCGCCCCGCCCGGCACGTTGCCCTGCCCCAGACCGTGCACGATCATCGTATCATGGTCTTCATCCACGCTGACCCCGCAGGCGCGCAGCCCCACGGCCATGGCGTCGATCCGGTCGCTTTCCTTGACGCGCAGTTCCTTGACGCCGCGCATCGTCGTGGTCCCGGCGGCATTGGCCGCGACGACCGACAGCACCGGGTATTCGTCGATCATGCTGGCCGCGCGCGCGGGGGGCACATCGACCCCTTTCAGATCCGGCGAATAGCGCACGCGCAGGTCGGCCACAGGTTCTCCGCCTTCTTCGCGCGGATTGTCAAAGACGATATCGGCGCCCATTTCGACCAGCGTGGTAAAAAGCCCGTTGCGCGTGGGGTTCTGGCTGACACCGGGCACGGTGATGTCCGAGCCGGGCACAAGGATCGCGGCGCAAACGGGAAAGGCCGCCGACGACGGATCGCGCGGCACGGCCACGGCCTGGGGGCGCAGTTCGGGCTGGCCGGTCAGGGTGATGCAGCGCCCTTCGGGGGTGTCTTCCACGGTGATCTCGGCGCCGAACCCTGCCAGCATGCGTTCGGTGTGATCGCGCGTTGCCTCGCGTTCGCGCACGATGGTCTTGCCCGGCGCGTTCAGCCCGGCCAGCAGCACCGCCGACTTGACCTGCGCCGATGGCACGGGGGTCACATAGTCGACCGGGACGGGCATTTCAGCCCCCACAAGTGTCAGTGGCAAGCGCCCGCCCGACCGGCCCACCGCCCGCGCGCCAAACAGCGCCACCGGGTCGCTCACCCGGCCCATCGGGCGTTTGCGCAAGCTGGCATCGCCGGTAAAGGTGACCGCAAAGGGATAGGTCGCAACCAGCCCCATCAACAGGCGCACCCCGGTGCCCGAGTTGCCGCAATTGATCACGTCGTCAGGTTCGCACAGACCGCCAACGCCCACGCCATGCACCGACCACGCGCGCCCATCGGCATCGCGGGTAATTTCGGCGCCCATGGCGCGCAGGGCCTTGGCGGTGTCCAGCACATCTTCGCCTTCGAGCAAGCCGGTGATGCGGGTTTCGCCGACCGCAAGCGCGCCGAAAATCAGCGCGCGGTGACTGATCGACTTGTCGCCCGGAACCTTGGCCTGGCCGGTCAACGGGCCGCACTTGGCGGATCTCATCGGGATGGGGGTGCCGTGTCCAGACATGCGGGTTCCTTGAATCGCTTGCGAGAAGTCTGCCGCGCCCTGATAGCGCACCCCCTGCGCCGGGTAAATCGGGCGCAGGCGAATTTGCGCGCGCCCGGCCTGCCCAGAGGCGGCGATCAGAGGCGGCGAAATGTCAGGTAATGGGGCGTGCGCCCTTCGCGCAGGGCCTTTTGTTCATAGCGGGTCGATAGCCAGTCGTCCCACGGGCGGCGCCAGTCATCCGCGCGCGCGCCCTGCCATTCGAACCCGGCCCTTGGCACTTCTTCCAGCGTCTGGCGGACATAGTCGGGGATGTCGGTCGCCACGCGAAATTCCGCCCCCGGTCTGAGCACCCGGTGCAGCGGCGCCAGATGTTCGGGCGTCACAAAGCGGCGGCGGTGGTGGCGGGCCTTGGGCCAGGGGTCGGGATAGAGCAGGAACGCCTTGTCGATGCTGGCGGGCGGCAGCACATCGAACAGGTCCCGCGCATCGCCCGGATGGACGGCCACGTTCTGTGTGCCCAGCCGCCGGATCTTGCCCAAGAGCGCCGCGACACCGTTGATGTACGGCTCGCATCCGATGATTTCGACCTGCGGGTTGAGACCGGCCTGATGCACCATATGTTCGCCCGAGCCAAAGCCGACCTCAAGCCAGACCGGCTTGCCGTGAAAGCGCGCGGCCATGTCGATGGGGGTGCGATCGGGGTTTGCGTCCCAATCCACCGCGCCGGGCGACAGGGCGGCCAGGTCCTGATCCAGATAGTCCTGCTGCGCCTTGTTCAGCGATTTGCCATGGCGGCGGCCATAGAAATTGCGCCACGGGGCGCCGGTTTTGTGTGTCTCGTCGGTCATGGCGCCCTGCTAGCGCCAAGGATGCGCCAAGGCAAGGGCGCGCACGGCCCCCGGCGGGCCGCCTGCGCAGACGGCAGAGACGGTGATGGTGCCAGTGATCGTGCCCGTGATCGTGGCAGCGATGGTGCCCGTGACGGTTGCCGTGATTTGCGCCATCGCGCACCGGGTCCAGAACGAATGCAATGTGCCCGGCAAGCCCCCCTGCCCGTTCACGCGGCACGGTCAGGGGGCGCAGACGCGGGTTAACCGCCGGATCAGACGGCTTTTTTCAACGCCTCGGCCAGATCGGTGCGTTCCCAGCTAAAGCCGCCATCGGCCTGGGGCGCGCGGCCAAAATGGCCGTAGGCGGCGGTGCGCTGGTAGATCGGCTTGTTCAGCTGCAGATGCGTGCGGATGCCGCGCGGGGTCAGGTCGATCACATCGCGTATCGCGTTTTCGATCTGGGCCGGATCAACCTGGCCGGTGCCATAGGTGTCGGCATAGATCGACAGAGGCTTGGCCACGCCGATGGCATAGGACAGCTGGATCAGGCAGCGTTCGGCCAGGCCGGCCGCAACCACGTTCTTGGCCAGGTAGCGCGCGGCATAGGCGGCGGACCGGTCCACCTTGGTCGGATCCTTGCCCGAAAACGCGCCGCCCCCGTGCGGGGCCGCCCCGCCATAGGTGTCCACGATGATCTTGCGCCCGGTCAGGCCTGCGTCCCCGTCCGGGCCGCCGATCACGAACTTGCCGGTCGGGTTGACCCACCATTCGGTGTTTTCGGTCAGCCAGCCATCGGGCAGAACCTGCCGGATGTAGGGTTCGACAATCGCGCGGATATCGTCCGAGCTCTGGGTTTCGTCGGTGTGCTGGGTCGACAACACCAGCGACGTCACTTCGACCGGCTTGCCATCCACATAGCGCAGCGACAGCTGGCTTTTGGCGTCTGGGCCCAGCGTAGGTTCGGTGCCGTTCTTGCGCACCTCGGCCAGGCGGGCAAGGATCGCGTGGGCATAGTGAACCGGGGCGGGCATCAATTCGGGCGTTTCGCGCACCGCATAGCCAAACATGATCCCCTGATCGCCTGCGCCTTCGTCCTTGCCGGTGGCCGCATCGACGCCCTGGGCGATATGGGCGGATTGTTCGTGCAGGTAGTTCGACACCTTGAGCGTCTGCCAGTGGAACTTGTCCTGTTCATAGCCGATATCGCGCACGCAGTCGCGCACGATCCCGTCCATGTTTTTCATGTATTCCGACAGCTTGGCCTGATCTGACAGCCCCACTTCGCCGCCGATCACGACGCGGTCGGTGGTGGCAAAGGTCTCGCAGGCGACGCGCGCTTCGGGCTCTTCTGCCAGCAACGTGTCAAGGATGGCATCGGAAATCCGGTCACAGACTTTGTCCGGATGCCCCTCGGATACGGATTCCGAGGTAAAAATATAGTTCTGTCGGGTCATGAAAGCGCTCCACTAAAGTGACCGTCGCACGCCAGGAAGCCGTTGTGCGCGGCAATTGCTCAGCGATACCCGCAGGTTGTGTCCGGGTCAAACGCTTTCTCGGCGCGTGCGCAACGTCACGGTCACGATACCGACGATAAGCAACACCGCGACCGGCAGATCGCCCGTGCGGCTGTAAAGCGTGGGCGGCGCAGGCGCGGGCAGGCGCACATCCAGCCGCCCGGCCACGTTCAGCGGCAGCGCGGCCTGCACCCGCCCGCGCGCATCGATCAGCGCCGAAATGCCGGTATTGGCGGCGCGAATCAGCGGCAACCCGGTTTCGATCGCGCGCATCCGCGCCTGCACCAGATGCTGCTGCGGGCCTGCGAAATTGCCGAACCACGCATCGTTGGTGATTTGCAGCACCCAGTCGGGGCGCGTCGCGGTGCGCAGGTCGTGGGGGAACACCGCCTCGTAGCAGATCAGGGGCAGCGCATGGCCAAGCGCGCCCAGATCCAGCACCTGCGGCCCTGGCCCTGCGCTGAAACCGTAGCCGCTGGCTTGGGTAAACGTCTGCAGCCCGAGCGCACGCAGCAGCCCCGGCAGCGGGATGTATTCGCCAAAGGGAACAAGGTGGTGCTTGTCGTAGCGCAGGCGGGGATTTCCGGTGTCATCCAGGACCACCAGCGCGTTATAGGCGCGCCCGGCGGCATCGGCGTTGATCCCGGTGATCATCGGGGTGCCGGTCGCCGCGCTCATCAACTCGAACGCGGGCCCCGCACGGCTGAGCCAGGTCGCGACCGCGCTTTCGGGCCAGATCACCAGATCGGGTTTCGGCGCGGCCGAGCTGAGCTTGAGCGCGCGTTGAAAGAACATCGGCGCCTTTACCGGATCCCATTTGTCGCGCTGCGCCGCGTTGGGCTGGACGATGCGGATCAGGGGCGCTTGGGGCCGTGTTTGTGCCAGTGTGTCGGGCCGTATTTCTGGCCATGTTTCTGGCAGTGTTTCGGGCCGTGTGTCGGGCGCCGCCAGGGCCGCCAGCGACAGCGCGCCGCCCACCGCAGCCGGGGCCAGCAGCGCGGCCAGACGGCGCTGCGCCGCGGCCCACTGCACCAGCGCCGCCATCATCGCAAAGGCCACCATCAGCCCATAGGGCCCGATCCACGCCAGAGCCGCCGCCATGGGCGTGTCGATCAACGCCTGCACCGGACTGGCCCAGGGAAAGCCGGTAAACAGGTGGGCGCGGGTCAGTTCGGCGGCGCCAAGGGCCAGAACCCAGCCCGCCCGGCCTGCCTGGCCTGCCCGGCCGTTCCGGCCCGGTGCAAACCGCCCCGCAAGCCACATGACCAGCCACATGAACAGGCCCCAGATCAGCGCCAGCCCGCCAGCCATGAAGATGACGGCGAACGGGGCCATCCAACCGTGGCGCGCAAGATCCACAAGGAACGGTTCCACCAGCCAATGCAGCGAGGCGCCGAAATAGGCGACGCCAAACCACCACGCCACAAATCCCGCCTGCCGCGGCGTGCTGATCAGGTGCAGCCCCAGCCACCCGGCCAGCCCGACCAACGTCAGCGGCCAGACCAACAGTGGCGCCATGCCCGCGGCAGACACCCCGCCCAAGGCCGCCGCCGCAACATAGCGACGACGCCCTTGCAGGTATGGATTTGGCTTATTCGGCAGCTTCCACGGCCTCGGGCAGGCGCACGCGCACACGCTTGATCCGCCGGGGATCGGCATCGACGATGGTGAATTCCGCACCTGACGGATGGGGCACCACTTCGCCGCGCGCGGGCACGCGGCCCGTCAGCAGGAACACCAGCCCGCCCAGCGTGTCGATTTCTTCGTCCACGTCGACATCGGACAGGGTCATGCCGATTTCGGCCTCAAGTTCGTCCAGCGGCGTCTTGGCCTGCGCGATCCAGGCGCCGGGGCCATCGGCGGTCCAATAGGTGCCTTCGGCGATGTCGTGTTCGTCTTCGATTTCGCCGATGACCTGCTCGATCAGGTCTTCCAGCGTCACCAGCCCATCGACCCCGCCGTATTCGTCGATCACCAGCGCCATATGCATGCGCTCGCTCTGCATCTTTTGCAGCAGCACCCCGATCGGCATCGACGGCGGCGCAAACAGCAAGGGGCGCACCAGCTTGCGCATGGAAAAGCGCCCGCCCCCGTCAAACCCGTGGGTCAGCGCAAAATCCTTGAGATGGATCAGCCCGATCGGCGTGTCGAGCGTGCCGTTATACACCGGCAGGCGCGTCAGGCCGCTGTCGCGGAACACCTTCACCAGGTCTTCTTTCTTTATGTCGACCGGCACCGCGACCATATCCGCCTTGGGAATGGCCACATCTTCGACCTGCACACGGCGCAGGTTGAGCATGCCGAAGTTCTGCGTCTGGACGGTGCCGCGCGGGCCGGTGTCTTCGGGTACCGGACGCTGGGTGGTTTTTGGCGACAACAAATGACCGAACAGGCGGCTGAACAGCCCCCGTTTCGGTTGCGATATCTTGACTTGCGGAGGCGCGCTTTGCGCTGCCGCAGAAGACCCATCAGGGGAAGTGTCCATCAGTCCTTTCCAATTGTGCCGGGCCAATACACGCCCGCAATTTCACGAATATGGGTCCGCAAGGCCCATGGATGCAAGTATCGCGACCTCATGTCGTTCCATGACCGTGGCATCTTGGTCATCAATATGATCGTAGCCCAGAAGATGTAACAGCCCGTGAACAAGCAGGTGCGTGACGTGATCGGCCAACGGTTTGGCCTGCTCGGCGGCCTCGCGCGCGCAGGTATCATAGGCAATGGCGATGTCGCCCAGTTCGGTCGGGAACGGGCCGTCGGCGACCTGGGGCGCGGCGGGCGCGGCGCCCGGCGTGGCGGGGGCGCGATCCTCGGATGGCCAGCTGAGCACGTTGGTCGCGGTGGGCTTTTCGCGAAAATCGGCGTTCAGGGCCGCAATGCGTGCGTCGTCGCAGGCCAACAGCGCAACTTCCAGCCCCTGCGCCCCGATATCCAGATGCGCCAGCGTTGCGGCAAAGGCCGTTTCGGCCAGCCGTTCCAGGCCCAGATCAGCCCAACGGTCATCTTCAATGACGGTGTCAACGATCATGGCCGGGCCATGCCCTGCCCCGCCTGTGCCCAGACCGCCACGGGCAGATCGAACGCAAAGACCGCCATGGCCTTGTACAGGCCGCCGGCAAAGCCGGGGCCACAGACCCAGAGCGCCGCCAGTGCTGACAGCGGCGTCGCGATTGGAACAAAAAGTTTAGCCTGACACATCGTCCGCGTCATACGCCTCGATGATCCTGGCGACAAGCGGGTGGCGCACAACGTCTTTCGAGGTGAAGTAATTGAACGCGATATTATCGATATGCGACAGCAGGCGCTCGGCGTCGCGCAGGCCCGATTGCACCCCGCGCGGCAAATCGACCTGGCTGCGATCGCCTGTGATCACCATGCGCGACCCTTCGCCCAAACGGGTCAGGAACATCTTCATCTGCATGGTGGTGGCGTTCTGTGCTTCGTCCAGCACAACAAAGGCGTTCGACAGCGTGCGCCCCCGCATGAAGGCCAGCGGCGCGATTTCGATCTTTTTCTCTTCGATCAGCTTGGCCACTTGCTTGGCGGGCAGAAAATCGTTCAGCGCGTCATAGAGCGGCTGCATGTAGGGATCGACCTTGTCTTTCATGTCGCCCGGCAGATAGCCCAGCTTTTCGCCCGCCTCGACCGCCGGGCGCGACAGGATGATCCGGTCGACATGACCGCCCATGAACATGTTCACCCCCACGGCAACGGCCAGATAGGTCTTGCCGGTGCCTGCCGGGCCGATCCCGAACCCCAGTTCATTCTTGTAAAGGTTCGTGACATAGGCCTTTTGGGCGGCCGTGCGCGGTTCGATGGTCTTCTTGCGGGTGCGGATTTCCACCCTGCCGGTGTCGGAAAAAAGTTCCGCCTGATCGCTGGGTTCATGCATCCGGTCGGCGCCGCCCATGCGGATTTCGCCATCAATCGCCCCCGCATCCACATCACCGCCGTGTTCGAGACGCTGATAGAGTTCCTGCAGGACCACCGCCGCCTGACTGCGCGGGTCAGGTTCGCCCATCACCGCCAGGACATTGCCTCGGCGCAGGATCTGGACCTGAAGCTGATGTTCGATCTGAGCAAGGTTGCGGTCAAACTCGCCGCAAAGGTCAATCAACAGGCGGTTGTCTGGAAATTCCAGAAGCGTCTCATGCGAGGCTTCGGGAGATGGCGGGGGTGTCAACGCGCTAAGGCCCAATCAGAACTCCGTATCAAAGGTCTTGTATCTCGATGGTGCCAAGGCCCCACCTTTGGTGCAAGCCTGAATCGAGAAACTTCACATCTCTGTAACGAAAAAGGCCGTGCGGGGTTCCGCACGGCCAGCGATGCCTGATTGATGGGCAAAGCCGGGTTCAGATCGAATCATCGATCGTCGAGCCGGATCGGAACGGGCCGACAGCCGTGTTCGGCGCGCCCGCGCCGGAACAGACCATGGCACCGGTCCGTGGATCGCGGCGCGCATCCATGTAGCCTTCGATCCCGTCGTCGATGATCCAATGATCGCACCCATTGGGATCAATCCAGATCCCCGCCTTTAGGTCCGTGAGCGGCTTTTTGTCGGTGCCATAATCAATGGTCTTGTTCGCACCGGTCCGGCCCGAGTCTTCGCACCCGGCCAGAATCCCGACGGCCAGAAGGGCGGCGATTACCTTGGTTGTCGTCATGTCTCCGCTCCTCCGGCTCATTTCACACACACGATTTCGACGCGGCGGTTTTCGGCCATGCCAGCGGCCGTGTTGTTCGACGCGCGCGGCTTGCGTTCGCCGTAGCCTTCGACTTTCTGAATCGTTTTGCCCGCGCTTTGTGCAATCGCAGCCACGGCATTGGCGCGGTTCTTGCTGAGCGTCATGTTATACGCGTCCGAGCCGCGGGCATCGGTGTGCCCCTGGATGATGTAGGCCTTGGCCGGATTGTCGTTGAAGAATTGAAGGACGCGGTCGCGCCCTTCGGCTGATACGGTATAGCTGTCGGTGGCAAACAACGCGTCTGAGCCGAGCGTGCCGCAGGACAGGCTGGGCGCGGTGCGGCCACAGACCGGCAAGCCGTTACGCTTGAGATGCGGCGTCATATAGCCTTCGAACCCGTCGTCCATCACGAAATGCTCGCACCCGTCCGGATCGATCCAGATCGATGGCACGTAACTTTCGCCAGACACGACCTCTTGCGCCATTGCGCCATTTGCGCCTGCTGCCACAAGCACCGCTGCGACACCGGCAGCGGCCATCGCCCTGCCGGACGCGTCAAAAAGTTTGGTAAACACCGCTTTAATCCTCACTCTAGAAAACGACGTGGCACTTTTCGTGCTGCTCCGTCTTTTATTGGGTGCAGCTTAACAAACCCTGACGACTCCTGTGAAGCCAACTTATCCACACACTGTGGATAATGGCGCAACAGCGGTGTGATTTTGCACCTATTGGCGCGCGGTCGTCACCAATCAGCTACCGGAACCGCAGGCGCGTTTATCCAACCAGCGTTCCGGCAAGCGAATTTGTCCCGCTTCGCGTGATTCTGACCCTGCGAATGTCGCCCTTGGCGATGGTGTCATCGGCCACATGCACCGCGTGCAGGTAATCGGATTTGCCCACCATCTGGCCGGGCTGGCGGCCGGGTTTTTCGAACAGCACCGACACGTCGCGCCCGACCATGCTCTCCTGGGTTGCGCGCTGCTGTTCGGCCAGCAACGCCTGCAGCTCTTGCAGCCGGGCGTCGGCGACCTGCGGGTCGACCAGGGCCTTTTCGGCCGCCGGGGTCCCGGGGCGGGCGCTGTATTTGAACGAATAGGCGGTGCCATAGCCAACCTGACGGATCAGGGCCATGGTATCGGCGAAATCAGCATCGGTTTCACCCGGAAACCCCACGATGAAGTCGCCCGAGATCAGGATATCGGGGCGCGCGGCGCGGATGCGTTCGATCAGGCGGATGTACTGCTCGGCGGTATGCTTGCGGTTCATCGCCTTGAGGATCCGATCGCTGCCGGCCTGCACGGGCAGGTGCAAATAGGGCATCAGCTTGGGTTCATCGCCATGGGCGGCGATCAGATCGTCTTCCATGTCGTTGGGGTGGCTTGTGGTGTAGCGGATGCGGTCCAGCCCATCCACGCGGGCCAGTTCGCGCACCAGACGGGCCAGCGACCAGTCGCCGCCATCGCTCGCGCCGTGATAGGCGTTGACGTTCTGGCCCAGCAGCGTGATCTCGCGCACGCCGCGTTCGACCAGATCGCGCGCTTCGGCCAGAACGCGCGCGGCCGGGCGGCTGACTTCGGCGCCCCGCGTGTAGGGCACCACGCAAAAGGCGCAGAACTTGTCGCAGCCTTCCTGCACGGTCAGGAATGCCGTGGGCGCGCGTTTGGCCTTGGGGCGGGCGGGCATGTGTTCGAATTTGTCTTCGGCCGGGAAATCGGTATCGAGCGCCTTTTCCCCGGACCGCGCCTTGGCTTCCAGTTCGGGCAGGCGGTGATAGCTTTGCGGGCCCACGACCAGATCGACCATCGGCTGTCGGCGCATGATCTCTTCGCCCTCGGCCTGGGCGACACAACCGGCCACGCCGATCGTCAGGTCGGGCCTGGCGGTTTTCAACCCCCGGAAGCGGCCCAATTCGGAATAGATCTTTTCGGCCGCCTTTTCACGGATGTGGCACGTATTCAGCAAGATCATGTCGGCGTCGTCAGGGGTGGCGGTTTCGACATACCCCGCGCCGCCCAGGGCTTCGGCCATGCGTTCACTGTCATAGACGTTCATCTGACAGCCATAGGTCTTGATATACAGCTTTTTAGGCTCTGACATGATACGCGCTCCGGGTTGAGGCCGCTCTGTACACCCATCGCCCGCGCCCCGCAACGCTTGCATCGCGGGGCTCTTCATGGCCTGTTAAGCAGAATGCGGCCAACAAGGCTGCCATGGGCAGTGCGATGCGATACCAGAACCTCAAGTCCTTCCTTGCCGACGGCAAGGCGGCGCTGGCCAAGGGGCCGGTGGCCCTGATCTTTGCCGAGGACCTGAGCGAGGTAGACACCACCATCCGCCACCACCGGAACCTGGGCTTTCGCGAGGTGGTGTTGTTCGCCCCGGCCGAGCTGGAGCTGCCCGCAGCGCTGGAAAAGACCGTCCACCGGGTCACCCAGACAACCACGTCGATGGCCATCACCACCGACACGGTCAACCAGATCATCGATGCGGCGCCGGGGATCTGGCTGTATTACTGTTTCAACGCCGAATACCTGTTCTTTCCGTTCTGCGAGACCCGCACGGTCGGGGAAATGCTGGCCTTTCACACCGAAGAACGGCGCGATGCGATGCTCAGCTATGTCATCGACCTGTATGCCGGCGATCTGAGCGAGGCCCCGAACGCGGTATCGCTGGAAGACGCGCACCTGGACCGGTCGGGCTATTACGCCGAAGCGCGGCAAGACCCCGACAACGAAAACCGCCCCAAGGATCGGCAACTGAACTTTCACGGCGGGCTGCGCTGGCGCTATGAGGAACACATCCCCCCTGCCCGCCGCAAGATTGACCGCATCGCGCTGTTCAAGGCCAAACCCGGCCTGCGCCTGCGGGACGATCACACCTTTTCTGACGAAGAATACAACACCTTCGCCTGTCCCTGGCACAACAACCTGACCGCCGCCATCGCCAGTTTCCGCACCGCCAAGGCCCTGCGCGCCAACGCCGGTTCGCGGTTTGAAATCGACACGTTCACCTGGCACAATTCGGTGGAATTCGAATGGCATTCCCAGCAGCTTATGGATCTGGGCCTGATGGAGCCCGGGCAATGGTTTTAGCCGGTTTTAGGCGGTTTTAGGCGGTTTTAGGCGATTTTTGGCCCGCGCCCGCGATCGCTTTGACACCCGGCGCATGGCTGATAGACTCGCGCTAAATCTGAGCACCCGCTGATGCGGCCTCATACATTCATCCAGACATCTGAGGACCATTCATGACCGAAGCGAAATCGGGCGACAAAGTTCGCATTCATTACACCGGCACCCTGCAAGACGGCACCGTCTTTGACAGCTCGCAGGGGCGCGACCCGCTGGAATTCACCGTTGGCAGTGGCCAGGTCATTCCGGGGTTGGACAAACACCTGCCCGGCATGACCGTGGGCGAAACCAAGACCGTCACCGCCGAAGCGGGCGAAGCCTATGGGCCGCCCCATGACGATGCGATCCAGGACGTTCCGCGCGAACAGATCCCCGCCGACCTGCCGCTGGACATCGGCACGCAACTGCAGATGCAGACCCCTCAGGGCCAGGCAATTCCGGTGCGCGTGGTCAAGGTCACCGAAGACACCGTGACGCTGGACGCCAACCACCCGCTGGCCGGCGAAGACCTGACCTTTGCGATCGAGCTGGTCGAAATCGCCTGATCCGGGCCAACATCACCATGAAAAAGCCGGGGCCTGCGCCTCGGCTTTTTTGTTGCCCACCGGGATGCGTCAATTCAGGGTTTCGGGCGCGATACGACCCGGCACCCCCATCGCGCCGCGCGGATGCGACTACGTCGATCATGGGCGCGGGGGCGCCGATCGTGAGATTTCCGCGGCCGGCCCAGAACAGCCGTGTCGATCTTTTCACTCAGCAACCCGTCCTGCGGGCGTCCTGAGTGATCACGATGAACTCTGGTTTCAGGCTGGGCAGCGATTTGGCGTTCTTACGCAGGATTTGGCGTCGTTTCGCAGAATGGTATCGCGGTGGGCCGTGTTCGAAACGATCAGCGTGCAATCGGGCAAGCGCAATGGCCGAGCCTTGCGCGCCATCAAACACCAGCGGATGCAGGTTGTGGACACGGATCGATGTGTTGCAGGGGTGGTGTATGGGCGATGTCGGCCGCCTTTTCAAAGGCGGGTTCAAAGATGGGCGCGGGCGCGCGGGCTTCAGGTGCGCCGCAGCCGGATCACCACGTCGACCTTGGCCACGGTGGTGCCGTCGGGGGCTTTGGGCAGGCGCGCGATTTCCAATTCGTCCGCCGGCGCGTCTGTCAGATCGGCGCTGTCTTCCCAATAGAAGTGCGGGTGATCGTCCAGCCGGGTGTCGAAATAGCTTTTTGAACCATCGACGGTGATTTCCTGGACCAGCCCTGCCTCGGTAAAGGCGCGCAGCGTGTTGTAGACGGTCGCCAGCGACACCGTATCGCCCGCCGCGCGCGCCGCATCGAACAGCGCTTCGGCGGTGACATGGCGGTGCTGCCCGTCGCCCACCATCAGCGCCGCCAACGCCACGCGCTGGCGCGTGGGGCGCAGGCCGGCGTTCATCAGCCAGCCTTCGGTTTGCTTCAAGATGGTATCGTCCAGTGGCATTTCCGCTTCCCTCTGGCCGCCAATATAGAAGCGAAACGTGGTCCTTTTCAACGTCAAACCCTGTTTCGCACCAATCGGGCAATGCCTATGGTCCTATTGCAACCGCCAAAGCGCCGATGCTAGGGAAGGGATCAAAGCACTGAACGGCACAGAAGTGGAACGAGCGGCATGTCGCAATACCCCAGCAGTTTCGACAAGGAAGACCTTTTGAAATGCGCCCGCGGCGAACTGTTCGGACCCGGCAACGCCCAGTTGCCCGCCCCGCCCATGCTGATGATGGACCGCATCACCGACGTGTCGGCAGATGGCGGCGAACATGGCAAGGGCCATATCACCGCCGAGTTCGATATCACGCCCGATCTGTGGTTCTTCGAATGCCACTTCCCCGGCAATCCGATCATGCCTGGCTGCCTGGGGCTGGATGGATTGTGGCAGCTGACCGGCTTTAATCTGGGCTGGCGCGGCTGGCAGGGGCGTGGCTATGCCCTGGGCGTGGGCGAAGTAAAGCTGACAGGCATGGTCCGCCCAGACCGCAAGATGCTGACCTACAAGATCGACTTCACCAAGGCGATCCAGACCCGCCGCCTGACAATGGGCGTCGCCGACGGGATCGTGGAAGCCGACGGCGATGAGATCTACCGCGTCAAGGATATGAAAGTAGCTCTGTCCGAGAGCTGATCCGATACACCAGCGCCCCGGCCCTGCCCGCGCGGCGCCATTCAAGCCAAGGAATACACCCATGCGCCGCGTCGTCGTCACAGGATTGGGGATCGTCTCTTCGATCGGGAACACTACAGATCAGGTTCTGGAGTCGCTGAAAACCGGAACCTCGGGGATCACTTTCAACGAAGACATGGCCGCGCATGGCTTTCGCAGCCAGATCGCGGGCAACATCAAGCTGGACGTGGCCGAACATGTCGACAAGCGCACGCTGCGCTTCATGGGGCCCGGCGCGGCCTATGCCCATATCGCCATGCAACAGGCCATTGCCGACGCGGGGCTGGAAGAGGGCGATGTCGTCAACCCGCGCACCGGCCTTGTGGCCGGATCGGGCGGGCCGTCGACCAGCGCCCTGCTGACCGCGCACCAGAGTGTTCTGAAAACCGGCGCGACCAAGCGGATCGGGCCCTTTGCGGTGCCCAAGTGCATGTCCTCGACCATCAGCGCCAACCTGGCGACGGCGTTCCAGATCAAGGGCATCAACTATTCGATCACGTCGGCCTGCTCGACATCGCTGCATTGCATCGGAAATGCGGCCGAACAAATCATGATGGGCAAACAGGACGTGATGTTCGCCGGCGGCGGCGAAGAATTGGACTGGACCCTGTCGTGCCTGTTTGACGCCATGGGCGCGATGTCGTCCAAGTATAACGACACCCCGGAAAAAGCCTCGCGCGCGTTCGATGCGAACCGCGACGGCTTCGTGATTGGTGGCGGCGGCGGCATCGTGGTGCTTGAGGATCTTGAGCACGCCAAGGCGCGCGGCGCCAAAATCTATGCCGAAATCACAGGGCTGGGCGCCACATCCGACGGCGCCGACATGGTGGCCCCATCCGGTGAAGGCGGCGAACGGGCCATGCGGCTGGCCCTGCAGACCCTGCCCGAAGGCCGCAAGGTCAGCTACATCAATGCGCATGGCACCAGCACGCCCGTCGGCGACGTGGGCGAAGTCGAAGCCGTGCGCCGCGTGTTCGGCGCCGGCAACACGCCCCCGATCAGCAGCACCAAATCGATGACCGGCCACAGCCAGGGCGCGACCGGCGCGCAAGAAGCGATCTATTGCCTGCTGATGCTGGAACACGATTTCATCGCGCCGTCGATCAATGTCGAAACGCTGGACCCGGCGCTGGACCCGGCCGAAATCGCAACGTCGCTGGTGCAAAACGCCGGCTTGGACACGGTGATGACCAACAGCTTTGGCTTTGGCGGCACCAATGGATCGATGCTTATGTCGAAATACAACGGGTAGGGGTAGATGGCGGAACTGATGACCGGCAAGCGCGGGCTTGTCATGGGCGTGGCAAACGAACGCTCGATCGCCTGGGGCATTGCCAAGGCCCTGGCCGACGAAGGGGCCGAGCTGGCCTTTACCTATCAGGGCGAAGGGTTCGGCAAGCGCCTGCGCCCGCTGGCCGAAAGCGTCGGGTCCGACACGATGGTGGATGTCGATGTCACCAACCCCGACCAGATGGACCGTGCCTTTGGCGCACTGGAAGACAAATGGGGCACGATGGATTTCGTGGTACATGCCATCGCCTTTTCGGACAAGACGGAACTGGCGGGCCGGTTCATCGACACCTCGATCGACAACTTCAAGAATTCGCTGCATATCTCGTGCTACAGCTTTATCGACGTGGCCAAGCGCGCCTCGGTGATGATGACGGGCGGCGGCACGCTGATCACGCTGACGTTTCAGGGATCGAACGCGGTGGTGCCGAACTATAACGTGATGGGCGTGGCCAAGGCGGCGCTGGAAAGTTCGGTGCGCTACCTTGCGTCAGATCTTGGGCCACAAGGCATCCGCGTCAACGCGATCAGCCCGGGCCCGATGAAAACGCTGGCCGGCAGCGCCATCGGCGGGGCGCGCCGCACGTATCGCCATGCCGAAGAGAACGCCCCGATGCAGTCGAACGCCACGTTGGACGCGGTGGGCGGCACTGCGGTCTACCTGGCCTCGGATGCGGGGGCCTGCACGACGGGCGAAATCATCCACGTCGACGGGGGCTATCATGTGATGGGCATGCCCCGGTTCGAAAACATCTGAGCAAAGCGCACGGGGGCCGCTAGTGGCCCGGCCCCCGTCCCTGCCCCGGCCCCTGCCCCCGTCCCTGCCCCACGCCGCAATCGGTGCATCCGTCGCAGGCGCGGGCGCGGTCCTTCATCTCTACCAGCATGTTCGAAAATTCTTCGCCGTCGCCATAGTCAACGAACCGGTCGTAGTGCGCATGACGGTCCGGCAAGTGCCGCCCGTGCTTGATCGGGCACCAATAATATTCCGTGCGCCCGGCCACCTCGCGCACATAGGCCAACAGCCCGTTACAGTAGCCGCAATAGACACAATACAGCTTTTGCAGGATGTTCAGATAGGTCAGCTTGTGCCGGTCGACGGCGATATAGTCGCGCCGCCGGACCTTGGGGATACCGTAGACGGGAAAGCAGATCGCCTGATAGACCGATACGAACAAGTCCATGAGAACGAAGGGAATGATCAGCGAAAAGATCAGCGGCGCGGTGACGATTTCCATCAGGCGGGCGCGGCCCAGAAAGGTCGCCCAGCGCATGCGGAACAGACGCCCGCGCTTGCGCGCCTCGTCTTCAAAGACGATGCGTCCGTTTTCCCAGCGATAGCGAAACTGGGCCGCGCGTTCTGACGCTTCGCGTTCCAGATTGGCTTGAAGATCGCGCAGGTTTTCCCTTAGTCGCTCTACCGTGTTGTTCATGGTCGTCTCCGAAAAATGCTGGCGCACATATTGATCCAACCGAACACGCAATGCGCAATCGGAAACAGTATGTTGTGTTAATTTTTTCTGCGCAATTCGCCACATTCCTGCCACATTTGAACCCCCACTTGGACAAGAACTTCTGGGGCTGACCGATTCCGCAATCATGACGACATCATATTTTATTCTACTTACGTCTATTCTGATCGCACTGGGCGTCGCCGTCAGTTTGCGGCCTGTTCAGGTGTCCGGGGCCGCCCCGCGCCGCCTTGTTCTGCATGGGTTCGACGGCACCGGTGTGGTGCTGGCCTTTGTGCTGTTCATCATGGCAACCATACTGGTGGGCCCGCTGGTGGCGGCGTCGGTTCTGCTGTCGCTGTTCATTTATGAACTGGGGCAGGCGCTGGCCCGGCGCTCGCTGTGCGCGGGCGAACCACGGCTGCGCATCCTTCCGGTGCCTTTTCTCAGCCCGCGCGGCGCGCAAAGCGACGATCCGGCCGCCGAAGCGTTCGTGGTGCTGATGGGCGCGGGCCTGTCGCTGGCGCCGGTCGCGCTGGCTCTGGGGGTCGCGCAGGTCGTCGCCGGGTCATCGCCCGGCCTGGCGTTTGCGCTTTTGACCTTTGGGGCGACCTGCGGCGCGGTGAATTTCATCATGCTGCTGCCCTTCCTGCCGCTGGACGGTGGGCGCTGTATCCGCGCGGTTTCGAACAGTTTCTGGCCCAGCATGGGGCCGCTGATCAGCATTTTCCTGGTCGCGGCCTTTGCCTCGGCGGCGCTGCAAAACCAGTCGATCGGCTTTCTGGTGCTGGCCGCGATCGGGTTGCAGAGCCTGCTGCCGCGCCGCAATGCCACCCTGCCCCTGCCGCAGAACACCGCACTGATCGTTCTGGCGGCCTATGCGTTTACGCTGGCAGCCCATTTCATGGCCGGTCAGGCCATTCTGGACGGGCTGCTTTAGTCACTTTTCATTTGCCGGCGCCCATGTCACCCTGTCCGAAACGGGGGGCGACATGACCATCAAAGCCTGTGTATTCGACGCCTATGGAACGCTGTTCGACGTGGCCGCCGCCGCGCGCGAAGCCGCGCGCGATCCTGCCTTTGCCCCATTGCGGGACCTGTGGCCGCAAGTGGCGCGCGATTGGCGGCTCAAGCAGTTGCAATACACCTGGCTGCGCGCCGTGGCCGATGCCCATTGCGACTTTTGGCAGGTCACGCAGGATGGGCTGGATTGGGCGCTGGACTCCGCCAATCTGGCCGATCCGGCGCTGCGCGAACGGCTATTGGCGCTCTACTGGGAATTGTCCCCCTTCCCCGAGGTTCCCCAGGTGCTGGCCACGCTGAAGGCGCGCGGCTTTCAAACCGCGATCCTGTCCAACGGCTCGCCGGCCATGCTGGACGGCGCGGTGCAATCGGCGGGTCTTGGCGATGTTCTGGACGATGTGCTCAGCGTTCAGTCCGTGGGCGTGTTCAAACCCCATGCCTCGGTCTACCAACTGGCGGTGGACCGCTTTGATTGCCCGCCCGATCAGATCCTCTTTGTCAGCTCGAACGGCTGGGACGCGGCCGGCGGCGCGGGGTTCGGATTTCGCACCGTCTGGGTCAACCGCATGGCCGAGCCCATTGACCGTTTGCCCTGGCGCCCCACCGAAATCCTGACCGACCTGACGGAAATTCCCGACCTTGCCGGACGATTCTGATGCCCCATTTCACCACATTCGACGGTCTGAACCTGCACTACGATGACCAGGGCGACGGGCTGGCGGTGCTGTGCTTGGCGGGGCTGACGCGCAACGGGCGCGATTTCGATCATGTCGCGCCGCATCTGGACGGTGTGCGTCTGATCCGCATGGACTATCGCGGGCGCGGGCAGTCCGACTATGGTGACTGGCGCAGCTATACCATCGAGAACGAGGCGCGCGACGCGATCAAGCTGCTTGACCATCTGGGGCTGGCGGACGCCGCCATCCTCGGCACCTCGCGCGGGGGGCTGATCGCCATGCTTCTGGGCCTGACCGATGGCGACCGGGTGCGCGGCGTCGCGCTGAACGATATCGGGCCAGAGCTGGACACATCCGGGCTGGACCGGATCGCGGGGTATCTGGGCAAGCCGCCGCCATGGACCACGCTGGCGGATGCGGCCGCAGCGATGCCCGCCGCCAATCCCGGTTTTACCGATGTGCCGCCCGCGCGTTGGCGCGCTCAGGTCGAAAACAACTATGTGCAGGGCGATCATGGCCTGCAGCTGCGCTATGATCCGAAATTGCGCGACGCGGTGCTGGAAGCGCCCACAGGCGATGCGCCCGATCTGTGGCCGCTGTTCGATGCGCTGGCCGGCAAGCCGGTGGCGCTGATCCGGGGCGCGAACTCTGACCTTTTGGGCGCCGACACCGCGCAAAAGATGCAAGACCGCCACCCCGGCCTGATCTACCGCGAGGTGCCGGGCCGCGCCCATGTGCCGTTTCTGGACGAAGCCCCGGCGCTAGAGGCGCTGCGCACGTGGATCCAGCAGTGCCGGTGAACCGGTCCGATGTCGAAGATGCCGCGCGCCGCCTGTTCGGGCATGTCCGGCGCACGCCATTGCTGTCGTCACCATTTCTGGACGACATCGCGGGGCGCCGCGTGCTGGTCAAAGCCGAATCCCTGCAACACAGCGGCTCGTTCAAGTTTCGCGGCGCGTGGTCGGCCATTTCCGCCCTGCCATCGGACCAGCGGGCGCGCGGCGTCATCGCCTATTCGTCAGGCAATCACGCGCAGGGCATCGCGTTTGCAGCCATGTTGCACGCCATTCCCAGCGTCATCGTGATGCCGTCGGACGCGCCCGCGATCAAGGTGGCCAACACCCGCGCCTACGGGGCCGAAGTGGTGCTGTATGACCGCGCGGTGGAAAGCCGTGAACAGATCGGCCAAGCCCTGGCGCGCGATCGCGGCCTGACCCTGATCCGCCCCTACGACGAGCCTCTGGTAATCGCGGGTCAGGCCAGCGTGGGGATCGAGATCGCCGAACAGGCGGCCGAATTAGACATCTTTGACGCAGAGGTGCTGGTGTGTTGCGGCGGCGGCGGGCTGACATCCGGCGTTGCGCTGGCGTTGGAAACCCACGCCCCGCAGATGCGCGCACGTCCGGTCGAGCCGGAAGGGTTCGACGATGTCGCGCGTTCACTGGCAGCGGGCCGGATTCTGGCCAACCCGGCGCTGTCCGGGTCGATCTGCGATGCGGTGCTGACGCCAAAGCCGGGCGATATTACCTTCCCCATCCTGCAACGCCTGTGCGGCCCCGGCATCGTCGTCAGTGATGACGAAGCGCGGCGCGCGATGGCGCTGGCGTTTTTACGGTTGAAACTGGTGCTCGAGCCGGGCGGCGCGGTGGCACTGGCGGCAGCGCTGTTCCATCCGCCGCAGGCTGACACGGTGATCGCGGTGGCATCGGGCGGCAACGTCGATCCCACGCTATTCGCCCAAACGCTGCAGGATTTCGACGGCTGAATTTTCCGGGGCGCGGCGGGCTGCGGACGCCGGGTCCGGCCAGGCGGCCCCACAATATTCCCCGGCCAATCTCCCCCCCCATTTCCAGCCCTTTTTCAAGCCCTTTTCCGGGCCCTGCTGCGCCCCGTTTGCCCAGATTGCCCCCATAAACTAATTGACGCCGCCAATTACCTTTGCGCATCTTGCGCCAGCACGGAGGCAACGCATGCGCACACAGGTTTGCATCATCGGGGGCGGCCCGTCGGGACTGCTGTTGTCGCAGTTGCTGCACCGCAAAGGTATCGATAGCGTGGTGCTGGAACGCAAGACCAAGGAATATGTCCTGGGCCGGATCCGGGCCGGCGTTCTGGAACAGGGCCTGGTCGATCTGATGCGCCAGGCCGGGGTGGCCGCACGGATGGAATCTGAAGGCTACGTGCATGACGGCACCCAGATTTCCTGTGGCGATGCTCTGATCCGCATCGACATCAAGGCGCTGACCGGCAAGCCCGTGGTCGTGTATGGCCAGACCGAAGTCACGCGCGATCTCTACGCGGCGCGTGAAAATTCGGGCGGGCAGATTGAATTCAACGTCGAGGGCGTGACGATCCATGACGCCAGAACGGACGCGCCCAGTGTCACCTTTGTGCGCGATGGAACGCACCACCGCATCGATTGTGATTTCGTGGCTGGCTGCGACGGGTTCCACGGCGTCTCGCGCAAGACGATCCCCGATGATGTGCGGCGCGACTATGAAAAGGTCTATCCCTTTGGCTGGCTGGGTGTTCTGTCGCAAACCCCACCCGTCGATCACGAACTGATCTACGCCGCGTCAGAGCGGGGGTTTGCCCTGGCGTCCATGCGCAATTCGAACCTGTCCCGCTATTACATCCAGGTGCCCCTGTCGCACAGGCCCGACGACTGGCCCGATCAGACCTTTTGGGGCGAATTCAAAAAGCGCATTCCCCAGGGCCACGCCGCCAGGCTGATCACCGGGCCGATCATCGAAAAATCCATCGCCCCCTTGCGCAGTTTCGTGACCGAACCGATGCGGTGGGGCCGCCTGTTCCTGTGCGGTGACGCGGCGCACATCGTGCCCCCCACCGGCGCCAAGGGGCTGAACACGGCCGCCAGCGATGTGCACTACCTGTATCAGGGGCTCTGCCAGCACTATCTGGAGGGCAGCGATGACGGCATCGTTGCCTATTCCGACAAGGCGCTGGCCCGCATCTGGAAGGCCGAGCGATTCAGCTGGTGGATGACGAACCTGTTGCACCGCTTCCCCGAATGGTCAGACTTTGACTTGAAGATGCAACAGGCCGAAATCGACTTTCTGCGCAGCAATGAAGCCGCGCAGCGGGCGTTGGCCGAAAACTATGTGGGGTTGCCCTACTGATGAAAGTTTCCGTTGGGGATATTTCGCTGAACATGCACGAGGATGGCGACCCGAACGGCGCACCGATCGTCTTTGCCAATTCGCTGGGGACTGATCTGCGCCTGTGGGACAAGGTGGTGCCGCTGTTGCCGCCTGGTCTGCGGATCATCCGGTTCGACAAGCGCGGGCACGGGCAATCCGACGTGCCCGATGCGCCCTATTCGATGGGCCAACTGGTGAGCGATACCGAACGGCTTCTGGACGCCCTGGGCGTGAAAGACGCGATGTTTGTTGGCCTGTCCATCGGCGGGATGATTGCGCAGGGCCTGGCCGTCAAACGGCTGGACCTGGTGCGCGCGGTGGTGCTGTCGAACACCGCCTACAAGTTCGGCACCGCGCAAACCTGGGCCGACCGGATCAGCGCGATCCGCGCCGGCGGAATCCAAGCCCAGGGCGACGAGATCATGGCGCGCTGGTTCTCCAAACCCTTCCGAAATGGCCCCGAGCTGCAATTCTGGCGCGACATGCTGACGGGCCAGCCGCTGGAAGGCTATCTTGGCTGTTGCGCGGCCATCGCGGGCACCGACATGTACACCCCCACCGCCGGGCTGCGCCTGCCCGCCCTTGGGATCGCGGGCGATGCAGACGGATCATCCCCGCCCGACCTGGTGCGCGAGACCGCGGCGCTGATCCCCGGCTCGCAGTTTCACCTGATCCGCGGCGCGGGGCATCTGCCTTGCGTCGAAAAACCCGACGAATACGCCGAAGTGCTGACGAAATTCCTGAAGGAGACAGGCCATGTCTGACCGCTACACCCAAGGGATCAAAACCCGCCGCGCCGTATTGGGCGATGCGCATGTTGAGCGCGCCGAAGCGAACACGACCGAATTTGACGCCCCCTTCCAGACCCTGATCACCGAAGGCGCCTGGGGCACCGTGTGGTCCAGCGACGGGATCACCAGGCGCGAACGGTCCATGTTGACGCTGGCCTTGCTGGCCGCCACCGGCAATTTCGATGAAATCCCGATGCACATCCGGGCCACGGCCAACACCGGCGCAAGCCAGCGCGACGTTCTGGAAGCCTTTCAGCATGTCGCCATCTACGCCGGCGTTCCGCGCGCGAACCGGGCCTTGAAACTGGCCAAGGCGACCTATGCCGAAATGGAGGAAAATTCATGACCGATCCCGGCCCTCTGGTGGCGCGCAATCGTGACATGCACCCGGTCGTGTGCGACCCCAATTACAAGACATCCGTGGCGCGCTCGCCCGACTGGGCGCTGCTGTCAATGGAAAGCACGCCGTCCGAAGAAACCGGCCCGCGGTTCGGCCATTCGATGCTGGGCAAATATGACAACAACCTGATTGTGAATTTCACCAACGGCAAGGCCCACGCCATAGGCGAACGGGTTCTGGTCCATGGCCGGGTGCTGGATGAATTCGCCCGCCCGGTGCCCAACACGCTGGTCGAAATCTGGCAGGCCAATGCCGGCGGGCGCTATCGTCACGCCAAGGACACCTATTTTGCCCCGCTCGATCCCAACTTTGGCGGTTGCGGGCGCACCATCACCGATGACGACGGGCACTACGAATTCCTGACCATTCGCCCCGGCGCCTACCCATGGCAGAACCGCGGCAATGACTGGCGGCCGATGCACATACACTTTTCCGTCTTTGGGCACAGCTTTGGCCAGCGCCTGATGACCCAGATGTATTTTCAGGGCGATCCGCTGATCGATCTCTGCCCGATTGCGCATACGATCAAGCAGCGCAGCCAGCTTGACCGCCTGGTCGCCCCGCTGGACATGGCCAAGGCCCGCCCGATGGATTTTCTGGCCTACAAGTTCGACATCGTGCTGCGGGGGCGCCGCCAGACCATGTTCGAAAACAAGATAGAGGGCAGCTGACATGGTCCAATCGCTTGAGAACCTGTTTGAAACGCCGTCACAAACCGCCGGCCCCTACGTCCACCTTGGGTGCATCCCGACCTTCGCGGGCCATCCCGATATCTATGGCAAAGACGTGGGACAAAGCCCGATCGAGGACGGCGCACAGGGCACGCTGATCGAGATCTCGGGATCCGTATACGACGGGCTGGGCTGGGCGCTGCGCGATGCGATGATCGAAAGCTGGCAGGCAGATGCGAACGGCAGGTTCGCCGGGCAGGACGGCGCCGACCCCAAGGTGCCCGGCTTTTGCCGGTTCGCCGCCGACCAGCAAACCGGAGCGTTCACGCTGCGCACGATCAAGCCGGGCAAGGTTCCGATACGCGGCGGCGGCTTTCAGGCGCCACATATCAGCCTGTGGATCGTCGGGCGTGGCATCAACATCGGCCTGAACACGCGCCTCTATTTCGAAGATGAAGACAACACGCGCGATCCCCTGCTATCGCGGATTGAACAAAAGACCCGTATCGCAACGCTGATCGCCAAGCCGGACGGCGATGGAAAATACCGGTTCGACATCCACCTGAAAGGCAGCGACGAAACCGTCTTTCTGGATTTATGATCCGCGTCCCATCTGACTGCATCCGAGGGCTGACGCGCCCCCGGTTTTGTTTATAGTGCGCCAAAAAGGGAGATCCACATGGCACGTATAATTCTCATTCATGGCGCCTGGGGCAACGCGGCCAGTTGGCTGCGGCTGATCCCATTTCTGCATCGCCACGACGTCGAAGCGATCGACCTGCCTGGCCACGGCGCCAGCCCTGTGCCGCCCGAAACGGTCGGCATGGCCGATTACGTCGCCCATGTTGAAAAAGTGCTACGCGCCGGGCCGCCGGCCTTCATTGTGGGCCATTCGATGGGCGGAATCGTGACAGCGCAAGTCGCAGCCCGCAACCCCGATCATGTGCTTGGGACAGTCTACGTGGCCGCTGTGTTGCCGCGCGACGGGGACAGCCTGCTTTCGCTCATCGGCCAGCAGGATACGCCGGGTGTGTCCAAAGCCGTGCGCCACGGCCCGGTCAAGGGCACCACCGTTCTGGACGCCGATCTGGCCCCGCCAATGCTGTTTCAGGACGCCAGCGCGCAAGACCAACAGGACGCGATGGCCGCCATGTCGCCCCAATCGAACCGCGCGCAAAGCGACCCGGCGCAGATCGGCCCCGATTTCGACCGCGTGCCGCGCGCCTATGTATTCTGTACTCAGGATCAGACCGTCACCTACCCGCTGCAACAACAGATGGTCGCCGCGTCGCCGTGCGATCCGACCCTGACCCTGGATTGCGGGCACGTGCCGCAACTGACCCAGCCCAAAGAGCTGGCCGACTTTCTCAATTCACTGGACCATCCATGACAACGCCCTGCATCATCTGCGTGGCCATCACCGGCAGCGTCCCCACCAAGGACGACAACCCCAACCTGCCGACCACCATCCCCGAGCAGATCGAAAGCGCGCACGCGGCCTTTGAAGCTGGCGCGGCCATCGCGCACTGCCACGTCCGCGACGACCAGGGCAAACCGACGTCCGATCCGGATCGGTTTGCCCGGCTCATGGACGGGATCCAGGCACACTGCCCTGGCATGATCGTGCAACTGTCCACCGGCGGGCGCTCGGGCACCGGCCGCGCGCGCGGCGCAATGATTCCGCTGCGGCCCGACATGTGCTCGCTGGCGGTCGGGTCGAACAACTTTCCCACGCGCGTCTACGAAAACCGCCCTGAACTGATCGATTGGCTGGCCGGTGAAATATTAAAGTATGACGTGAAGCCCGAGATTGAAGCATTTGATTTATCACATATTTTGCAAGCAAAGCTGATGGCGGATGCAGGCAAGATCCCTGGCACCCCCTATGTGCAATTCGTCATGGGGGTCAAGAACGCCATGCCCGTCGATCGCGACGTGTTCGACTATTACATCCACACCGTCAAACGGCTCTTTGGCGCGAACGCGCCGTGGTGCGCGGCGGGCATTGGCCAACACCAACTGACGCTGAACGACTGGGCGATTTCATCCGGCGGGCACACGCGCACCGGCCTGGAAGACAACGTGCGCCTTGACCGCAATACGCTGGCCCCGTCGAACGCGGCACTGGTCGAACGCACGGTCGCGCTTTGCGCCAAGCACGACCGCCCCGTCGCCACGCCCGCCCAGGCGCGCGACATCCTTGGGCTGAGGGCCGCCTGATGGCTGCGTCACCGCTCGATAGCGCACTCTATCACAAGCTGTTCAGCCACGCGGACACGGCGACGTTATTCTCGGACAGTGCCGAATTGCGCGCCATGCTGCTGGTCGAAGGGGCGCTGGCCAAGGTGCAGGGCGCGGCGGGCGTGATCCCCGAGGTTTCGGGCGCGTTCATCCACCGCGCTTCGATGGAATTGCAGGTCGATCCCGGCGGGCTGGCCGATCAGGTTGCCGTGGACGGCGTGCCGGTGCCCGCGCTGGTCGCCGCCTTTCGCAAGGCGATGGAGGCGCCCGAACACGGGCAATACGTGCATTGGGGCGCCACCTCGCAAGACATTGCCGACACGGGCCGCGCGCTGCGGCTCAAGCGGGTGATCGGCATTTGGGATACGCAACTGCGCGACGCAATCCGCGCGCTTGGCACCCTTGCGCACAGCCATGCCGACCTGCCGATGGCGGGGCGCACCTATCATCAGGCCGCAACGCCGATTTCCTTTGGCAGCTATGTGGCGCAGTGGGGCCGCCCGCTGATGGCGCAACTGGCACGGCTGGATGCGGTGCGCGACGCGACATTGCGTGTGTCCCTGTCTGGTGCAGCGGGCACCAACGCCGCCCTGCGCGGCAAAGGCGGCGATGTGCGCGCGGGCCTGGCCCAGGCGCTTGGCCTGGCCGATCCCGGTGCCACCTGGCACACCGAGCGCGACGGCCTGGGTACCCTGGCCGGATGGGCCGCAACCACCGCCGGCGTTCTGGCCAAGATGGGCGGCGACATTGCCCTGATGACGCAATCGGGCCGGGGCGAGCTGCGCCTTGGCGACAGTGGCGGGTCGTCAACCATGCCGCAAAAGCGCAATCCGGTGCTGCCGCTGACGATGCAGACGCTCGGGCGGCAGGTACAGGCGCAGGCGGCGATCATCCAATCGGCGATCGAGCATCCCGAACAGCGCGACGGCGCGGCGTGGTTTGCCGAATGGTTCGCCGTGCCCCCCTTGTGCATTGCGCTCTCGCGCCAGATCGAAATCGCGGGCGCCTTGGCCGCGCAGATCCAGCCAAGCCACGACGCCATGGCGCAGCTGATCGATCCGGACGGGCTGGGCCTGATTTATGCCGAAGCGCTGACCTTTGCGCTGGCGGCGCAGATGCCCCGCCCGCTTGCGCAACAGGCCGTCAAGGACATCTGCGCCGAAGCACAGCAAACCGGTCGTTCGGTGGTCGATATTGCCGCAGCGCGCCACGCCGATCTGGATAAATCGCGTTTCACGCCTGCGGCACAGATGGGCGATGCCCCCGCCCAGGCGCGTGCTTTCGCCGACGCCGCGCGACAGGTTTGACCCCAGGCATCGCACCGGGCTAAGCCCATCTGGCAGCTTGAAAGGACGCCGATGCGCCTGCCCATCGTATTCATTCTGGCCACAGTCGGAATCGACGCCATCGGGATCGGGCTGATCTTGCCGATCATGCCCGCTCTGCTGATCGAAGTGTCGGGAAACACCCTGGCCGACAGCGCGATCTGGGGCGGGGTGCTGGCCACGGCTTTTGCGGTGATGCAGTTCCTGTTCGGCCCCGTGGTGGGAAATCTGTCAGATGCCTACGGACGCCGCCCGGTGCTGATGTTCGCACTGGCGGTCATGGCGCTGGACTATGTGTTCATGGCAGTGGCCGACACGGTCTGGTTGCTGCTGGCCGGGCGCGTCATCGCCGGGCTTGCGGCGGCCACCCACACCACCGCCAACGCCTTCATGGCTGATATTTCGGAAAAAGACGACCGCTCGCGCAGGTTCGGGATGGTGGGCGCGGCCTTTGGCGTGGGGTTTGTCGCCGGGCCGATCCTGGGCGGGCTGTTGGCGGGCATCGACACGCGCGCGCCCTTCTGGGCCGCCGCCGGCCTGGCGCTGGCCAACCTTGTCTTTGGCTATTTCGTCATGCCTGAAACCGTGACCAAAGCAACGCGCCGCCCGTTTTCCTGGGCGCGCGGCAACCCGCTGTCGGCAGTGCGCGCCGTCGGCAAGCTGCCCGGCAGCAAGCGCCTGCTGACGGTACTGGGGCTCTATACGCTGGCGCTTTTTTCCTACCCGGCGATCTGGGCTTTTTACGGCAAGGCGGCCTTTGGCTGGTCCGAAGGGATGATCGGCCTGTCGCTGAGCCTGTTTGGCGTTTCCATGGCGATCAGCCAGGGCGCGCTGGTGGCCCCGGCCATCCGCGTGCTGGGCCAGCGGGGCACGGTGGTCGCGGCAATGCTGGCCGATCTTGTCGCCTTTTCCATCCTGATCACCACCGGATCGGGCACAATGGCGCTGATCGCGACTCCGATCGCATCGCTGTCGTCAGTGCTGATGCCCGCGCTGCAGGGCATTCTGGCCAACCAGACCCCCGACGACCAGCAGGGCGAATTGCAGGGCGTCATCGCCTCGGTCATGGCTTTGGCCACGATCATCGCGCCGCTGATCATGACGACGGTCTTCGCCTATTTCACCCGGCCCGCGGCCGCCACGCCGTTTCCCGGTGCGCCTTTCGCGGTGGCGGCGGGGCTGGTCATCCTGGCGCTGGCGGTCTTTTTGACCAGCCCAAGGGCCGCCCCGTCCCCCAGCGGCGCGTGACGACGCATGGCACTACAACGTAGGGCGTTCGCCTGTCGAAACGGCATTTCAAGTTGCAAACAGGCGCAAGGTTTCGCACCCTAAAACCAAGCCAAGGAGAACCCCATGCAAACCATCCGCGCCGCTGTCTGCCGCGAATTCGGCAAACCGTTCACCATCGAAAACGTCCAGATCCGCGATCCCAATGCGGGCGAGGTTCAGGTCGATATCGACGCCTGTGCGATTTGCCATTCCGACATCAACTTTGCCGATGGCGGCTGGCCCACCCCGCTGCCGGCGGTTTATGGCCACGAGGCCGCAGGCCGCGTGTGCGCCGTGGGCGACGGCGTGACCAAGGTTGCGGTGGGCGATCCGGTGCTGGTGACACTGGTGCGCTCATGCGGGACCTGCCCGGCCTGCGCCAGCGCGCACCCGGCCAATTGCGAAACACCCGGCCATGCCGGTGACGGGCCGTTGTTCACGCCCCAGGGCGATCCGATCTTTCACGGGTTGGACGCGGCGGCCTTTGCCGAAAAGGCGGTGGTTGATCAGAGCCAGATCCAGAAGCTGCCCGATGGCGTGCCAATGGACAGCGCGGCGCTGATTTCCTGCGGCGTGATCACCGGCGTGGGCGCGGCCGTAAACACCGGCTCGGTGCGCCCGGGCATGGACGTGGTGGTCATCGGTGCAGGCGGCGTGGGCCTGAACGCGATCCAGGGCGCCGCCATCGCAGGGGCCCGGCGGATCATCGCCGTCGATCTGAACGACGACAAGCTTGAGGCGGCGCAGGAATTCGGCGCCACCCACGCCCTGAACGCGGCCGGCAAGCCCTGGAAGGCCGTCAAGCAGCTGACCGGGCGCGGCGCCGACGTGGTGCTGGTGACCGTGGGCGCCGCGCAGGTTTATGACACCGCCACGCGCTATCTGGCGCCGATGGGCCGCGTCATCATGGTGGGCATGCCGCACGCAGGCGCCGCGTCGTCCTATGAACCGATGCTGGTCGCCCGCATGGGCAACGCCATGGTCGGCAGCTTCATGGGCGACGTGATATTGTCGCGCGACGTGCCGTGGATTGTCGATCTCTACCAGCAGGGTCGTCTGAAGCTCGACGATCTCATATCGGGGCGCTGGTCCCTGGACCAGATCAACGAAGCGCTCGATAATACCCGTTCGGGCACGGCCCGGCGCAACGTCATTGTATTTTGAGCGGGAACCATTTCGCCCGCGTGGGAGTTTGTAATCCATGACAACCGATGCTCACACCCGCCGCCTGCGCGCGATTACAGATGTCATCGGCGAAACCCGGCGTGTTGCACAAAACCGCAGCCACCTGAGCGTCGGCGAACTGGTCGACAGCCTTGGACGGCTGTCACACGCGGCGATGCTGCTGGTACCGGCCCTGATCGTGGCCACGCCACTGTCGGGAATTCCCGGCCTGTCTTCGGTCGGCGGGATATGTATCGCACTGATTTCCCTGCAACTTTTGATCGGTCGGGATGAATTGTGGTTTCCACGCTGGATCCGCCGGCTGGAATTGGGCGGCGATCGTCTGGATGCCGCATTGGCCAAGATCGAAAAGCCCGCCGCCTGGATCGACGCCAAGACAGAACGGCGCGCGCGCATCATGTTCCGCACGCCCATGCTGGGGATTATTCACCTGATGTGCCTGATGTGCGGCGCGGCCATGCCGTTTCTGGAACTGGTGCCCATGACATCATCGCTGCTGGCCATCGCAGTGTGCTTCTTTTCACTGGCAATGATGGCCCGCGACGGGCTCTTGGCGATGGCTGGCATCGCCTTCATGGGAACGGCGGTCAGCCTGCTGGGCACGCTGGTGGCCGGGGTGATCTGACGGGGGAATCTGACCGGGTGTTTTAACGGGGGATAACGGGGGATAACGGGGTGATCTGAAATGGCGATCCCTGAAGGACTCGAACCCTCAACCTGCTGATTAGAAGTCAGCTGCTCTATCCAGTTGAGCTAAGGGACCGCTTGGCGCCGGTATGGCCCAAGGGCAGCGTCCGCTCAACCCCTATCAGTGCGTCCAGATGGTGCGCCGATCGGTGGCGAAATTATCGCCGTAGCCACCAGGGCGGATGTTCGGCTTGCGCTTGTGCGGCTCGCGCACGACGGCGTCGATGTTGTGTTCCGCCGCATAGGCCAACGCGTCTTCCTTGGTGTCAAAGGACAGCTTGACCTGCGCCTGCGTGTCCGAAGAACTGGTCCACCCCATCAGCGGATCGACTTCTCTGGCCTCTTGGGGGACATATTCAAGAACCCAGTGTTTCGTCTTGGCCACACCCGACTGCATGATGTTTCGGGCTGGCTGGTAAATGCGGGCGCGCATGGGACACTCCTTTTACGCCGGAACCGGCGGCTTGCGATCCAATATATGTAAAAATCCGGCGCCCCGCGCAAGCCCCCAACGCAAACACACCCGCCCCGATGAAACCGGGACAGGAGCGCGGAGGAATTGCGCAAGGTAGACTGCCGGTTCATGATGCGGGAGCGAGGGGTGGGGTGGGTGGGTACACCACGAACCGGTCAGTCTTTTCTGCTGCTTGCCCTTTGACCCTAGGCGCTGATCTGAAACGAGGCAAGAAAAAAATACACCTTAGGTTGTATTTAAATCGTAGAGATGCCCGCGTAGGTGGTAACACTTTGTTAACCTTTGCCCACAGCGCGCTCCAGACGCCATGCGGGCCGCATCTTGGGGCCTGCCCCCTTGAACTGGAACAAAAAGTGATCAAATCTGAACCTGCTGTCAGGAGATCGCCTTGGACCAACCCATTCTCACCGCCCCTGCCCCAGACGTGAAAAACCGCCCCAAGCTTGAGGGCGGCAAGCGGTTCGTCATGCACACAGACTTTGACGCGGCGGGCGACCAGCCCACCGCCATCGCCGAACTGGCCCAGGGCGTGCGCGACGGCGAACAGAACCAGGTGCTGCTGGGCGCCACCGGGACGGGCAAGACCTTTACCATGGCCAAGGTGATCGAAGAAACACAGCGCCCGGCCATCATCCTTGCGCCCAACAAGACGCTGGCCGCGCAGCTCTATGGCGAATTCAAAAGCTTTTTCCCGGACAATTCGGTCGAATATTTCGTCAGCTTTTATGACTACTACCAACCCGAAGCCTATGTCGCACGGTCCGATACCTACATAGAAAAGGAATCCCAGATCAACGAACAGATCGACCGGATGCGCCACTCGGCCACCCGGGCGCTGCTCGAACGCGACGACGTGATCATCGTGGCGTCGGTGTCGTGCATCTATGGGATCGGCTCGGTTGAAACCTATAGCGCCATGACGCAGGACCTCAAGGTTGGGGTCGATTATGACCAGCGCGCGATCATGGCTGACCTGATCGCGCAGCAATACCGCCGCAACGACCATGCCTTTCAGCGCGGCAGTTTCCGGGTGCGCGGCGATGTGCTGGAACTGTGGCCCGCCCACCTTGAAGACCGCGCCTGGCGGCTGTCCTTCTTTGGCGAAGAGTTGGAAGCGATCACCGAATTTGACCCGCTGACCGGCCAGAAGACCGACACGTTCGACCAAATCCGCGTCTATGCCAACAGCCACTACGTGACCCCAAAGCCAACGATGAAACAGGCGATTGAGGGGATCAAAAAGGAACTGCGCATCCGGCTGGATCAGTTGGTGAACGAAGGCAAGCTGCTCGAAGCGCAACGGCTGGAACAGCGCACCAAGTTCGATCTGGAAATGCTGGAAGCCACGGGCGTGTGCAACGGGATCGAGAATTATTCGCGCTATCTGACCGGCCGCGCGCCGGGCGAACCGCCCCCCACCCTGTTTGAATTCATCCCCGACAACGCCATCGTTTTCGCCGATGAATCGCACGTGTCGGTCCCCCAGATCGGCGCGATGTACAAGGGCGACTACCGGCGCAAGTTCACCTTGGCCGAACACGGGTTCCGCCTGCCATCGTGCATGGACAACCGCCCGCTGAATTTCGAAGAATGGGACGCCATGCGCCCCCAATCGGTCTTCGTCAGCGCAACCCCTGCGTCGTGGGAACTGGAGCAATCGGGCGGCGTCTTTTCCGAACAGGTGATCCGTCCCACCGGCCTGCTCGACCCACAGGTCGAAATCCGCCCCGTCGAAATGCAGGTCGATGATCTGCTGGACGAGGTGCGCCGCGTCGCCGCGGACGGCTACCGCACCCTGGTCACCACCCTGACCAAACGCATGGCCGAGGATCTGACTGAATACATGCACGAACAGGGCATCAAGGTGCGCTACATGCATTCCGACATCGACACGATCGAGCGGATCGAAATCCTGCGCGACCTGCGCCTTGGCGCCTTTGACGTGCTGATCGGCATCAACCTGCTGCGCGAAGGCCTGGACATCCCCGAATGCGGGCTGGTCGCCATTCTGGACGCGGACAAGGAAGGCTTCTTGCGGTCGGAAACGTCCCTGATCCAGACCATCGGTCGGGCCGCGCGCAATGCCGACGGCCGGGTGATCTTGTACGCCGACCGGATGACCGGCAGCATGGAGCGCGCGCTGGCCGAAACCGACCGCCGCCGCGAAAAGCAGATCGCCTATAACGAAGCGCACGGCATCACCCCGCAGACGATCAAGAAGAACGTCGATGATGTCCTGTCCGGGCTCTACAAGGGCGACGTCGACATGAACCGCGTGACGGCCAATATCGACAAACCGCTGGTTGGCGCGAACCTGGCCGCGCACTTGGAAAGCTTGCGCGCTGACATGCGCAAAGCCGCCGAAAACCTGGAATTCGAAGAAGCCGCACGGCTGAGGGACGAGGTCAAACGCCTCGAAGCGGTCGACCTGGCCGTCGCGGATGACCCACTGGCCCGCCAAAGCGCCGTCGAGGCGGCATCCGAAGGCACGAAAGGCAGATCAACGGGCGGCCGAGGCGGAATGCGGGGCGGGAAGGCGAGAAGGGGGCGGTGAACGCGCTCTACTTCAAAAATTCCCCGAGCCATTTGCAATGCGCTTGCGGCAGTTTGGTCTTGTCCTTCAACCAGTAGAGAAATTCGATTTGCTGATCGGTCAATCGCTTTCTTTCCCACTGCTTACAATCCCTAAAAAAAGATCGAGAAACGTATTTCTAACTAAACCCAATTTAAACGATACAGACCCCGGCGCGGCGGTTTCCAAATTTCGCGCTTTTTTCATGTCTGCGAAATTCCACGAATAGGCATAGTCTGCCAAAGTAGATATCCCTTCATTGGAGGCGTCCAAATATTTTGCTGGCTCTCTTATGGGATGATCTGGAAATCGCTTCAACGCCTCCGAGTATTTTTCCCCGGTCATTTTGTATAGATCGCCTTCTACATCTACATCCAATCCTTCACCGATTTCCAGCGACAAGTTAATTGTACGCCTCCTGAACTCAAAACAAATCTGATCGAACACAAAAAGATCGTAACTCCACCCAGAATGGGAGATTTGCCCGTAACGGATATTTGGGCTACCGATTCTGTCCAGACGATAGAGGAAATCGTGTACATCAAGACCAGCAAGATCAGATGGCCAATATTCTTCTTTCAATTCATCTGGCCTAGTCAATGTTGAATAGTGATCGTCAAGCAGATATTCGGACAATTCATTAAATAATTTGGGGAGATTGTGTGCTATCCCCTTAGCGCTGCCGCCATTCAGAACGAGTGATGCTTTCATGTACTTCTCAAGCGCTTGCGCCGCCTGCCAGAAGAATTCTTCTCTTAAAGAATTTATGTAACAAAATCGCGCCAAAACGTAATTATTATCAGCCGGCTCTACATAAAAACTAGTTGCAAATATATGCTTTGCGCGCTCGATACCGTTGACGCTTGACCAAAATTTCAAATCCATATCCAGTTAATTAGTGAACATCGGACACCGAGGTTAGGGCATTGCGAGGCGGGCGCAAACCCCCGCGCCATTTGCGTCGCTCAATCATGCATCCCCGTCCCCGCCAAGGTTACCCGATTGAAACTATCAACTATTTGATTTTCCTACATTTTCCTTTTACAGGCCGGCAAAAATACCCTAAGCCTGTCTTCAAGAAGCGTATGTAGCCAGCGATCCAGCCAGGGGCACCCCAGCCAGATAGCCCGCCACGGCGCGTCATTTTGTATGACTATTCGCGCCGTCCCCAGTCGCCGGTCCTAGTCGCCCGTCACGGTCAATCCCAACCCGCGCCAGGCCTGCATGCCGCCGCGGTAGTAGTAGATTTTCTCGGCCGGAAAGCCTGCTTCAATCATGCGCCGTGCGGCGGTAGGCGATTGGCCGCACCATGGTCCGTTGCAATAGAGTGCAACCGATTTCACGTCTGCGCCGTTGCAGATCCAGCCGTCGAAATCAGGCTCGCAGCCCAGCGCGCCCAAGCGGTCAGCGGCCTCGGTATAGGGGACGTTGATCGCGCCCGGGATCGCGCCGCCTTCAAAGTCGGGGCGCACGCGGCCGTCGATCACCACCACGTCGGGGTCCTGCAGGAAGCCCATCAGTTCCAATTCACCGATCGGGGTGACGCCGGGCGCGGGCACCATGGGCTGGATGCAGAAATTCGGGCACTCCCGCGAGGTGCGCGCCCATTCGCCGTCCAGCTCATGCGCGGTGTCCTGGATGCGGGAAATCTCGACCGGGCCAGTTTCGGTCGGGACGGTGAGCGACATCACGTCGGGGCGAATGTTCACCGGTTCGGCCAGGGCCGCAGCGGGGGCCAAGGCGGCGGGGGCCAGGGCAGCGATCAGAGCAAGGGTTCGAAACATGCGGGGTCCTCCTGCGCGGAAGACTGCCCCATTTACATTCGAATTTCCAGATATGTCAGTCGATGATGTCGAAAATCTCGGACAGGATGCTCTTGCGCTTCTTGCGCTTGTAGGGCTTGGCGTGCTTGTAGGCGCGCGGATCGTAGCGCGGATCCCCCTGCCGCAGATCGTCACTATAGGGTTCGCGCCATTCGCGGGGCGGTTCGGGCGGCGGGGCCGGCTGGGGTTCGCGCTGCACGATAGGCGGCGCGGCCTTGTCGATGACCTTGTCCAATTCGCCCCGGTCCAGCCAGACGCCCCGGCACTTGGGGCAATAGTCAATTTCGACGCCGTGGCGTTCGGACATCCGCAGTTCGGTCCCGTCAACAGGGCAAAGCATTCATCAATTCCTCTGGTCGTTTCATTCGATCTAGGCACCCTTGTCCGCCATGCAACCTTACTGTGCGGTAAAACCCAGTTTTTGGCCGAATAGTGTCAAGATCCTGCCTTGTTTACATTTGATAAAGGTTGGCAAAGGGCGAAATGCCCCGGGCCAGCCCCCTGCCCGCCGCGCGTGAACCGCGCTCTTTCCAGAATGGTCCTTGCCGCAGAACGCAGCGCAAAGCACACGATCTTGGAAGGAAACACCATGCGTATCTTGCTCGCTGAAACCAGCTGGCATTCAGCCACCGCCGCCGCCGATCTGCGCAAATCGGGCTTTCTTGTAACCGCAGTCAACGACGGGTCCGAGTTGATGGAATTCGCCACCGACAGCGCCCAATCGGCCATCATTCTGGAAATGAACCTGCCGGATATGGATGGGTTCGATTTGGTGTCCAAGCTGCGCGCCGCAGACAGCAAGATGCCCATCTTTGTGCTGGCCGAAGAAGGCGATTGGGACTTCAGCAAACGCCTTTTCGAACTGGGGGCAGACGATGTGCTGGTGGGCAAGTTTTCACCCGCCGAACTGGCCGAGCGTGTGCGCGCGGCCGTGCGCCGGTCGGGCGGGTATGGCACGGTAACGCTGCAGGTCGGCGATCTGGCCGTGAACACCCGCGACCAGTCCGCCACGTTCGCGGGGCAGCCGATCAAACTGACGCGCAAGGAATACGAAATCGTCGAAATGCTGGCGCTCAACCGCGACCGGATGGTCAGCCGGGACGAAATCATGGCCCAGCTCTACGCGTGGGAGGATGAACCCGCCGCGCGGATCCTGAACGTCTACCTCAGCCGCATCCGCAGCCAGATCGCGGGGGCCGGCGGCGTCCCCGAGGTGCTGCAAACCGTTTGGGGCCTTGGCTATCGGTTGCACAGCAGCGCCGAGGCCGCATCCCGGACCCAGGCTGCCTAGTAGGTGTGGGCGACCTCGTACATTACAGGTTCAAAGGTTTTGCAGAGCGCAGCAATCCTGCGGTTGCGCTCTCGCATTTCGTCGGTCCGTAGCATCGCCTGGAAATCTTCGCGCCGGTTCCATTGGGAATAGTTCGCAACCCGTGTTTGCGCGTCATTCACATGTAGCGCGGCGGCGATAAATCCCGGTTGCCTGGAAATGAAACCGGAAAAAGCGGCCTGCAGTTCATCCAGCAGGTCCTGGCATGTGCCCGGCGTGGTATCGAAGGTGGTGATGACGGTCTGATGCGCCGTGTCGTTGGAAATCTGGACCATTGGGGCTCCTCCTGCCCCGATCCTATCACATCAAACCGCCGGGGCCGTGCTTCAAAATTACCGGCGCGATAATTTCTTCTTCGTCGCACAGGTGCCGGTCAAGCATACGCTGAAAACTGCCCAGCTCCTTGTCGAACCGGGCCGTGCTCTCGCGTGCCTGTTCTTCGTCGGGCTGGAGCAACACGCCGTTCGCGGCCTCGGTGAAACGATTGAGCAGGCCATCCATGGCGTGATGATCGCGATCCAGCACGTCAAAGGCCCGCTCAAGCCGGGGATCCAGGACGCGCAACTGCGGGAAATAATGGTGGTCTTCGATCTGGTGATGGCCGTGCAATTGTTCGACCAGCATAGACCCGAAACGGCCCAGCCGTGCGCTATACTGGTCGGGGGCAATCGCGCGGTCCAGGCGCTGCGCCGCGTCCGTTTGCAACAGTCCCAGCAGCTTTCGGAACATCAAATGGCGCTCAAGCCAGAATTGGACCAAACCGGAAAAATTCGGGTGCGCCTCCCAGGCCGCGCGGGGATAGTCGGCAAGCAGAACGCGCAGCGCCTCGGGCAGCTTTTCGCGGGTGGCCAGTGCAAGCGTGTTGTCATCCATCCACCAGATCTAGCGCATCAGTCGCGCCGCGCCCAGTTCGGGAATTGTGCGTTGGCGCGGACCCAGTCGCAGTCTATACATCACGTCATGGAAAAATCACCGATTCAGCCCACCGACGACGAAGCACGCGCCTTGGCCAAGTCTCTGATGTCAGATGCAAACTTTGCAGCGCTCGGGGTTTTGGCCGATGACGGCAGCCCCCATGTCACACGCATTGGCGTCGGCTGGACCCCGGCCGGCGTGACCGGGTTGATTTCGTCGCTGGCGTATCACCACGGTGCCTTGATGCGCAGCCCCGATTGTTCGCTTCTGCTGGGCGAGCCGCCGGACAAGGGCGATCCGCTGGCGTTTGCGCGCCTGACCCTGCAGGCCCGCGCCGAAATCATCGAAAAGAGCGCGGACATCCGTGATGCGTATCTGGCGACCCACCCCAAGGCGAAGCTTTACGTGGATTTCGCCGACTTCAATTTCGTGCGGTTTGTGCCGCGTTCGGGCGCGTTGAACGGCGGCTTTGGCAAGGCTTATGTGCTGAGCGCTGACGATCTGATCTGAGACCCACTACAATGCGAAAAGCGCCGGGGAATTGCCCCGGCGCCCTCTGGTGACAAGTGCTGTGGATCACACCGGGCGGTCGACCCGCGCTGTGATGTGAACCGTGCCCTGGACCGCCTCGGGCCAGCCCAGTTGCACCATGTTGTTGTCGACCCCAACATTCGTGGTCACGAAGGGCGCGGCAAACACCGTCGATCCGGATCCGTTCTTCACCGGTCCTTCCGGCACGACAGCCGACACGGTCCGTGACCAGCCGCCAAACGGCAAGTACGCCCCGACGTCCAGCGTCCAGGTCGACGCAGTCGACCCTTGGGTGAACTCGAGCGTAACCGGGTTGATGGTCGGCTGGCTGATCCCGTTGAACGTGTTGCCCGAAAATTCGACATTTCTGGTGCGACCGAAATCAAGATCGGCGAAACTGTCGTCAACGCTTTCAACGCGATCGATCGAGCCGTTCAGCGACTTGAACGTATTGCCCGTCATCGAAAGCCCCTGGATGAAGTGGTCTTCGCCATAGGGCTTGATCACGATCCAGTTGAACCACGACGCAACATCGTTGCAGGTAAAGATGTTGCCCGTCACGGTCAGCCCACCGAACGAATATTCGTTGGCGAAATCCGGATCGGCGTCGTGTTCATTGGTCCATTCGATGAAGTTGTTATCGATATAGTTGCCGGTGATGATCGATTTGACGTTGGGTTGCGTGAACACCAGCCCCGCCTTGCGCGGCCCATCGGTCACATCATCGCCGTGGAACCAGTGATTGCCCACGATAATATGCCCGTTCCCGTGCAGAACCGCCGTGGTGCCCAGATGCTGAAAGCGGTTGTTGCGGATTTTGGCGTCGTTGGCGTTGACATTGAACCCTACCGAAACGCGGTCGGGCGACGCGGTCGGGCTTTCCGAGGAAAAGAACGTGCACCGATCTATCTGCAGGTCCTGACAGCCGCCCCCATGCGAGGAAACCGCATGTTGGCCGACCTTGCGGAACTGGCAATCCTTGATGTGGACAGTTTCGCCATCGGGCGCAAGCAAGATACCCGATGCCCAGCCCTTCAACTGGAATTCAATCCCGTCGATGCAGAACTTGGACAGCTTGGAAAAGCCCGAAAAATCAAGCACGTATTTGTAGCGGGTAAAGGTGTACCCCTGCGAGGCGTTCGGCCCATAGAGCGGCTGGCTGAGCGTGATGGTCTGCGCGCCGATGTTGCGATCACGCACGTAAACCTCGCGGCCCACGCCGTTGCCCGCGATCACCGATCCGACTTCCACATTGGCCACGTTCGTCACATTGGTCAGGGTCAGCGGGTTGTTGGGATTGTAGCTGGCGGTCGAAGTCGCCACCTGCGGGTCCCACGCACTGGAGCTTTCGGCGCTGATAAAGCCGTTGACCAGGCGGCGGTGAACTTCAAGCGTGCTCAGCCCCCCGGCAACCGCCGACACGTCAATCGGCCCGGACAATTCGACCCGGCGCCCTTCCAGATCGAACGCGATGTGGTCGGTATGATGGCAAAGCGCTGCCAGCCCGCGGCGCAGGCCCTGTTCGTCGCTGCCAAACGCATTGGCGTAGGTGGTGATGTTGAAATCTTTCTGACAGCTCAGCCGCTTGTCATCCGGCAAGGTCACGGTCCCATTGAACCGCACATGCGACGTCAGCGTGACGTTGTTCGTCAGGCGGAAAATGCCCGCCGGCACCAGGATGGTGCGCCCGTCTGCCGCGGCATCGGCGGCTTCAAAGGCGGCCGTGTCATCCGTGATCCCATCGCCGATTGCGCCGAAATCGCGCACGTCCACCACGTCGATCATATCGCGCAAGAAGGCGCTTGTGATGTCTTCGATGACGATGTCGTCGATGCGGACCACGCCGCCATTCGCGCCGATCAGATCCAGGCCAAAATGGCCGTAGACGGCTGCATCGCCCCAGGGCATATCAACGCCGCCGCGCGTGCCGGTACCTACGATGCCGGTTACTTCGACAATCTGGCCATAGGTGGTCAGCGCCACCTCGGGGCAGGTTTCGGTGACGCCGCCAACATGGTCAAAGCTGCCATCTCCGGCCCAGCCGGCGATGCGCACCGACGGCAGATTGCCGCTGATCGCTTTGACGCGCGCCGTGATGCGCAAGTAGCACCCCGGCAACACAGGGGTTTCCCCCATATAGCGCAACTTGGTCACCGTATCGGATTTGGTGATTTCCAGCGCGCCGCCGAAATCGGCATCTGACGGCACCAGCGCCGCATTGACCGCCCCGTCGTAGGTCGCAGACCCCGGCGTGCCGTCTTCGCTCGACCACACGTCGAGCCCATCTGCAAAGGCGGGCGGCATCAGCAGCAGCCCGTCGGTAATGGCCTTGTTCATACGAACCCCTTTCCACATCGCTTCATACGCATGCGCTGCGGGACCGGGGGCGCTTGGCCCCCGCGTCTCCGCTCGTTGATCCAACTCGGGTAAGGTGAGTGGCGTCAGGCGCATGCCCGGACACCAAAAGAAATAACACGCTGCGCTGAGCGGCGCGTTAAGCCATCGCGCGTTGCGTGGCCTGCCGGGCCGACATGTCCGGCCCGGTCCATTCGCGTCGTTTGTTGGTTTTTCTAATGCGTTCGGCGCGGATTACTGCGCATCTTGCGCCCCGGACGCTGGCGTTCGCGCGCGCCGGGCACCGCACAAGCAAAGCGCGCGCCAGGCCCGATTGCCACGACCTGGCGCTTGTTATCCGGAAATATGCGCAGTCACGACCCCAAGGGGGTCAAATCAGACCAGCTCGCCAGACAAGCCCTTATCAATCAGCGCGATCGTCTCGTCGATGCCATAGAGCGCGATGAACCCGCCGAACCGGGGGCCCTGGCTGGCGCCCAAGAGCACCTCGTACAGGGCTTTGAACCAGTCGCGCAGCGGGTCGAACCGTTCACGCCCGCAGGCAAAGACCAGCGATTGCAGCGCTTCGGGGTCGGCTGGGCCGTCCCATGCGACCAGACCCGCACGCAGCTCTTGCAGGGCCTCGCGTTCCAGGTCGTTGGGGGCGCGGAACTGGCGTTCGGGCTTTACGAAATCGTTGAAATAGCGCACCGCATAGCCTGCGGCGGCATCCAGATCGGGATGCGTGTCAGGCGATGCGTCCGGCGCATAACGCTGGATGAACCCCCACAGTTTGTCCTTGTCTTCGGCTGCCGACACGGCCGCCAGGTTCAGCAGCATCGCGAACGGCACCACCATGTTCGACGCGGGCGGATGGCCGTTATGAATATGATAGACCGGGTTGGCCAGTTGCGCCTTTTGGTCCTGGTCGGGGAAAGCGCGCAGTTGCTGGTGGTATTCATCCACCGCTTTGGGAATCACGTCAAAATACAAACGCTTGGCCGTTTTCGGCTTGAGATACATGAAATACGACAGGCTTTCGGGCGCGGCATAGGTCAGCCATTCTTCCATCGACAGGCCATTGCCCTTGGACTTGGATATCTTCTGCCCGTGCTCGTCGTTGAACAACTCATACGACAGGCTTTCAGGTGGCTGCTTGCCCAGCGCGCGGCAGATTTTCGAGCTCTGCGTGACGCTGTCGATCAGATCCTTGCCGGACATTTCATAATCCACGCCAAGCGCGGCCCAACGCAGCGCCCAGTCGGGCTTCCATTGCATTTTCACATGCCCGCCGGTGACGGGGATTTCCACCTTTTCGCCATCCGGCTCTTGATAGACGATCGTCCCCTTGGCCACGTTGCGTTCCAGCGTCGGCACCTGCAGAACATGCCCGGTCTTGGGGGAAATCGGCAAAAAGCACGAATAGGTCTCGCGCCGCTCGGGGCCAAGCGTGGGCAGCATGATTTCCTGGATCTTGTCGAACCGCTCCAACGCGACCAGTAGCATTTCGTCGAATTTGCCCGAGGTGTAGTAATCGGTCGCGCTGGCGAATTCGTATTCGAACCCATAGCTGTCCAGAAACGCGCGCAGCCGGGCGTTATTGTGCTGGGCGAACCCCTCATGCGTGCCGAACGGATCGCGCACCTTGGTCAGGGGCAGGTTCAGGTCTTGTTTCAACTCTTCCTGCATCGGCAGGTTGGTGGGCACCTTGCGAAATCCGTCCATATCGTCGGAAAAACAGATCAGCTTGGTCGGGATGTCCGACAGAACCTCGAAGGCGCGGCGAACCATCGCGGTCCGCGCGACCTCGCCGAAGGTGCCGATATGGGGCAGGCCCGACGGGCCATAACCGGTCTGAAACAGCACATAGCCCTTTTCGGGCGGTGTCTTTTCGACCCGTTTGAGCACCCGGCGCGCCTCTTCGAAGGGCCAGGCTTTCGAACTCATCGCGGCATCGCGCAGATCGGACATCGGTGCTCTCCAGTTTTCGGGCCACCCCGGCCCGCCAAGGCCCACTCCCTATTGCCGTGGCGCGTACAGGTCAATATTCTGCGATGCGAAAGGCCAGGTGAAAATGACTGACATACCCCATAGCTGGACCCCGCAGGACGCGCTGGTTGCCGTGATGATTGCCGTTTCGGCGTCGGATTCCCAAATCCGCACGTCCGAGTTGGTTCGGATTGAAACGCTGGTCAATCACTTGCCGATTTTTTCTGAATACGATGCTGACCGGATCAAGGCGGTCGCCCAATCGGTGTTCGACCTGTTCAGCGAAGAAGACGGGCTGGACGCGCTGTTCGGGCTGATCCGCGAAGCCCTGCCCGAAAAGCTGTTCGAAACCGCCTATGCCGTTGCATGCGATGTGGCCGCAGCCGACGGCACCACGCGCGAGGAAGAGCTGCGCCTGCTGGAAGAAATCCGCTACGAACTGAAGCTCGACCGCCTGCATGCCGCCGCGATCGAGCGCGGCGCGCGGGCCCGGCACGCCACGCTCTGACCGCTCAGCCTGACCGCTCAACCCTCGTGCACGAGCGCCCATCGACGGATCAGCTGTTGCTGTAGCCGTCGCGCCCGGCTGGTCCAGGCCCGGGCGCCGTGCGGCACCTCGTCTCCGCGGGCATGGGCAGCGGCGCGGCGTTCAAGATCGCCCGACATGATGGAAAAGGCCAACCTGCGCCCCGCCGGTGTGGTCACGTACCCCGACAGCGCCGACACGAAATCAAGCGTACCGGTCTTGGCCACGATGACGCGGCGCGCGCCCGCGTCGCGATTGCCATCGGGGTCGAGCGGCGCAATCGGTTTCATCAGCCCCGGCAGGGTCGCTACCGCGCGCGGATGCATCAGGATGCGCAGCATTTCGGCACTGGAAATACGTGATTCTTCGCCCAGGCCCGAATGATCGACCAGCCCCGGCCCGCGTGTCCCAAGCGCATCGCGGGTCCAGTCCGACATGACGCGCGCCGAATTTGCCAGCGTGGCCGCATCCCCGCCCCGTGCCTTGGTGGCGGTCAGGCCCAGCACTTCGGCGGTCAGGTTTGTGGAATACTTGAGCATGTTGCGCGCGATGACATCCAGCGGTTCCGATTGCACGGCCGCCAGCTGTGTCGCGCCCTTTGGTGCTTGGGCCATGTCCGGACCGCGTTTGACCACGATCCCGTTGGCGCGCAGCAGGGTCTGGAACACCTCGGCCGTGTAATCCGCCGGGTTACGGACCGGCAGCCAACGCGCGCCCCCGTTACCCAAGGCCTCGCGCGCGACGGTCCAATGCTCGGCGCCGTTGTCCTCACGCCATGTAAACAGGGGGCGTCGGCGCGGCGCGATCGCCATCTTGGCCATATGCACGGGGGGGCGGTGCTTGATCGCGCGCGCCTGCATGGTGGTGGTGAACCCGTCCTTGTCGCGCCGCCATTCAAAATGCACGCGATTGTAGTTCAGGTTCAGCCCGGCAATCGCCGGGTTGTAGCCCGCATAGGGCTTTTGGCCCTGATCGATTTCATAGAGCATCGGCAAGGCACCGGCATGGATGCGCAGATGACCCGACACATGCGTCACCCCGCCTTCACGCAGGGCGATTGCCAGACTGGCCAGCCGGTCTGTGTCCAACGTTGGATCGCCCGAGCCGACCAGCACCAGATCGCCGCGCAGAGTGCCGCTCTGCACCGGGCCGCTGGCCAACACACGGGTCGTAAAGCGATGCGCCGTTCCAAGCGTTTCCAGCGCATAAAGCGCCGTGATCGCCTTGGCCGTGCTGGCCGGGGCCATACGGCGCAAAGGGCTGCCCGATTCCAGAACCGCGCCCGTCGCCGGATCGCCCACTGTTGCGCTGAACGCCCCGCCCAGATTGGCGCGCGCGACATAATCGGCAATGGAAGGAATGGCGCGCAGGCCCAAACCATCCGGGCGGGCAAGCGGAATGGCCGAGCGTGTGATCGGCCCGGCCCCGACCGTACCCGCGACCAGCGCCATGCCGCCGCCCAAAAGCCCCCGTCGTGTGATCGCCTTTGCCATGCCCAACCGTTAGTTTGTGCGCGCCATCAGGTCCAGTCGCCCTTGGCGCGAATTTGCGTCGATGACGAGTTGTTCATGGGAATGTTGATAAATGACCAACGCGGCGCCGGTCCCCAGGCCAAAGTGGGCGATGCCGGGCCGCGCAGGCGGGCGTGCCGGTATATGTCGGCGGCCTTGGCGTGGCGGGCCGTGGTGCGGTCTCCGGGCCGGGCCAGCACGCCGATCGGCACATTTTCCATGATCCAGCGCCAATTCTCCCACTGATCGAATTGGGTCAGGTTGTCCGCCCCCATCAGCCACACGAAGGTCACTCCGGGATATAGCCGCTGCAGGGCCTGCAGGGTTTCGGCCGTGTAGCGCGTGCCAATGCGGGACTCGATCCCGGTGACGACAATGCGCGGGTCGTCTACCAAACTGCGCGCATGGGCGATGCGTTGATCCAGTGGCGCCGGCCCGCGCGCCTTGAGCGGGTTGCCCGGCGACACCAGCCACCAGACCCGATCCAGACCGAACCGTTTGAGCGCCGCCTTGGTGATATGCACATGCCCGCTATGGGCCGGATCAAAGGATCCGCCCAACAGTCCGATCACCTGACCGGCACGGGCATATGGAAGCTGCGCGCGCATAGGCGGGATGGATGGCCGGTGCTTGCGCCGCTGTCAATGCACCTGTCAATGCACCGGATCGACCAGTGGGCGGATCGCCGACACCTGCGGTTTTTTCACCCCGCCTGATTTTGGCCCGCCCATATTCGGCCAGCCTGTCTTCATCCCAACTGTCTGCAACGTGTCATGCGTAGGGTTGCACCGTGTCGTCCAGCGGACGCATGGCGGTGTAATCCTCGTACCGCTCCCACATCAGGCGGTTCTCGGTCGGGATGTCGCGCATCGACACCATGCCGGTGGCCACGCCGCGCTCGGTCACGATCAGATGGCGAAACCCGCCGCGCTTCATTTCACCAAGTGCTTCGGCGGGCGCGGCGTGCCCCGGCATCGTGACGGGCGGGGTTGTCATGACATTCCGCACAAGCGTGTTTTCAGGGATCAGCCCTTTGACGACAACGCGGCGAATGACATCGCGCTCGGACAGAATGCCCACCAGGTGGCCATCATCGCAGACGGCCAGTGCCCCGACGTTTTGCGACGCCATCAATTCGCTGGCTTCGACAAGGGTTGCATCGGGATCAATGGAATACAGCGAACGCTTCGAGGAAATCTCGGACAAGGTGCGGATCGGCATAAATCTAATCCTTCGGTGATGAAAATGAACGTCTTTTAATACCCCTCAGACTAGCAGAAATTGCGCCAAGGTCAGAGTCTGGAATTCCGGAACATTCCGTTTCCCCGACCTTGCAGGTGCAGCAGCGCCCACTTGCCGCGGCGCAGCGGTGCCGCTACAACAGCGCCACTTCGGGCAGGAGGGGCCGGATGATAATTTGCAAGACCGAGACCGAAATGCGTCGCGTGGTCCATGGGTTCAAGCAACGCGGGACGGTCGGATTGGTCCCGACCATGGGCGCATTGCACGATGGCCACGTGGCACTGATCAGGGCCGCCTGCGATCATGTCGTGGTGTCCATCTTTGTGAACCCGACCCAGTTCGGCCAGGCTGCCGATCTGGACAATTACCCCCGCACCGAAGCCGAAGATTGCGCACTTCTGGAAGCGGAAGGCGTCGATGCGGTGTTCATGCCGGACGTCGACACCATGTACCCTGCCGGGGACGAAACCATCGTCGAAACCACCCGCCTGGCCAACATGTTGCACGGCAAGGTCCGGCCCGGACATTTCCGCGGCGTGACGACCGTGGTGCTGAAACTGTTCAATCTGGTTCAACCCGACCGCGCGTTTTTCGGTGAAAAAGACTATCAGCAACTGCAGGTCATCCGCCGCATGGTGCGCGATCTGCACGTGCCTGTCGCCATCACCGGGGTGCCTACCGTGCGCGAAGGCGACGGGCTTGCCATGTCGTCGCGCAACCGGCGCCTTTCGCCGGCCGACCGGGCCGCCGCGCCGGTCTTGAACCGTGCGCTGACCGCGGCCGCCAAAGACACAACCGTCGAGGCGATGGCCAATACGATCCGCGCGGTCATCGGGACCGAACCGCGCGCCCGTCTCAAAGGACTCGACATCGTCTGGGCGAGCAGTTTCACTGAAGCCAGCGGTCCGATCACCGAAACCGCAGGCATCATGATCTCGGCCGAATTCGGCCCGGACGACGACCCGATCCTGCTCATCGACCAGAGGGAGATTCACCCATGAGCACCCAGACCGAAACCATCCGCCGCCTGACCGTGCCGCAGATCGCCGCGCGAAAAGGGGGCGAGCCGATTGTGTCGCTGACCTCGTACCATGCGCACACGGCAACAATCGTCGACCGCCACGCGGATTTCATCCTTGTCGGCGACAGTCTGGGCATGGTGATGCACGGCATGGAAACCACCGTCGGCGTTCCGCTGGACCTGATGATCATGCACGGCAAGGCCGTTGTCCGCGGCACCAAGCGCGCGCTGATCGTCGTGGACATGCCCTTTGGCACCTACGAGGAAAGCCCCAACATGGCCTTCCGCAACGCCGCCACGATCATGAAGGAAACCCAGTGCCAGGCGGTCAAACTGGAAGGCGGCAAGCGCATGGCCGAAACCGTTCACTTCCTTGTCGAACGCGGCATTCCGGTGATGGCCCATATCGGCCTGACGCCCCAATCCAGCCACGTGATGGGCGGGTTCAAGACCCAAGGGCGCGACCAAGACACATGGCCGCTGCACATCGAAGATGCCAAGGCTGTCGCAGACGCGGGCGCCTTTGCGATCGTGGTCGAAGGTGTGGTCGAAGAGCTGGCCGACCAGATCACGGCAGCTGTGGATGTCCCCACCATCGGGATCGGCGCCTCCAAGAACTGCGACGGTCAGATCCTTGTGCTTGAGGACATGCTGGGCCTGAATCCCTGGGTGCCGAAGTTTGTCAAGAAATACGGCAATCTTGGCGAGGGGATCGAAGAAGCGGTCAAAGCCTATGCACAAGAGGTCAAATCCCGCACTTTTCCCGGCGAGGCCCAAGTCTACAAGAATAAATAGGGTTCGCTGCCACGCACCGGAGCAAAAGAAAAAAGTCGCGTAGAATTTTCACGACACTGCCAGGTGGCAGTAGGGGTTTGTGAAGAATTGGGGTGCGATAACCTTCCTATGCGGTGGGGGCCGCATCGGACCGAGAGAAGCCGGTCTGATATCACGTGGGGTGATATACATGACTTGGTCGAAAGTTATGCGCACGGTTGGGGCCGTGGCAATCGGGATCGCGTGTGCCACCGGCACACCGCCCGCAATGGGAGCGTCGCGCGCCGACAACATAAAGGTGGTGCGCAACGATTTTGGTGGAAGGATCCGCATTCGCGCGGCCGAGGTTGCTCGGCTGGCGGATGCGGGTATCCGCGTGGAAATCCGTGGTCGAAGCTGTTTGTCGTCTTGTACGATGTATCTGGGCTTGCCCGACACTTGCGTTGAGCCGAAAACCAGTTTCGGGTTTCACGCGCCATCCTTTTACGGTGCCAAGCTGAGCGCCCGGGATTTCAAATACTGGAGCAACGTGATCGCGTCACACTATCCCGAACCGATTCGAAGCTGGTACCTGAAGACCGCGCGCGACACCACGACCGGGTTTCACAGAATTTCGGGCGAAAATTTGATAAAAATGGGCTTCCAGCAATGTGACTGACGGCCGGACGGCCCGGCCGTTTGGTCGCGCCGCCGTTGTTGTCACAGTGGTTGCCTCAGTGTTTTACGCGGTGGTTTTCGCCGCAGCTCTCGCGGTGATTTTCGCATCGGTTCCGTTCCGGCTGTTACCACGCAACTTGCACGCGCCATGCGCGCGCAAAAGCGTTCACTGCATCGCAGGCACAACAAGATCCGGCGGGCGATGGCCGTCGGCGAAGGTCTTGATATTGACGATGACCCTTTCCCCCATCTCGGTCCGCCCTTCCACGGTCGACGATCCCATATGCGGCAGCAGCACAACATTGGGCAATTCGCGCAAGCGCGGGTTCACTTCGGTACCGTGTTCGAACACGTCCAGACCGACCCCGCCCAGCTCGCCGGCCCGCAACATCCGGGTCAGGGCGTTTTCGTCGATAACCTCGCCGCGCGAGGTGTTCACGATCACCGCATCGGGTTTCATCAGGCGCAATCGGCGCGCGTTGAGCAGATGGAACGTCGACGGGGTATGGGGACAGTTGATCGACAGCACATCAACCCGCGCCAGCATCTGATCCAGACTTTCCCAGTAGGTCGCTTCAAGCGGTTCTTCGATTTCGGGCCGCAGGCGTTTGCGATTGTGATAATGGACCTGCATCCCAAAGGCGCGCGCGCGTTGGGCCACTGCGCGCCCGATGCGCCCCATGCCCAGGATCCCCAGTCGCCGCCCACCGATGCGCCCGCCCAGCATTGCGGTCGGGCTCCAACCATCCCAATTGCCCGACTGCATCAGGAACAAACCCTCGGGGATGCGCCGTGTCACGGCCAGCATCAGCGCAATGGTCATATCGGCTGTGTCTTCGGTGACGACGCCGGGCGTGTTCGACACCAGCACCCCGCGTTGGCGCGCCGACGAAACGTCAAGATGATCGATCCCGGCACCGTAGTTCGCGATCAGCTTCAACCGCTCGCCCGCCTGGGCCAGCATGTTCGCGTCGATATTGTCGGTCACGCAGGGCACCAGAACGTCGGCCCGTGACATCGCCGCCACCAGTTCATCGCGCGACATCTTGGCGTCGCTTTCGCTCAACTCAACGTCGAACAGCTCCATCATCCGCGTCTCGACGACTTCGGGCAAGCGTCGCGTAACGACAACACTCAGCTTTTGTCCTGGCACTCTCGATCCCCCCGGTGCTTTTCTTTTCAATTCCATACTGGCAAACTGTGGCGAATGGGGGCAAGAGCAGAAAACACCTCGCCCTGCCGGAAATAGAACGCCACAACGGCGCATTTTGAGGCACATGCGGATGAGACAGGCGATTATCCCATTTTTTGCGGCCCTGATGCTGGCCGCACAGGCCGGTGCCGGTGAACGGGGCCAGGTCACCAACCTGCCATTGCCGCGGTTCGTATCGCTGAAGACCGACGAAGGCAACGTGCGGCGCGGACCGTCCCTAACCCATCGGATCGACTGGGTATTCACACGCGAAGACATGCCGATGGAAATCGTCGGCGAATACCGCCATTGGCGTCGAGTGCGTGATCGCGACGGGATCGGCGGATGGATGCACTATTCACTGATATCGGGCGCGCGCACGGCCATTGTGGAAACCGATATGGCGGCCCTGCGGGCCAAACCCGACCCCGATGCCACGGTCAATGCCCGTGTAGAAGCCGGCGTTATCGCGCGCATTGACGAATGCACGCCCGATTGGTGCAAACTGAATGCGGGCGGATACCGTGGCTGGGTACCCAAATCAGACATTTGGGGCACGCATCCGGGGGAAATTGTGGAATGATATGAACCGGCATTTCGAAGAAATCCGAACCAGCATGGGCGCGCGCCGGGTCAGCGCGGTCGGACGCACTTTGGTGATCCATGCAGAAGACGGGTGGGTGCAGCCGATCCGCGATGGAACCTTCGATTTTTTCACCAAGCTCGGGCCGAAGTTGGCGCAAGAGGGGCTGGCGACACGCATCGTGACCGCAGGTGGAACTGCGTCCAAGGTCTTGCTGGGACAGGATCATGTTCACTTGATGGTGGGCAGCACTCCGTCCTACGGCCCCGGGATTCTTCATGCCGTGCCGTCCTATATCTGGGGCTTTTGGTATCTGGACGAACTTGGCAGCAGGCATCATTCGTCGATCCGGTTTGCCGGGTTTGATCCCGACCACGTTGATCACGGGGCCGCAGAATATTTCTTCAACGGCGTTTCGGGGTATATGCTACGCGAAAACGTGTCGCCCATTGCGCAGCCCGACCGGCTGCATCACCCCCTGGCCCCGGCCGCAGCGACGATCCTGTGCCAAGAGATCGAACGTCAGCCAGAACGCGCGCACTATCTGACCACCGAAGAAATCATCCGGATCACGGCCGACGCCTGCCGCGAAGAAAAAGTGTACGTCAAACTGCATCCGAACCAGTCCAAACCGATGCGCAGGCATATCATGGCGATCTGCGCAGACTACCTCAATGTCGAGATTTCCGAAGCCAGTGTGCACGATCAGATCGCCGCAGCGCGCTGCGTGGTCACGCAAAATTCGGGCGCAGGCTTCGAAGCCCTTATGCATCGTAAAACGATCATTACCTGCGGAAAGACCGATTATTGGCATGCCACTTTGACACCGAAAAATGAAACTGATCTTCGCGATGCGTTGGAATTTGGCCCCGAGGTGATGAAGAATTTCGCCTTTGAGAAATACTTGTTCTGGTTCCTCGATCGAAAATGCCTCGAGCCGCAGCGCCAAGGGTTCGAAGCCAGGGCCTGGGGGCGTATCGCGGGCAAACTGATAATGTGACCGGGGACTCGTGACCGGGGCCTTGTGGCCGTGGGCGCGCACACGGTATTGACGCCCCATGGCCCCTGACAACAAACACCTGAACCTGTCAGCCGGGATCGCGTCGGTCAGCGTCGCGGTGATCCTTGTGCTGGCCAAGCTGTGGGCGCTTGCGGCGACCGGGGCCTTGTCCGTGGCCGCGTCGCTGGTGGATTCGGGTCTGGACCTGATGGTGTCGCTGGCGGGCCTGGCCGCGATTACCTACGCGGCGCGCCCGCCCGACGAAGATCACGCCTTCGGCCACAGTTCGGCCGAAGATCTGGCAGCGCTTGGGCAGGCGTTGTTCATCATCATTTCAGGCCTGGTGATCGGGGCTGCCGCGATCCGGCGCCTTGTGACGCCCGTTCCCCTGCCCGAGCGCGAGGGCGCAGGCATCGCAGTCATGGTTCTGTCCATCGTGCTGACCATCGGGCTGGTTTTGTGGCAGCGCCGTGTTGCGCGGATCACCGGCAACCGTGTGGTGCGTGCCGACAGCCTGCACTATCTGGGCGATCTGGTGCCAAACATCGGTGCCATTCTGGCGCTTGCTGCATCGGCCTATCTGGGACTCGGTCAGATCGACAGCGTCGTCGCGCTTGGCGCAGCGGCGATTTTGATTGTCGGGGCGGCGCGGATCGGCAAACAGGCGCTGGACGCGCTGATGGACCGGTCAGCACCCCCCGAAATGGTCGCCGGGATCGAACGGATCGCACGGAATTTTCCCGGCGTTCTCGGGTTTCACGATCTCAAGACACGCACTGCGGGAAGCCGGGTTTTTGTCAATCTTCACATAGAGTTGGACGGCACGCAAACCCTGGACGCCGCCCACGCCATCGGCGCGGGCCTGCGCCGTGCGATCATCGCCGCCTACCCCCAGGCCGATGTCCTGATCCACAAGGATCCCATTGGTGTCGACCCGCATCCGGACGATCCGACCAAGCGGTAAGCGCCCCGCCAGACCATTATGAAGCGTCCAGCAACCCACGGCCTTTCAATAGCGCCTCGGGGCCCGGCATTTGTCCGCGAAACGCCAGATAGAGCGCTTCGGCATCCTGACTGCCCCCTTTGGACAGTATCCAGGTTTCCAGCTTGCCGGCCATGTGCGGATCGAAAGCGCCGCCCGCCTCTTCAAAGGCGGCGAACGCGTCGGCGTCCATGACTTCTGACCACATGTAGCTGTAGTAACCGGACGAATACCCGTCGCCCGAAAACACATGCGCGAATTGGGGTGTCGCGTGGCGCATCGTGATGGCCGACGGCATGCCGATCCCATCGAGGATTTCGGCCTGCCGCGCCATGGGATCCGACGGCGCCTGTCCCAAATGAAATTCCAGATCAACCAGCGCCGAGGCCACGTATTCCACCGTCGCAAAGCCCTGACCGAACGTCTGTGCACCAATCAGTTTGTCCTGCAGCGATTTGGGCATGGGCTGGCCGGTGTCGGCGTGCGTGGCATATTCTGCCAGCACCTCGGGCACGTCCAGCCAATGTTCATAAAGCTGGCTGGGCAATTCGACGAAATCCCGCGCGACAGAGGTCCCTGACACCGATGGATAGGTCACATCCGACAGCAACTGGTGCAGGGCGTGGCCGAACTCGTGAAACAGGGTGCGCGCATCATCATAAGACAACAATGCCGGCTTCCCTTCGGCAGGTTTGGCAAAATTACATACGTTTACGACGATGGGCCGGATGTCGCCCGCCAGCTTCTGCTGAGACCGTATGGCCGAACACCACGCCCCTGATCGTTTCGATCCGCGCGCGAAATAATCCCCGATGAACACCCCGACATGCGCGCCGTTCCGGGTCACGTTCCACGTCCGGCAATCTTGATGGTAACAGGGCAGGTCCACAGGCTCAAACCGCAGGCCGAACAAACGTGTGGCCGTATCGAAGGCGGCCCGGATCATGTTGTCCAATTGGAAATAGGGTTTCAGCTCGGACTCGTCCAAGTCATGCTCGGCCTTGCGCAGCTTTTCGGCGTAGTAGCGCCAATCCCACGGTTCCAGATCGCCGTTGATACCGTCGGCGTGCATCATCGCTGTCAGCTTTTCCGCATCACGTAGCGCCGCGCGGCGTGCAGGCGCCCACACACGCATGAGCAATTCACGCACGGCGTCGGGCGTCTTGGCCATTTCAGTTTCCAGCTTGTAGCTGGCGAAATCCTTATATCCCAGCAACTTGGCCCGCTCTTGGCGCAGCGCCAGAATTTCCGCAACGATATCGCGATTGTCGGTCTTGCCGCCGTTCGCGCCCCGGGCCGCCCACGCCGCAAAGGCTTTCTGGCGCAAATCGCGGCGGGGCGAAAATTGCAGGAACGGCACGATCAACGACCGCGACAAGGTCACGACGGGCCCGTCCGCGCCCTTGTCCTGACCCGCGGCCTGCGCGGCGGCGACGACGAAATCGGGCAAACCGGCCAAGTCGTCTTGCGACAGAGGCATCGACCAATCGCGTTCATCGGCCAGCAGGTTTTGCGTAAACTCGGTGCCCAGGGTCGCGAGACGCGATTTGATCTGGGCGTGGCGTTTGGCGTCTTCGCCACTCAACAAACTGCCTGCGCGCACAAACCCGCGCCGGGTCAACATCAGGACGCGGGCTTGTTCGTCCGTCAAGTCCAACGCATCGCGGCCCTGCCACAGGGCCTCGATCCGGGCAAAGAGGTCTTTGTTTCCAGCCACTTGCGACCCGTATTCGGCCAGGCGCGGCGAAAAGGCACGCATGAGTTCATCGCGCCGGTCGTTCGTGTCTGCCCCGGCGGCGGCATAAAATACCGACAAGACCTTTTCCAGCGGCTCATCCGCCTGTTCCAGCGCATCGATCGTGTTGGCAAAGCTGGGGGCGTCGGGATTGTTTGCGATGGCCGCAATATTCGCGCGGGCCTTGTCCAGCGCTTCGTCAAAGGCCGGGGCAAAATCGTCGTCGGTGACTTTGTCGAAGGGTGGGAACTGAAACGGGCCGGTCCAGTCGGCCAGCAGCGGGTTGGTCATGTGCGTCTCCTTTGACGCTCAACCTAGGGGCTCGACCTTGCCTGTGCCACCCCCGCAATCGGGACAATCAGCGCGTTTTTTCAACGTAATCACGCGCGTGTCGCCATAAAGGCCGTCATAGATCAGCATCCGCCCGCGCAGCGTCGTGCCAGCCCCGGTGATCACTTTGACCGTTTCAAGCGCCATCATCGATCCGATCACCCCGGGCAACGGCGAAATCACTCCGGCCTCGGCGCAGCTGGGCGCCAGACCATCGGCAGGCGCTTTGGGAAAGACGCAGCGGTAACAGGGGCCCCCGGCGGCGGGATCGAATACGCTGACCTGCCCCTCCCATTGCGCCAAAGCGCCGGAAATCAGGGGCTTGCGCGCGCGCACGGCGGCGCTGTTGGCCGCAAAGCGCGTGTCGAAATTGTCGGTGCCATCCAGCACCAGATCATAGTCTTGCAGCAACTCATCCGCGATGTCGGCGCAAAACCGGCGTTGGTAGGTCTTGATGGCGATATCCGGGTTCAATGCCTGCATGGCCTGCGCCGCCGAAGCGACCTTGGGCTGGCCGATCATGTCCGTGCGATGAATGACCTGTCGTTGCAGGTTGGAATTTTCCACCAGATCATCGTCAATGATGCCAAGGGTTCCGACGCCACTGGCCGCAAGGTATTGCAACACGGGCGCGCCAAGGCCGCCGGCCCCGATAATCAGGACGCGCGCGTCTTTCAGGCGCTTTTGACCCGCCCCGCCCACTTCGCGCAGGACGATGTGGCGCGCGTATCTTTCCAGCTCTTGGCGGTTGAACGGGCCGGCCAAGTCAGGCGCGGGTTGCGGATCGCGTGTTCGTTTGCGCACCCATGCCAGCCCCCGCAAATAGCCCAACGCCAGCAAGGCTGCGCCGCCCAGCACCAGCCATTCCCCCGCCGATCCGTTCAGGATGCGTGCGCTTTCGGGCATCAAGGCCAGGTTGATCAAGATCGCCACGTAGATCAAAGCCAACAGGCCGATGCGCAGGCGGCGGGACAGCCCGATTGCGTTTCCCCCCCACCAGATCGCGGCGGCAAGGATGACGATCAGAATCATGTTCCGGTCGATCCGAAACCGCCCGCCCCGCGCCCGGTGTCCGACAGGCTCTGACCGGTTTGGAACGCCGCGCGCACGACCGGGGCGATGACCACCTGCGCGATCCGCATGCCGTGCTCAACCACAAAGGGATCGTGACCATGGTTGATCAGGATCACCCCCAAAGGCCCGCGATAATCCGCATCGATCGTGCCGATACCGTTGGCCAACGCGACGCCATGTTTCGCCGCCAGACCAGAGCGCGCCCGGATCTGCATTTCAAACCCTTCGGGAATTTCAACGCGCAGCCCGGTCGGCACAATGGCCCGCGCCCCCGGCGCCAGCACCAGCCCGGCGGGGCGATCATCGATGGCCAGGTTGGCCCGCAGATCTGCGCCGGCAGCGCCCGATGTCTCATAGGATGGCAGCGGGATGTCCGTGTCGGCCCCGTCCAGGTATGCGCATCGGATCACGGTCATTTCAGCGCCTCGGCGATACGGGCTGCCAGCTTGCGGGCAACCTCGGGCTTGGACATCTTGGGCCAATCTTCTGCGCCATCGTCGGTGATCAGGGTGACCGTGTTGTCGGCGCCCCCCATGATCCCGGTAGCGGGCGACACATCGTTGGCGACGATCCAGTCGCACCCCTTGCGTTCGCGCTTGGCAGTGGCGTGGGCGATCACATCGTCGGTTTCAGCCGCAAAACCCACCACCAGTTGCGGGCGGGTCTTGCCTTGGGCCACCGTGGCAAGGATGTCGGGGTTTTCCTCGAATTGCAGCGATGGCAACGCGCCGTTCTTTTTCTTGATCTTGCTGGCGCTCTGCGATGCCACGCGCCAATCGGCAACAGCCGCGGCGAACACGGCGGCATCGGCGGGCAAGGCTGAATTGACCGCATCCAGCATCTGTTTGGCGGTTTCTACGGGCACGACCTGCACACCCTGGGGCGGGGCGATGTCGGCCGGGCCGGTGACGAACGTGACCTGCGCGCCCAGCGCGGCAAGCGCCGCCGCGACCGCCGTGCCCTGCGCGCCGGATGAGCGGTTGGCAATGTAGCGCACCGGGTCAATCGGTTCATGCGTGGGCCCCGAGGTGACGAGAATATGCTTGCCTTTGAGCGGTCCGTCCGACAGCCGGGCCACGATCGCGGCAACCAGATCGGGCACGTCCGACAGGCGCCCGGGCCCGAATTCGCCGCAAGCCATGGTGCCATCATCCGGGCCGACGACGGTGATCGCGTCGTCGATCAACGTGGCAAGGTTGCGCTGCGTAGCCGGGTGCTGCCACATCCGCACGTTCATCGCCGGGGCGATCAGGACCGGGGTGTCCGTTGCCAGAAGCAGGGTCGAAGCCAGATCATCGGCATGACCATTCGCCATCTTGGCCATCAGGTCGGCGGTGGCCGGCGCGACCACGATCAGGTCGGCCGAGCGGGACAGTTCGATATGGCCCATTTCCGCTTCGTCGGTCAGATCGAAAAGGTCGCGGTACACCTTGTTCGCCGCCAGCGCGCTGGCGGACAAGGGCGTGACAAACTGCTCGGCCGCGCGTGTCAGAACGGGCGTAACGCTAGCGCCCTGTTCACGCAGCCGTCGGATCAGGTCGAGCGCTTTGAACGCGGCGATCCCGCCCCCGATAATCAATAGAATTCGCTTGTTTGCCAGCATCTTGCCTGCTCCTGCGCGGTCAACGCGCTGACAATAGGCGCGCATGCGCCACAGGGCAAGCGGATGCGCGGGATCTGCCCCGCGTGCACGCTGGGATCGCTGGACAAGTTGCGAGCAGAAAAAGGGCTATTCGATAAGGACTTTCAGACCTTCGCCCTGCGTTTCCAGCGTTTTGCGCATCTTGGTCAGGGCCGCGACCTCAAGCTGGCGGACCCGCTCCTTGGACAGGTTCAGTTCTTCGCCCAGACTTTCCAGGGTGCGCGGTTCATCCGCCAGTTTGCGGGCGCGGACAATCAGACGCTCGCGCTCGGGCAAGGCCCCGATCGCATCGGCAAGCCATTGGCGCAGGGTGCGCAGATCCTGATCGCGGGCGACGTCGTCAGCGCCAGGCGCGTCATCGTCCATGATCGTGTCGATCCATTCCCGACCATCCTCGTCGGCCTTCTGCGTTGCGTTCAGCGAAAAGTCCGAGCCGGCCAGCCGGCCGTCCATCATTTCCACGTCTCGCATCGGCACGCCCACTTCCATGGAAATCAACTGGTGCAACTGGTGCCGGTCCAACGTTTCACCGCGGCCCATCGCCTCGCGTTCAAGACGGGCCTGAACGCGGCGCATGTTGAAAAACAGGGATTTCTGGCTGCTGGTCGATCCGGTGCGCACCATTGACCAGTTCCGCATCACGTGATCCTGGATCGATGCCTTGATCCACCAGATCGCGTAGGTCGAAAACCGCACACCGCGTTCCGGGTCGAACTTGTCGGCCGCTTTCATCAGCCCTAGTCCGGCCTCCTGGATCAGATCGTTCATGGGCGCGCCATAGCGTTTGAACTTGGCCGCCATGGAAATGGCCAGACGCATATACGCGGTCACAAGGCGATGTAGCGCAGCCTCGTCGCGGTGGTCACGCCAGGCGATGGCCAGTTGCTTTTCGGTTTCCGCATCGAGCAGTTCTGCCTTCATCGCCTTGCGGGTAAACGATTTGTCGAGTGGTGCGTCGAGAGCCATTTTATTTTTCCCTGTCTGCCGGCCCATCTCGGGACCTTGTGAGACCTATTACGCAAAGTTAACGCATCTGGATGACATTCGGTTTCACGAAATCTTGGGAATTCGTGACAAAACGCACTACGGCGGCACGGCCTGCCCGAGGTAAATCCATATATTATTACATATAATCCGTCACTTATATATGACAGTAACCACAGATGAAACGCGCTGTTTGCCGCGACGCACACTGGTTGCGCAGGATCGCACAGCTGATGGAACGTCACAAAGGCAGCGCGCCGCGTGATTTAGCCCCGGTTTGAGGTGTTGCATCTCGCCTGCCCCGCACAGGCGTGCCTACGACAGGACGGGCGCCATGGTATCACCTGCCGTTTGCAGACGCGCCTTGGGCGCATCGCCGCGCTTTTCGCATTGCCCATGGCCCGCCAGATGGTGCGGCGAACCGGACCCTACCCTGCCCTACGTGGAGGCGCATCGGGTCGGTCCTGCGGCGTTGGCTGACGGGCGGCCGGCCACATCCAGTATCCCGGCGCCCGACGCGGTTGATATCCTCCCCAGCCCCCGGCCCGGGCCGCTTTGGCCCTGACGGGTTAACCCTTTGCTAACGGTGCCGGCGTTAACCATGTTCCGTTCAGAAGGAGCCGGACATGGTGGTGCGCACGTATTCAGTTGCCTTCGAAGGGGTCGAGGCCAAACGCATCGAAGTTCAATGCGCGGTGTCGCCCGGCCTGCCGTCGTTTTCCGTGGTTGGCCTGCCCGACAAGGCCGTGTCAGAAGCGCGCGAACGCATCCGCGCCGCCTTGGGCGCAATGGCCATCGCGCTGCCGTCGAAAAAGGTCACGGTGAACCTTTCCCCAGCGGATATGCCCAAGGAAGGGTCGCACTTTGATCTGCCGATTGCGCTGGCGGTCATGGGGGCCATTGGTGTGATCCCCGCTGACCAGCTTGAAAACGTGGTCGCACTGGGTGAACTGTCGTTGGACGGATCGCTGGTCGCGGTCAATGGCGCGCTGCCGGCCGCAATGACTGCGGCCGAAGATGACGCGATCCTGCTGTGTCCCAAACCCTGCGCCGGCGAAGCGGCATGGGTCGGCGCGGCGAACGTGATCGCGCCGCAATCGCTGCACGGCGCGATGCAGCACCTGACGGGCCAGTCGGTCCTGCCATCGGCCGAACCGGGTCAGCCGCCAGAGGTCGACCTTCGCGGCGACATGCGCGACGTAAAGGGGCAAGAGCGCGCCAAACGGGCGCTGGAAATCGCGGCGGCGGGGCGCCACCACCTGTTCATGATCGGCGCGCCGGGTTCGGGCAAATCGATGCTAGCCGCGCGCCTGCCGGGGATTTTGCCGCCGCTGTCACCGATCGAGGCGCTGGAAACTTCGATGGTCCACTCGGTCGCGGGGCTGCTGGGCGACGGCGGGCTGACCCGCACGCGTCCGTTTCGCGAACCCCATCACACCGCGTCCATGGCGGCCATCGTCGGGGGCGGGCGCGGTGCCAAGCCGGGCGAAGTGTCGCTGGCCCACAATGGTGTGCTGTTCATGGATGAATTCCCCGAATTCCCGCGCGGCGTTCTGGAAACACTGCGCCAACCGATTGAAACCGGCGAAATCACGGTGGCCCGCGCCAATGCCCATATCCGCTATCCCAGCCGCTTCATGCTGGTGGCCGCCGCAAATCCATGCCGTTGCGGGCACCTGTTCGATGCCGCCCGGGCCTGCTCGAAAGCGCCGCTGTGCGGCGAAGATTACATGGGCAAGATATCGGGGCCGCTGATGGACCGGTTCGATCTGCGCCTCGAAGTGCCCCCCGTCGGGTTTCAAGACCTCGACCTGCCGGCCAGCGGGGAAACGTCTGCCCAGATCGCGGCCCGCGTGACTGCGGCGCAGGCCGTGCAAAGCGCGCGCTATGATGGGATGGCGGGGGTGCGCACCAACGCTGATGCGCAGGGCCCCCTGCTGGACGAAATCGCAACCCCCTGTGCAGACGGTACGGCCCTGCTGGCACGCGCCGCCGACCGGTTCGCCCTGTCGGCCCGCGGCTATCATCGGGTATTGCGCGTGGCGCGCACCATCGCCGATCTGGATGGCGCACAGGATGTGCGCCTGCCCCATCTGGCTGAAGCGCTCAGCTTTCGGATGATCGGCGCGCCAGACGCCTAGAGCTTGGCCTCGATCGCTTCCCACAGCAGTTGGGCGACGTTGGTGCCGTCAAAACGTTCCAATTCCTGAATCCCCGTGGGCGAGGTCACGTTGATTTCCGTCAGATAGTCGCCGATCACGTCGATACCCACGAAGATCTGGCCTTTTTCGCGCAGCACCGGGCCGATGGCGGCGCAAATCTCGCGGTCGCGATCGGACAGCGCGATCTTTTCGGGCCGCCCGCCTACATGCATGTTCGAACGGGTCTCACCCGCCTGCGGGACGCGATTGATCGCGCCCACCGGTTCGCCGTCGACCAGGATCACGCGCTTGTCGCCATTGGACACATCGGGCAGGAATTTTTGCGCGATCAGCGGCTCGTTGTTGATGCCGGTGAACAGCTCGTGCAGCGAGCTGAGGTTGCGGTCGTTCGGGTCCAGACGGAACACCCCCGCACCGCCATTTCCGTAGAGCGGTTTGAGGATGATATCGCCGTGCTTGTGCTTGAATTCCTTCAGAGTCTGCAGATCGCGCGCAATGGTGGTCGGGGGCGTCAGGTCAGGAAAACGCAAGACCAGCAGCTTTTCGGGGCTGTTGCGCACCCAAAACGGATCGTTGACCACCAGCGTCTTGCCGCCGATCATTTCCAGCAGGTGCGTGGTGGTGATGTAGCCCATGTCAAAGGGCGGATCCTGGCGCAGCCAGACCACGTCCATGTCGGCCAGATCGACGACCTGTTCTTCGCCCAGGGTATAGTGGTTGCCGACTTCGCGCCGCAGCTCCAGTGGCCAGCCACGCGCGGTCACGCGGCCATCTTCAAAGGCCAACTTGTCGGGCGTGTAGTAGAACAGCGAATGGCCACGCGCCTGCGCTTCGATGGCAATGCGAAAGGTGCTGTCGGCGTTGATGTCGATGGCTTCGACGGGGTCCATCTGGATGGCGACGTTCAGGGCCACGTGGGCGTCTCCTTGGCTTGTTTGCCCGGAAGATGGGGCAGCGCGTGGGTATAATCAATCACATGAACGCGTTTTCCAGAATTTCGATCGCGCCGCTGGCATCCACCAGCGCGACATCGAAGCGCATATCGGTCAGCTGGCCGGCCGGCTCGTTCGCCACGAAGGCGGATGCAGATGTCTGGATGCGCGCGGCTTGGCGGGCACTGACGCGCGCCGCCGCTTGCGCATGGGTCTTGCTGGCTTTGACTTCGACAAAGATGACGCTGTCGCGCCCGCGCACGATCAGATCGATTTCACCGCCCGGACCCCGATAGCGCCGCTGCGCAAGGCTGTAGCCGCGCCGCAGGTAATCCTGTTCCACGATGGCTTCTGCGGACAGGCCCGCGTGATAGCCCAACCGTCCGCGCGCGGCGCGGCTCATTGATCGTCCTTGGCCATGGCCAGCGCGGCCTGGTAGACCTTGCGCCGTGGCAGGCCCAGCGCCTCGGACACGGCGGTGGCCGAATCCTTGACCGACATTGTCTGCATCGCGGTTTCCAACGCGCTCTCCATATCCTCGCCGGTGGCTTGGCGCCGGTCGCGATCGACCAGCAACACAACCTCGCCCTTCAGGGACCGCCCGGCGCACCAATCAGCCAGCTCGGCCAGGGTGCCCCGTTTGACCTCTTCGAATTTCTTGGTCAGTTCGCGGCAGACGGCGCCCTGCCGATCATTCCCCCATGCCTCGCACATCTCGTTTAAGGTCCGGTGAACGCGTTTCGGGGATTCATAGATCACCAGCGTCGCAGGCACCGCGCCCAGTTCGCCCAGCGCCTGCCCCCGTGCGCCTTTGGCCGGCGGAAGAAAGCCGGCAAACAGGAACCGGTCCGTCGGCAGGCCCGCAATCGATAGCGCGGTGATGACCGCCGAGGGCCCGGGCGCGGACGTGACCGGCAGACCCTGTTCGAGCGCGTCGCGGGCTAGGGTAAAGCCGGGATCGGCGATGGCAGGGGTTCCAGCTTCGGATGCGTAGGCCAGCGATTTGCCATCCTGCATCAGGCGGATCAGGCGGGGGCGGACGTCGGCGCCGTTGTGATCGTGGTAGGCAATCATCGGGCGATCAGCCAAGGGCACACCGTGGATTTCCATCAGGTGGCGCAGGGTGCGCGTGTCTTCGGCGGCCAGAACGTCGGCAGATGCCAGAACATCCAGTGCCCGAAGCGTGATATCGCGCGCCGACCCGATCGGCGTGGCCACGAACGTCAGGCCAGCGCAAAGCGGCACCTTCTGCCAATTCATCGGCCAAGTTCCCCTTGGTGGCGTTTACCTTTAACGCGCATATGCTTAGTGTCGCGTGGGAATGCCGACGCTGTCATCTGTTGTAGCCCTTACCGGAGTGAGATTTCGCCCATGTTTGCCTTTTTGCGCCGCGCCCGCAAGTCACTGACCCGATTCGCACTCGCGGGATCTGTTGTCGCTCTTGCCGCTTGTGATCCGGGGGCCTTCACCTTGCCTGGCGGGTCCGGTCAGCGGATCGATTCCGGCGAACCTGTCCAGGTCGCGCTGCTGGTTCCGGCGGGCTCGGCAACGGATGGTGACAATATCGTGGCCCAGTCGCTGGAAAACGCGGCGCGCCTGGCGGTTGCCGATCTGGGGAACGCAAATATCGACCTGCGCGTCTACCCGACGGGGGGGGATGCCAATCAGGCCGCCATCGCGGCAACGAACGCGGTGAATGACGGCGCCAAGATCATTCTTGGGCCGCTCTATGCGCAGAATGCTGCAGCGGCCGGCGTGGCGGCTGCCAAGAAAAACGTGAACGTGCTGGCATTTTCGAACAACACCGCCGTGGCCGGCGGCAACGTGTTCGTGCTTGGCCCGACGTTCCAGAACACGGCCAACCGGCTGGCCAGCTACGCGGCCTCGCGCGGCAAATCAGCGGCCGTGGTCGTGCATGGCCAAAGCCCCGCCGAAGAGATCGGCGCCGACGCCATCGCCCGCGCCATGGCCAACGTCGGCGGCACCGTCGTGGCCACCGAAAGCTTCGAGATGTCGCAGCAAGGCATCGTCCAAGCCACGAAGAGCATTGCCAACACCGTCAAGAATTCGGGCGCCAATGCGCTGTTCTTGGCGTCCGGCAATGACGGGGCGCTGCCGTTCCTTGCGCAGTTGCTGCCGGAAAACGGCGCCGGGCCTGACCGGATTCAGTGGCTGGGCCTGCAACGGTGGGACATTCCCGCGTCAGCCGTGACCTTGCCGGGCCTTCAGGGCGGCTGGTTCGCCGTCCCGGACCGGGCCATGGCCGCCAATTTCTCGCAGCGCTATAACAGCACCTACGGGCAGCCGCCGCTGCCGACCGCAGGCTTGGCCTATGACGGGATTGCGGCCATTGGCGCGCTGATCCAATCGGGTGACCCGGACGCCCTGACCACCACGGGACTGACGCGCGCGTCCGGCTTTGCCGGCGTAAACGGTATCTTCCGTCTTTTGCCCGATGGTACGAATGAACGCGGTCTGTCCATTGCGACCATCCAGAACAATCAGGTAATCGAAATTGACCCTGCCCCAAGACGTTTCGGCGGCGCCGGATTCTGATCCGGCCCGCCCCAAATCGCCATTCACCGCATATTTCCCTGCGCAGACGGATGACCTGATCTGCCCGACCGACGCCATTTTGGACGTGGACGGGTTGATCGCGGCGCTGCAAACGCGGATCGCTTCGGACCTGCCTGCGGCTGAGTTGCGCAAGGCCGTCGTCGCACAGCTGTCCGATGCGATGAATGACGGGCGCGCAGCGATTGCAAACGCCATCGCAGCAAACCCCGGCCCCAGCCACGCCCGCCCCGCCGAGCGCGCCTATGCCTGGCTGACCGACTGTCTTGTCGGCGCGGTGGTGGCGGTGTCCATCGAACATCTGCACCCGCGCCCCAACCCGACCTCGGGCGAACGTCTGGCGGTGCTGGCCGTGGGCGGATACGGGCGCGGCGAAATGGCCCCCTATTCAGACGTCGATCTGCTGTTCATCAGCCCCTACAAGATCACCGGCTGGGCCGAAAGCGTGATCGAAAGCTGCCTGTACATGTTCTGGGATCTCCACCTGAAGGTCGGTCATGCTTCGCGCACCATCAAGGATTGCGTGCGTTTGGGGCGCGAGGATTTCACCATCCGCACGGCCCTGCTGGAACAGCGGTTCTTGTGCGGATACGCGCCATTGGCCGAAGAATTGCGCGCACGGTTTCAATCGGACATCGTGGAAGGCTCGGCGTCGGAATTCGTGGAAGCCAAGCTTGAGGAACGCACCGAGCGGCTGAAGAAACGCGGCAACCAGCGCTACGTGGTCGAACCGAACGTCAAGGAAGGCAAAGGCGGGCTGCGTGACCTGCAAACCCTGTTCTGGATCGCGAAATACGTGGAAAACGTGCGCGATGTCGGGGAACTGGTGGATCACGGCGTGTTCACGACCGAAGAATTCACCCGCTTTCGCGCAGCAGAAACGTTCCTGATGGCCGTGCGCAACCACCTGCATCTGATCGCAGACCGCGCCATGGACCAGCTGACCTTCGACATGCAGGTCGCCGTGGCCGAAAGCATGGGCTATTCGGACCGGGGCGGGCGACGCGCGGTCGAACATTTCATGCAGGATTATTTCCGTCACGCGACCGTGGTCGGAGAGCTGACGCGGATCTTGCTTACCTCGCTCGAAGGCCAGCACGTCAAGACGCCCCCCCGCCTGCAAGGCCTGTTCAAACGCCGCCGCAAGCCATCTGCCGGCTATCACATCGTAAACGGTCGTCTGGCCATTGCAGACAACGCGGCCTTTCTGTCGGACAAGCTGAACCTGCTGCGTCTTTTTGCGGAAGCGCTGCGAACCGGGCTGTTGATCCACCCCGATGCGATGCGCCTGATTACCGCCAACCTGAACCTGATCGACGATGAAATGCGCAACCGGCCCGAAGCCGCGCAGGTGTTTCTTGAAATCCTTGTGAAATACGGCAACCCCGAACGCGGGCTGCGCCGGATGAACGAACTGGGGGTGCTGGGCGCCTTTATCCCTGAATTTCAGGCCATCGTCGCCATGATGCAGTTCAACATGTACCACCACTATACCGTGGACGAACACACGATCCAGTGTATCAGCACCCTGTCGCAGATCGAACGCGGGGGCCTGGTCGAAGAACTGCCGATCGCGTCGAAAATCCTTGAGGATGGCGTGAACCGCAAGGTGCTCTACGTTGCCTTGCTGCTGCACGACATCGGCAAGGGCCGCAACGAAGACCATTCCATCCTGGGCGCCCAGATCGCGCGCAAGGTCGCGCCGCGCCTGGGGCTGCGTCCGCAGGAATGTGAAACCGTGGAATGGCTGGTGCGCTATCACCTGCTGATGTCCGACATGGCGCAGAAACGTGACCTGTCCGACCCGCGCACCCTGCGCGATTTTGCCAAGGCGGTGAAAACCAAGAAACGGCTGGATCTGCTGACGGTGCTGACCGTGTGCGATATTCGCGGCGTGGGCCCCGGCACATGGAACAACTGGAAGGCCGCCTTGCTGCGCAATCTCTACCGGATGACAGCCGACGCGCTGGAACACGGGCTTGAGGCCGTCAACCGCGACGCCCGCGAGGGCGAGGCAAAGCGCGCCTTGCGCGCCGAGCTGTCCGGGTGGTCGGCAAAGGATGTGCGCACCGAAGTGAACCGCCACTACGGCCCCTATTGGCAAGGTCTGCCAACCTCGGTTCACGTCGCCGTGGCCAAGCTGCTGCGTGACGTCGAAGACAGCGAAATCAACATCGACCTGATGCTGGACCAAGACCGGGATGCAACCCGCGCGGTCTTCTGCATGACCGACCACCCGGGGATCTTTTCGCGGCTGGCCGGGGCGCTGGCGCTGGTCGGCGCCAACGTCGTCGATGCGCGCACCTTCACGTCGAAAGACGGCTACGTGTCGGCCGTGTTCTGGATCCAGGATGCCGATGGCCATCCCTACGAGGAAGCGCGCCTGCCCCGCCTGCGCCAGATGATTCACAAGACATTGCTGGGCGAAGTCGTCGCGCGCGACGAACTGGTCAAACGCGACATCATCAAAAAACGCGAAAGCAAGTTCAGCCACACAACCGCGATCAGCTTCGACAACGACGGCTCGGAAATCTACACCATGATCGAGGTCGACACCCGCGACCGGCCCGGCCTGCTCTATGATCTGTCGCGGACGCTGGCGGCCAACAACCTGTCGATCGCGTCGGCCCAGATCGCCACCTATGGCACGCAGGCCGTCGATACGTTTTACGTCAAGGATATGTTCGGGCTGAAACTGCACTCTGAGGTCAAGCAAAAGGCACTGGCCAACAAGCTGCGCGACGCGATCAAGGCCGGGGCGAAACGCGCGTCGGACGCCGCTTGATGAAGCCGATCCGCCTGATGCGCGGTTTTTTGACCGTGGGCGTCTGGACGCTGGCCAGCCGCGTTCTGGGCTTTTTGCGTGACATCCTGTTTGCGGCCTATCTGGGCGCCGGCCCCGTGGCCGAAGCTTTTGTCATCGCCTTTTCCCTACCCAACATGTTCCGCCGCTTTTTTGCCGAAGGCGCCTTCAACATGGCCTTTGTGCCGCAGTTCGCCAAACGCGTCGAAGCAGGCGAAGATGCCAAAAGCTATGCGCAGGACGCGATGGCCGCGCTTGGGTCGATCCTGATCGTTCTGACCGTTTTGGCGCAGCTTGCGATGCCCTGGCTGGTGCTGGCGATGGCGTCCGGTTTCGCCGGGGACGAACGGTTCGATCTGGCGGTCGGCTATGGGCGGATCGTGTTTCCCTATATGCTGTTCATTTCCCTTGCTGCGTTGCTGTCGGGCGTGCTGAACGCGACGGGGCGGTTCGCGGCCGCCGCCGCGGCGCCGGTTTTGCTGAACATTGTGCTGATCGCGGCCATGCTGTGGGCGCGCCAGATGGGGTATCCGGTGGGCGATGCGCTTGCCTGGGCCGTGCCGGTGGCCGGCATCGCCCAGCTTGCGCTGGTCTGGCGTGCGGCGGCCAGGGCCGGGTATGACCTGCGCCCCAGGTGGCCGCATTTTTCGCCCGAAATGAAACGCCTGGCAATCATTGCGGCCCCGGCGGCGCTGGCGGGCGGGGTGGTCCAGGTCAACTTGCTGGTGGGTCGGCAAGTCGCCAGCTTTTTCGAAGGCTCGATCCAGTATCTGAACCTGGCCGATCGGCTCTATCAACTGCCCTTGGGCGTGATTGCCATCGCCATTGGCGTGGTCCTGCTGCCCGATCTGTCGCGCCGCCTGCGCGCGGGCGATGACGCGGGCGGCAAGAATGCGTTCAACCGCGCCTTCGAATTCGCGCTGCTGTTTACCGTGCCCGCTGCCGTCGCCCTGATCGTCATCCCGTACGAGCTGATTTCGACCCTGTTCGAACGCGGCAGGTTTACCGAACAAGACGCGCGCGCCACGGCGCTTGTGGTGGCGATCTACGGGCTGGGCCTGCCCGCCTTCGTGATCCAAAAGGTGCTGCAACCGGCCTTTTTCGCACGCGAAGACACCAAGACCCCGTTTCGCTATGCGTTGGTTGCGATGGTGGTGAACGCGGTGGTAGCCATCGGGCTGGCCCCGGTTCTGGGCTATCTGGCGGCGGCCATTGCGACCTCGGCCGCGGGCTGGGTCATGGTGGTGCTGCTATGGCGCGGATCGCGCCGGATGGGCGATGCGACCAAGCCCGATGCGCGGCTGAAACGGCGCACGCTGGGTATCCTGGCGGCATCGGCGCTGATGGGCGCAATCACCTGGGGCCTGGCGCAATGGCTGGCCCCCTGGTTTGCCGCGGGCGGCGGGATGCGGGCGCTGGCGCTTTTGGTTCTGGTGGCCCTGTCGATGCTTGCCTATGGCGGGAGCGGCCTGGCCATCGGTGCGGTCAGCCTGCGGGAAATCCGCGATTCGCTTAGGCGCGGCCCGACCAGCTGAGCGCGTCAGCGCCGCCGCAAACGCTTCAGCATCGCCGTGCCGCTGCCCGGCACAAACAGGGCCGCGACAACGAACCCCGTGGCAAAGCCCGCCAGATCCGCCACCCAATCAGGTGGCCCGCCGAACAGCAGACCGAAGAGCAGTTGAATCCCCATCAGAAAAGCGATCAGCGTGAACGCCCGCATCTGGTTTTGATGCAGCGCGCCCAGCCCGACCCAAAGCATGAAAGTATAGCCCCCGATCATGCCGTAGGCCCCCGGCATCCCGCCGATCAACCGCGCCTGGGTGCCGGTCAGCAACCAGAACGCCAGCGCGCCAACTGCGGACGCGGCAAGAAAGATCACCAGAACGGCAATATTGCCAAAAGTCTCGCCCACCATCTTGCCAAGCGCCAGCAGGAACACGATCACGAAAATTACATGCGTGGCCGATACATGCACGAAGGCATAGGTCACGAACCGCATCAGCACCTCAGCCGACCAGGCCCCACGATCGGCCACCAGATCCATCAACGGGGCTGAAAAGCCAAAGGCATCCACGGCCTCGGCCCGCAGACCGATCCCGGCCTGCCCGCCGATTATCCCCGCGCTGCCGGCCTGAAACACCAGTTCGATCGCGCCCAGCACGACGGCAAGGGCGATCACCATAGGCGGCAAGGGGTTGAATGGAATTTCGTCTTTGGCCGGATCGGGCATCTGCTCGGGCTCCCTGGTGTGCTGGCGCTTCCTTGACGCCCTTTGCCTGCATGGGTAAGCCAGCCCGGCGCATAAATCCAGATGGAGCAAACAGATGTCGCAAACTGCATTCACACCGCGCGTCTTTTCGGGGATCAAACCCTCGGGCGGGCTGACCCTGGGCAATTACCTGGGCGCGATCAAGCGTTGGGTCGCCATGCAGGATGAAGGGATGGAGACGGTGTATTGCGTCGTCGACATGCACGCGATCACCGTCTGGCAAGACCCCGCCGCCCTGACCCGCGCCACGCGCGAGGTTGCTGCCGCCTTTATCGCCAGCGGCATCGACCCGGCAAAATCGATCCTGTTCAACCAATCGCAGGTATCGGGCCATGCCGAGCTGGCCTGGATTTTCAACTGCGTGGCCCGCGTGGGCTGGATGAACCGGATGACCCAGTTCAAGGACAAGGCCGGATCGAACACGGAAAAAGTGTCGCTGGGGCTGTATGCCTACCCGTCGCTGATGGCGGCGGACATCCTGCTGTATCATGCCACCCACGTGCCGGTGGGCGAAGACCAGAAACAGCATGTCGAATTGACCCGCGACATCGCCAACAAATTCAACCACGACTTCAAGGTCGACTTTTTCCCCGAAACCATCCCCGTGATCGAGGGCCCGGCCATGCGCGTGATGAACCTGCGGGACGGGACGAAAAAGATGTCGAAATCTGGCGAAAGCGACATGGAGCGGATCAACATGACCGATGACGCCGACGCCATCGCAAAAAAGTTCAAAAAGGCGCGCACCGATCCCGAACCGCTCCCAAGCGATCTTGAGGGGCTGAAAGACCGCCCCGAAGCGCGCAACCTTGTCGATATCTACGCCGGGCTGTCCGATCAGACGCCCCAGCAGGTGATCGCCGAGTATGCCGGCGCCGGTTGGGGGCGGTTCAAACCCGCGCTGGCCGAACTGGCGGTGGAAAAACTGGCCCCGATCAGCGGCGAAATGGCCCGCCTGATGGATCAACCGGGCGAAATTGACGCGGTGTTGCGCCGCGGCGCGGAGCAGGCCCGCAATATCGCCGAGCCGGTCTTGAAAAAAACCTACGATATCGTGGGGTTTGTCCGTTAGGTCCGGGTTTTGTTGCGCCCGGGTTCTGTCGCGCCCGGGTTCGGTTACGCCCGGATTCTGATGCGTCCAGACGATGTCACGCAAGTGACACGCACGGGTCATCGCGCAGAATCAATCCCGACCTAAGCTAGAGCACGCGGTGGCGCCCAATCCCGTGTCCCATCCCAACCGCGCCCGCATTTCAGAACTGGCGCATGCGGCGACATCGCAAGAACAGACGGGAAATTTCGGCCCGTTCGAACCCCGGCGGTCGCCCGCCGGGGTTTTGCGTTGCCCCTTATATCGCCCATCTGGCGGCGCTATCGTGCACCAAGGGGGGCGCCGTCATGATCCGTTTGGTCCATCGTCTTTTGCTGCTCGTCACTCTGGCTTCGGCGGGCGCAACCATCTGGGCGCTACAGGCCAACCCCTTGGCGCAAATGATGGTGGAACGCAGCCAACAGGGCGCAAACCGGGCGCTGGCACGGGCCACGGCCTGGCGCGTCACCCCTGAATGGGTCGATGCCGATCTGCGGGTGGCGCTGGAGGCACAGGATTATGACCGCCTGCAACTGGTGCTCGATCTTGCGCTCGGGCACGGGATCCAACCTGACCCGGCGCTGCTGCACGAAATGGCCGCCTTTGCCGCCCGCGAAGAAAGCGTACAGGCCACGGTGCGCGATTGTGCGGCCTGTGCCTATGATATCGCAACCTGCAAGCGCATCGCCGAAATGGCCGCCTGCGCCATCCCCGTCGAACTGAGCCCGCTGGGCGATCTGAACGCCCTGCGCCGCGCTGGAACGGACGCCGCGATGGGGCGCGCGGTCGACAAGCTGGACGCGGGCCTTGCCGTCACCGGGCTGGCGGCGACCGGGTTGGCCGTCGCGTCGGGGGGCAGTTCGCTGACGATCAAGGCGGGGGCTTCGGTGCTGCGCGCCGCGCGGCGGATGGGGGCGATTACGCCCGCGTTTTCCCATAGCCTGCGGCGCGCCGCGGATATCGATATCGACTGGCCTGCCCTGCCCGGCGCGCTGGTCGGGCGCACCCCGGTGCAAGACAGCGTCGATATGGCCAAACTGGCGGCGCTGGGCGCGCTGGCGGGCGACATGGGGCGGGTGCGCGCCGCGACATCAACCGCAGATGCGCTGGTGCTGGCCCGCTATATCGACAGCCCCGACGATGCGCGCAAACTGGCGAACCTGGCCGAAACGCAGGGCGCCAGCACCCGCGCCACGCTGCATGTTCTGGGCAAATCGCGGGCATTTCGTGCGCTGACCCGTCTGAGCCGCGCCGCACTGGTCGCGCTGTCGCTGATCGCGGCCACATTCGGGCTGCTGCTGGCGTTGATTTCAGAAACATTGCGCCTTGTTTTGCGCCCGCGAAAGGGCCGTGTTGCCTAAGACCATATCCTCGGTCATCATCGGCGCGAACTGCAAGGGACAGACCGTATGCGCAAATTCCTCGTCATTCTCGACGATAGCCGCGAATGCCTGAACGCCATGCGCTTTGCCGCGATGCGGGCGGCGCACACAGGGGGCGGGGTGACGATTCTGTCGGTAATCCCACCCGAAGAATTCAACCACTGGATCGGTGTCGGCGACATCATGCGCGAAGAAGCGCGCGAACGTATCGTCGCCCATTTCGAGGTCTTTGCCAAATGGATGCGCGACCGGCAGGGCATCGACCCCGAACTGGTGATCCGCGAAGGTGACGCGGTGCCAGAGATTTTCAGCCAGGTCAGAGAAGACCCCGATATCGGCGTGTTGGTGCTGGGCGCGGGCGACGACAAGTCCGGCCCCGGCCCGCTGGTGTCGCAGTTGACGAAACGGTCGGGCAGCTTGCCAATCCCGATCACAGTCGTGCCCGGCGAGATGTCCAAAGAGCGTCTGGAAGCGATTACCTGAGGGATTTAGAATTGTTCTAAGTTATTGACTTTCCCGGCCGCACAGCGCATATATCTGACCAGAACGCTAAGGAAACGCTATGTTTATTCAGACAGAATCAACCCCGAACCCCGCGACGTTGAAGTTCCTGCCCGGGCATACCGTTCTGGAGTCCGGCACCGCTGATTTTCCGTCCGCCGACACCGCCGCGAAAAGTCCGCTGGCGCAGCGCCTGTTCGCTGTTGATGGCGTGACCGGCGTGTTCCTTGGCAATGATTTCGTAACGGTCACCAAATCCGAAAATGTCGATTGGGATCACATCAAGCCCAGCCTTCTGGGCGCGATCATGGAACATTTCCAGTCCGGTGCACCGGTCATCGAAGGCGATAACGCCGCCGCCGGTCATGCCGAACATGACGGCCCCGATGGCGATATCGTCGAACAGATCAAGGAACTGCTGGACACCCGCGTACGCCCGGCCGTGGCGCAGGATGGCGGCGATATCACCTTTCACGGGTTTGATCGCGGCGTGGTTTATCTGCACATGCAAGGCGCCTGCGCTGGCTGCCCGTCATCGACGCTGACGCTGAAGATGGGCATTGAAAACCTGCTGCGCCACTTCATCCCCGAGGTGCTTGAGGTGCGGCCCGTCGCAGCATGATGCATCCATGACGGCAGGCAGTCCAAAAATCCTGGTATTTGATACGTCCGGTCCCGCCTGTTTGGCGGGACTGATCGTTTCAGCACGCGGGCTGCCCAGCCCAACCGACAAACCGGGTGCATCCGACAAACCGGACCTGGCCGATATCGGGCCGGTCGCGACGCGGATCGAAGATATGGCCCGCGGGCAAGCCGAACGGCTGATGCCGATGCTCGAAGAATTTCTGGCCGAACGCCACCTGACCTGGCCGGACCTGGACGCCATCGGCGTCGGCATCGGGCCCGGCAATTTCACCGGAATCCGCATTTCCGTGTCCGCGGCGCGCGGCTTGGCCATGGGGTTGGGCATTCCGGCCATCGGCGTGTCCGCATTCCAGGCGGCAAGCCTGACCCAGGGCTTGCCCTATTACGTCGCGGTTCCCGGCCCGCGCGACCACGCTTATCTGGCCAAGATGACCGGGATGACCGCGCAAATGTCCAAGCCGAAACTTGTTCCCGCCGACGCCCTTGGGGATCTGGATGCGCCGCTGATCCGCTATGATGATGTGTCGCAGGCGGACCGCATCGCCAATATGGCGCAGTTTGCATTCGCGCGCCGTGGCATGGCCGCGCCGCCGCCCTCGCCGCTCTATGTCAAACCTGCCGACGCGGCGCCCCCGCGCGATCCGGCCCCCGTGCTGCTGCCATGACACCCAAAGGGCTGGCCAACATCCACCAGGCGGCATTCACGACCCCGCGCCCCTGGTCAGCCAGCGAAATCGCCACGCTGATCGCACAGCCAAACACCTTTGTGGTGACGCGGCCGCAGGGCTTTGTCATGGGCCGTGTCGTGCTGGGCGAGGCTGAACTGCTGACCCTTGCGGTGATGCCGCAGGCCCAAGGCAAAGGGCTGGGCCGCGTCCTGCTGGCCGATTTCGAACAGGACGCATGCGCCCAAGGCGCCACATCGGCGTTCCTTGAGGTGGCATCCGACAACGCGCCGGCCGTCGCGCTGTATACCCGCGCGGGCTATGGCGAATCCGGGCGCAGGGCGTACTATTACACCCGCCCCGATGGCAGCAAAGTTGACGCGGTGCTCATGTCGCGGGCACTTGCGCAAAGCTGACGCTTCGTTATCCACCCATTTATCAGGCAGTTTCCCAACTGACAGCGACCAAATGGTCAAAAACCTGTTGACCCCCCGCTGACGCGCCCCCTTAATTGTTGATGAACAGAATAGCATCTGCTCGCATAATGAGCGTGCGCGCTCAAAATCATACACGGGAGTAATTCATGACCCTGATGCAGAAATTCCTTGGTGCCGCCGCGACGCTGGCGCTCAGCACCGGTGCTGCTCTGGCCGATCCGGCGATCATTTTCGACCTTGGCGGGAAATTCGACAAGTCGTTCAATGAGGCCGCCTATAACGGCGCCGAGCGCTGGAAAGAAGAAACCGGCGGCAGCTACCGCGATGTCGAACTTCAATCCGACGCGCAGCGCGAACAGGCCCTGCGCCGCTTTGCCGAAAACGGGTACAACCCCATCGTGATGGCAGGCTTTTCCTTTGCCACATCACTGGACACTGTCGCCCCCGACTATCCCGACACCAAGTTCGTCTTGATCGACATGGTGGTCGACCAGCCCAACGTGCGATCAGTCGTGTTTTCCGAACATGAAGGGTCGTACCTGGTGGGCATGCTGGCCGCGCTGAAGGCCGAAGGCGACACCGTGTCTTTCGTCGGCGGGATGGACATTCCGCTGATTTCGAAATTCGCCTGCGGCTATGCCCAGGGCGTGAAGGCCGTCAAGCCTGACGCCAAGGTGATCATCAACATGACCGGCACCACGCCGGCTGCTTGGAATGATCCGGTGAAAGGCGGCGAACTGACGCGCGCCCAGATTTCCGAAGGCTCAGAGGTGGTGTTCGCGGCCGCCGGGGGCACCGGCCTGGGCGTGTTGCAAACCGCAGCCGACGAAGGCATCCTGGCCATCGGCGTGGACAGCAACCAGAACTTCCTGCAGCCCGGCAAGGTGCTGACCTCGATGGTCAAGCGCGTCGACAACGCGGTGTTTGATGCTTTCTCGGCGGGCGCTGACGTGGAAACCGGCTTTAACATCATGGGGCTGGCCAACGATGGCGTCGGTTATGCGCTGGACGAACATAACGCAGACCTGATCACCGAAGAGATGAAAGCCACGGTGGAAGACGCCAAGGCCAAGATCATCTCGGGTGAAATCGTGGTGCACGATTACATGGCCGACGAATCCTGCCCGGCCTATTGAGCCGACATGGCAGGGGCAAACCAAACGGGGCGGCAATCAGATGCCGCCCCCTCAGCGGACCTTGCGATTGAACTTCGCGGGATTTCCAAGGCGTTCGGGCCGGTGCAGGCCAACAAGGACATTTCGATCCAGGTGAAGCGTGGCACAATCCACGGCATCATCGGCGAAAACGGCGCCGGCAAGTCCACGCTGATGTCCATCCTCTACGGATTTTACAAGGCGGACGCGGGCCAGATTTTCATCGGCGGGCGCGAAACGCAGATCCCCGACAGCCAGGCGGCCATCGCAGCGGGCATCGGGATGGTGTTCCAGCACTTCAAACTGGTCGAAAACTTCACCGTTCTGGAAAACGTCATTCTGGGGGCCGAAGACGGCGCATTGCTGCAGCCATCCAAGGCCAAGGCGCGCAAGCTGTTGAAAAGCCTGGCCGATGAATACGATCTGAACGTCGATCCCGACACCCTGATCGAAGATCTGTCGGTCGGCCACCAGCAGCGGGTCGAAATTCTCAAGGCGCTCTATCGCGAGGCGGACATCCTGATCCTGGATGAACCGACCGGCGTGCTCACCCCGGCCGAAGCGGATCACCTGTTCCGCATTCTGGAAGGGCTGAAAAAGCAGGGCAAGACGATCATCATGATCACCCACAAGCTACGCGAGATCATGGAAATCACCGACACGGTCAGCGTGATGCGCCGCGGGGAAATGACCGCGACCGTCAAGACCGCCGACACCTCGCCTTCGGAATTGGCCGAGCTGATGGTGGGCCGCAAGGTGCTTTTGGAAATCGACAATGGCCCGGCCAACCCGGGCGCAAACGTGCTTGAAATCCGCAATCTGCGCGTGGTCGACGAACAAGGCGTGGAACGGTTGCGCAGCATTGATCTGGACATTCGCGCCGGCGAAATCCTGGGCATTGCGGGCGTGTCGGGCAACGGGCAAAGCCAGCTTCTGGAAGTGCTGGGCGGCTTTCAGCGCGCCACCGGCACGATCAAGGTCAATGGGGAAGAGATCGACCTGACCGGCAAGCATTCCGATGGCCAGAGCCGCCGCGCGCGCGGGATCGCCCACGTGCCCGAAGACCGGCAGGGCGAAGGGCTGATATTGGAATTCGAAGCGTGGGAAAACATCGCTTTCGGCTATCACCACGACCCGAAATACCAGAAAAACCGCTTTCTGATGGACAATGGCGCGATCAAAGAGGACGCGGCCGGCAAGATGGAGCGTTTCGACGTCCGCCCGCCCAACCCGCGCCTGCAAGCCAAAAACTTTTCCGGCGGCAACCAGCAAAAGATTGTCGTCGCCCGCGAGATCGAGCGTAACCCCGACCTGTTGCTGGTCGGCCAGCCGACGCGCGGTGTCGATATCGGCGCGATCGAATTCATTCACAAACAGATCATCGCCCTGCGCGATCAGGGCAAGGCAATCTTGCTGGTATCGGTCGAACTGGACGAAATCCTGTCGCTGTCCGACCGAATCGCGGTCATGTTCGACGGGCGCATCATGGGCGAACGCACACCCGAAGAAACCAACGTGCAGGAACTTGGCCTGCTGATGGCGGGCATGGACCCGTCGCAGGACGCCAGTCTCAACGACATCGCGGCCAACCTGAACAAAGTGGCCGAGGGGCGCAAAGCATGAAGAAGATGCCGAAATGGGCCGACGTCGCCCTGATCCCATTCCTCAACCTTGCGATTGCGTTCATCCTGTCCGGCCTTGTGATCCTTGCCATTGGCAAGGACCCGGTCGTTGCCATCAGAACCATGGTTCAGGGCAGCTTTGGAAACACCAACGGGCTGGGCTATACGCTCTATTACACCACGAATTTCATCTTTACCGGGCTGGCCGTGGCCGTGGCCTATCACGCGCGCCTGTTCAATATCGGCGGCGAAGGTCAGGCAATGCTTGGGGGGCTGGGCGTGGCGCTGGTCTGCCTGGCGGTGCCCTGGCCCCATTGGACGCTTGCACTGCCCTCGGCCATCTTGGGCGGGGCGCTGTTCGGCGCCGCCTGGGCCTTTATCCCGGCCTATCTGCAGGCCAAGCGCGGCAGCCATATCGTGATCACCACGATCATGTTCAACTTTATGGCGGCGGCCCTGCTGGGGTATCTGCTGACCAAAGTGCTCAAGGTGCGCGGGTCAATGGCCGCCGAAACCGCCCGTTTTCCCGAAGGCGCAAGCCTGCCCACCTTTCACGAGATGCTGGCCCCGTTCGGCATTCACTTCAACGCCAACGCACCGGCGAACATCAGCTTTCTCGTGGCACTTCTGGCGGCATACCTGTTCTGGCTGCTGATCTGGCGCACCCGGCTGGGCTATGAAATCCGCGCCTTTGGCCAATCGGAAACCGCAGCCGTTTACGCCGGCATTTCGCCGCCGCGGATCATCATCATCGCCATGATGATATCGGGCGCGATGGCCGGGCTGATGGCGATCAACAACGTGATGGGCGAGGCCGAGCGCCTGATCGACAACGCGGTGGAGGGCGCCGGTTTCATTGGCATCGCCGTGGCGCTGATGGGCCGCAATCACCCCGTCGGGATCGTGCTGGCGGCGCTGCTGTTCGGGTTTCTCTATCAGGGCGGGGCCGAACTGTCGCTGTGGGAAAGCATCCCGCGCGAACTGGTCGTCGTGATCCAGGGCCTTGTGATCCTGTTGACCGGGGCGCTGGACAACATGATCCGCATGCCGGTCGAACGGTTCTTTGCCCGCACGCACAAGGAAGGATGAGCCATGGATTTCCTGACCGTCATCCAGATCCTCGATTCCACCGTCCGCCTGGCGACACCGCTGCTGCTGGCCTGCCTTGCGGGGCTGTTTTCCGAACGCTCGGGCGTGGTCGATATCGGGCTCGAGGGCAAAATGCTGGCCGCTGCCTTTCTGTCGGGGGCCGTAGCGGCCGTGACCGGATCGATCTGGCTGGGCCTTCTGGCCGGGATCGTGGGCGCGCTGTTCATTTCTTCGTTGCACGGGTTGGCGTCGATCACCTTCAAGGGGGATCAGTTGATTTCGGGCGTGGCGCTGAATTTCCTGGCCGCCGGGCTGACCGTCGTCATTGGGCAAAGCTGGTTCCATCTGGGCGGGCGAACCCCGTCGCTGTCGGGCGGGGGCCGGTTTGAGCCGATCACCCTGCCCTTCGCCCAAGCCCTGGCCGATGTGCCCATCCTTGGGCCGATCTATTCCGAACTGATTTCGGGCCACACGATCCTGGTCTATGTTTCGCTGGCAATGGTGCCCTTGTCATGGTGGCTGCTCTATCGCACACGGTACGGGCTGCGCTTGCGCGCGGTGGGGGAAAACCCCAGTGCCGTCGATACCTCCGGGGTGTCGGTGGCAAGGATGCGCTGGTCGGCAATCGTGATCGCCGGGATTTTGACCGGGCTTGCAGGCACCTATCTGGCGTCTCTGGCGGCGGGTTTCGTCAAGGACATGACCGCAGGGCGCGGGTATATTGCACTGGCGGCCCTGATTTTCGCCAAGTGGCGCCCGTGGTATGCGCTGTTTGCCTGTATGCTGTTTGGCTTTCTTGAAGCGGTCGGCAACCGCTATCAGTCGATCGAGCTGGGCAGTTTCGTGGTTCCGGTACAATTCATGCAGGCCCTGCCCTACATCCTGACGGTGGTCATTCTGGCCGGTTTCATCGGCAAGGCGATCCCGCCGCGCGCCGGTGGCCAACCATATGTGAAAGAACGATAAGCCCAGGGCCGCAACGGTTTGACTCTGCCGCCCCGTAGCGTCAAAGCTGACAAGCAACCTGCGGGCGCGGACGCAACGACATGCAAATCTACCTGCCTATCGCCGAAGTATCGGTGAACATCTTTTTGCTGCTGGGATTGGGCGGCGTGGTGGGGCTGTTGTCGGGCATCTTTGGCGTCGGCGGCGGGTTCCTGATCACGCCGCTGCTGTTCTTTGTGGGCATTCCGCCGGCGGTGGCCGTCGCAACGTCGGCGAACCAGATCGTCGCCTCGTCCGTATCGGCCGTGCTTGCGCACCTGCGGCGCAAAACAGTCGATTTGCGCATGGGAATGGTGCTGCTGGTGGGCGGGCTGATCGGTGCCGCCCTGGGCATTCAGATTTTCGCCGCCCTGTCGCGGATCGGTCAGGTCGACCTGCTGGTCACGCTGTCCTATGTGGTTTTTCTTGGCGTGATTGGCGGGCTGATGCTGATCGAAAGCCTGCATGCCATTCGCCGCGCGCGCAATCCGCAGGCCCCACGCAAGCGCAAGAAACACGGGCTGGCCCATGCCATGCCGCTGAAAATGCGGTTTCGAACCTCGGGGCTCTATATTTCGGTCATTCCGCCGGTGCTGGTGGGCGTTGGGGTGGGCATCCTGTCTGCCATCATGGGCGTCGGCGGCGGATTCATCATGGTGCCCGCAATGATCTACCTGCTGGGCATGCCCACCAAGGTGGTGGTCGGCACATCGCTGTTCCAGATCATCTTTGTGACCGGCTTCACCACGATCATGCATGCGGTGACCACGCAATCGGTCGATATCGCCTTGGCGTTCCTGTTGCTTGTGGGCGGGGTTTTCGGGGCCCAGGTGGGCGCGCGCCTGGGCGTACGCCTGAAGGCGGAACAACTGCGTGTGCTGCTGGCCCTGCTGGTTCTGAGCGTTTGCTTCAAACTGGCGCTCGACTTGTTGTTGCAACCCTCTGAACTCTACTCGATCGCGCGGGGGGGGGCCGTATGATCCGCCTGTTCGCCTTTGCCTTGGCGCTGCTTGTGCCCCTTGCCGCCCTGGCCGAAGAGGTCGTGGCCGGGCTCAGCCAGAATCGCGTGGCCATCACCGCGCGCTTCGATGGGTCGGAAATCCTGGTGTTCGGTGCGATCAAGCGCGACGCCCCAGTCCCCGAAGACCCGTTCGAGGTGACCGTCGTGATCGCCGGCCCGTCCACGCCGATCACCGTCCGGCGCAAGGATAACCAAATGGGCATCTGGGTGAACACCGACGCCGTCCAGATCGACGCCGCGCCATCCTTTTACGCCATCGCCACATCATCGTCCTTCGACCAGACGCTCAGCGACGAAGAAGACACCCGCAATCGCGTGTCGATTGACCGCGTCATCCGCGAGGTCAACGTACCGCCGGGCATCACCGATCCCGACGCATTTCTGGATGCGCTGGTGCGGCTGCGGACACAGAACGGCATTTACCAGTTCAACGAATATGCCGTCCAACTGTCTGAAAAGACACTGTTTCGCACAGCCATCGCCCTGCCGGCGAACCTGACCGAAGGGATCTACCGCGCGCGCATTTTCCTGACGCGAGACGGCGAGGTTATCGACAAATACGAAACCTGGATCGATGTCAGCAAGGTCGGGCTAGAGCGCTGGTTGTTCAACCTGGCCCATGAACAGCCACTTGCCTATGGCATTCTTGCGCTGGTCATTGCGGTGATTTCGGGGTGGGGCGCATCGGAAATCGTGCGCTACGTGCGGCGCTGATCGTCGTCCGCGCTCAGCGCAAACGCCTTGCGCGCGACCCGCAGATCATCCAGCGGTAGCGGTCCATCCGGTTTGGCCAGCCGATAGCGTGTCACCCAATGCAGCCGGGTCTGCGCGCGGGTGATCGCCACGTATGCCAGGCGTTTCCACAGGGGGATGCCCGCTTCGACCCGGCCCGCGCGGGCTGCGGCATAGAGGTCCGGCGCAAAGACCTGCACATCTTCCCATTGCGACCCTTGCGCCTTGTGGATCGTGCAGGCCGCCCCATGCACAAAAGCCGCCCCCATGCGCGCGGCGTAGGGGATGAAGGGTTCATCTTCGTCGGGCAGTTCGATCTTGATGATCGACGCGACACCGATTTCCGGATCCTCGGCGCCCATCACGTGCAGCTTGGAAAAGCCCGGTTTCGAACCCGGCCCCTTGTAGATGACCTGCGCCCCCTTGATCAGGCCGCGCGCCTCAAGATCGATGCGCTTCTTGCGGTGTTTCAGGGGTAATTCGATCCCGTCGCAAATCAACGGCTCACCGGGCATCAATTCGTCGGCGGGCGCGCCGTAGGCCGCGCGAAATGCGTGGATCAGCCGGATGCGCGTGGCGTTGCGCCAGACCAGAACCGGCGAGCGCGCCATCAGGCTGCTTTCCACCCGGCCGGCAAGAATCACACGTTCGTCACGCGATGCGGCGTCTTCGACCTGGCGCTCGAAGGCCTCAAAGCTCAGTTCGGGATCGGCCAGGGCATGGGCCAGATCCAGGATGGGGCTGTCGTTTTCCTGCCGGTGAATGCGGTGCAATTCCAGTTTGCGCGGCGCGGGCAGGCTGTCGAAGACCATTGCGCCAGACTGGTTCACCGGGGCCAGCTGCGCGGGGTCGCCAAACAAGACCAGCGTGGGGAAAATCTCTTGCAGGTCTTCGAATTGGCGCGCGTCCAGCATCGAACTTTCGTCGACAAATCCGATGTCCAGCGGGTTTTCGCGCCGCTTCCACCCGGTGATAAAGTCCGACCCGCGCAGACCGGCGGCTGCCAGCGCGCCGGGCACGGATTTGTTGTTGGCATAGAAGGCCTTGGCGCGATCAAGCGCCTCGTCCGTCAGGCCTTCGACGCTGGGCCGTTCGGCATTTCCGACCAGCCATTCGGCGACCTTTTCGTATTCGGGATCGTAAACAGGGGTGTAGATGATGCGGTGGATCGTGGTCGCGGGCACGCCGCGATTGCGCAGGACGCTTGCCGCCTTGTTGGTCGGCGCAAGGATCGCCAGCGTGCGCTTGTCCTTGCGGCGGCGGCCTTCGAAATCGCCCGAGATCACTTCGACCCCGGTTTCGTCCAGGGCTTCGTACAATCGCGCCAGCAGCATCGTCTTGCCAGATCCGGCCTTGCCGATCACGGCCATCGCGGTTTCGCCACCTTCGGTCATCGGGGTGGTCAGGCTTTCTTCGATGTCCACGCCGGTCTTGCGCAGCATCTCGGCCACGCGGTCGAAAGCCTCGGCCTGATCATCGGAAAACTGCAACACGGGAAGGGTCATGGGGCAGGTTTACAGGGGCCTGCGCCGGTGGGCCAGCGCTACCTTGGCACCGACCCCACAAGGGGGGCCGCGCGGACCGGTCGCTCCGAACAAGCGGTCCGGCCCTGCGCGGCCGCATTGCCCCACCGCCACTGCCGGGACGGTTGGGCAAAACTCATGTCAAAGGGATCAGACGGCGATCGCCAGTTCGCTGCGCACAAAGCCCATCGAGCGTTCGAACCACTGGGTCGAGATCTGGCGGGTGATGCCCAGCTTGGCCAGAACGCGGGGCCATGCGTCGCAGTCCATTTCCCACAAGCCAACGCCGATTTCCTGATCGCCTTCGCCGGCACGGCCGATCACGTCGGGGTTCAGGCCCATGCGGCGATAGATCCGCTCCATCCGTGGGTCAAAGACACCAACGAAGTGGCGCAGGTGGAAGCGGTCCATGATCTCGCCCGCGCCCAGGGTCAGCGCGGCGGCAGCGCGCCGGTCAGCGCGGGGGCTGATACAAAAGCGGGTGCATTCCCAGATCAGCGGGGATTCGATGTGAACCCCGTCGGTCAGGTGCGAAAAATGATCGTTGACCATGGTCTGGCCCACGGTCGGCAGGAACCGCATCGAGCCGCCATGCGTGCCATCGGGCAGTTCCCAGATGACATAGAGCGGGTTGATCGCGTCATATTCATCGCGCTCTTCGCCAGCCTCGTTGACGGTGACATCCCAGCCCAGGCGCTTTTTGAATTGCTCGGCCCGATCTTGGAACATTGTGTCCCGCAGCAGTGGGAAACGGTGAAGGTCTTTGGCGTAAACGTAGCGCAGCATTTGAAGGCTCCTGTTGTTCGGATGCCTTAACGCTAGCCCTCAGCTGGTTAATGTTCGCTTTTTGTACCGTAACGGTGCAATGAAAATCTTATCTATGCACCGAACGTTGCCTAGACCACGATCAACCCTTCGCTGAGGGCACGGGCCACCGCGTGGGTGGTATTCAGGGCGCCCAGCTTGTGGCGGGCCGCTTCGATGTAGACACGCAGCGTATGCTCGGAAATCTTCATCTCATCAGCGGCTTGGGCACGACTGAGCCCCTTTGCCAGGCAGGTGATTGCCCCCAATTCCCGTGGGGACAACGCCGGTTTGCTTACGGCATCTTCACCTAGCTCGAACTCCAGCGCCTTCTTGTTGAATTCGTGCGCTATGATGATCAGATTCTGCGATTGCGCGTCCACGAAATCAGCCCACTCGTTATCCGAACAAGAGTGGTTGACCGTGAAAAGCGCGAACTGTCCTTGCGGTCCACGGACGGGAATCGAGAGCCCCTGATTCCCTACACCGTAAACGATTGCGTCCTCGAACATGGCCCGGGCCGCCTTGGACGACCAATCGAGCTGTTTCCATTCAACCGGGTGGAACCTTTGGAAACACCCGAAAATCACCGGGTCCATCCGCAGGTAGTTCATTTCCAGGTACCGGTCGACCCATTCGGATGAATATGTCCCGCATCCGAACCGTTCGCCCACGCTATTGACCCAGTGATAGACAACGTGAGTGATGGCCAGGGTATCGCGCAAGTCTTCGCTGGCGCGCTGAAGATCTTCAAGCGCGTCCGCCTGCCGCACGCAGGAAACGATTTGCTCCAGCAACACATCCATTTGTTAATGCCGCCGGCGGCATATCCCCTTCTAAATTGGCAAGCTCTGCCGCCGCAACCAGCCTTGCGTCGTCGAGCTGCTCTGCCAAAACGTCCAGTTGGTTGCTCACAGCGTAGGAACGCAGATCGCTCAGGACGTCCAATATCCATTCGTTTTTCATGTTACCCTCAGAATTAGTGAGCTTGGAAGCACAAACACAACTTTAGACAGAACTACTTTTAAAACTATTCGCTTTTTGCACCTCCCCAGAAATAGCGAGGCGGGATTTTGCAAGTATCTGAAAGAAAATCGGATGCGTATGCATTTCACGGTCAAGCTGGCGAACGTGGCGATTCGCATCCAGGGCCGACTCGGGGGCATACTCCACCACCGGTTGTTCTGGAAAACACAGGGCGGCGCAAAAGAAAAGGCCGCCCCGATGGACGGCCCTTTCAATCATCTGTGATGTGGATCAGCCGCGTGCGTCCAGCGCGTCTTCAAGCGTGCGCAGCCCGGTGGTCGGGGCCTGAACCAGCACCGACATGTTGCCGGGTTTGTGTTCGTTCTTGTACATCTTCATGTGCGCATCGGGGATTTCATTCCACGGGAACACTTCGGACATATAAGGATCGATCCGACGTTCGATCATCAGCTTGTTGGCTGCAGCCGCCTGTTTCAGGTGGGCAAAGTGGCTGCCCTGCAGGCGCTTTTGGTGCATCCAGATATAGCGCACGTCGAAGGTGCAGTTGAACCCGGTGGTGCCGGCGCAGATCACGACCATGCCGCCCTTTTTGCAGACAAAGCTGGACACGGGGAAGGTCGCTTCACCGGGGTGTTCGAACACGATGTCGACGTTGTTGCCCTTGCCGGTGAATTCCCAGATCGCCGCGCCGAACCTGCGCGCTTCCTTGAACCAGACGGCGTATTCGGGCGTGTTCACCGTGGGAAGCTGGCCCCAGCAGTCGAAATCCTTGCGGTTGATCACGCCCTTGGCGCCCAGGCTCATGACAAAGTCGCGTTTGCTTTCGTCGCTGATCACGCCGATCGCGTTGCCGCCGGCCGCGTTGATCAGCTGGATCGCATAGGAGCCCAGACCGCCCGACGCGCCCCAGACCAGAACGTTCTGCCCAGGCTTGAGTTCGTGCGGGTGGTGACCGAACAGCATCCGGTAAGCGGTGGCCAGCGTCAGCGTGTAGCACGCGCTTTCTTCCCAGGTCAGGTGCTTGGGACGGGGCAGAAGCTGCTGCGCCTGAACGCGGGTGAACTGGGCAAAGGACCCGTCGGGCGTTTCATAGCCCCAGATGCGCTGGCTGGGCGAATACATCGGATCGCCGCCGTTGCATTCTTCGTCGTCGCCATCGTCCTGGTTACAGTGGATCACCACTTCATCGCCGACTTTCCAGGCCTTGACCTTGTCGCCCACGGCCCAAACGATGCCAGCAGCGTCGGACCCTGCGATGTGATAATCCTGTTTGTGCACGTCAAACATGCTGACGGGAACGCCCAGACCGGCCCAGATGCCATTATAGTTGACGCCCGCGGCCATCACCAGAACCAGCACTTCGTGGCTGTCGATCTGGGGCACGTCGACCACTTCGACCTGCATCGCCTGTTTCGGCTCGCCCTGACGGTCCCGGCGGATTGCCCAGGCATACATCTGTTTGGGCACGTACCCCATCGGGGGCATCTCGCCGATTTCATAGAGATCTTTCTCGGGCGCGTCATAGGGCGCGATTCCGGGTTCGGTGTCCAAGGCCATCGGGTCCATCCTTCATTGCCGCGCCGCAGAATCGGCGCCGTATCTGCCAAGTGAAATATAATCGGGCGCGCAATATTGCAACCCTATCAGGGCGTGGTTTGAAATATTATGACCGAGCAACTGCAGAAACTTTGAGAGACCACTGGCCCGGCCCACTGGCCCTACCCCATGGCCCCGACCCCGCCGCCTGACGAAACAAGTATAGCACCCGCCCCCTGTTTTCACGCATAGTAATGACGAGCTTTCGACACATGCCGCGTCGCGGCGAATTGACTTTGGTACAAAATTTTTCCAGAACGACGCAAGACGAAAGAAAATTGCTCGACCGATTCAGCGAGGCCGCCATGACTGCACCAAACAAAGACCGCCCCTGGCTCTTCCGCACCTATGCGGGCCACTCGACGGCCAAAGCGTCGAACGAACTGTATCGCGGCAACCTGGCCAAGGGGCAGACGGGCCTGTCTGTCGCCTTCGACCTGCCCACCCAGACCGGGTATGACAGCGATCACGAACTGTCGCGCGGCGAAGTCGGCAAGGTCGGCGTGCCGGTCACGCATCTGGGCGACATGCGGGCGTTGTTCGAAAACATCCCTCTGGAAAAGATGAACACCTCGATGACGATCAACGCCACCGCCCCGTGGCTGTTGGCGCTGTATATTGCGGTGGCCGAAGAACAGGGCGCCGATGTCAGCAAGCTGCAAGGCACGGTGCAAAACGACATCATCAAGGAATACCTGTCGCGCGGCACGTATATCTGCCCGCCAAAGCCCAGCTTGCGGATGATCACCGATGTCGCCGCCTACACGCGCGAACACCTGCCCAAGTGGAACCCGATGAACGTCTGTTCCTATCACCTGCAAGAGGCCGGTGCCACGCCCGAGCAGGAATTGGCCTATGCGCTGGCCACCGCCATCGCGGTGCTGGACGATCTGAAGGACAAGGTCGCGCCCGAAGATTTCCCCGAAATGGTCGGCCGGATCAGCTTCTTCGTGAATGCGGGCATTCGTTTTGTCACCGAAATGTGCAAGATGCGCGCCTTTGTCGAACTGTGGGATGAAATCACCGCCGAGCGCTACGGGGTGCAAAACCCCAAGTACCGCCGGTTCCGCTATGGGGTGCAGGTCAACAGTCTTGGCCTGACCGAACAGCAGCCGGAAAACAACGTCTACCGCATCCTGATCGAAATGCTGGCCGTAACGCTTTCGAAAAAGGCCCGCGCCCGCGCCGTTCAGCTTCCCGCCTGGAACGAAGCTTTGGGCCTGCCACGCCCGTTTGATCAGCAGTGGTCGCTGCGCATGCAGCAGATTCTGGCCTATGAAACCGACCTGCTGGAATACGAAGACCTGTTCGAAAACAACCCCGCCGTAGACCGCAAGGTCGCCGAACTGAAAGCGGGCGCGCGCGCCGAACTGGACACGCTGGACGGCATGGGCGGTGCGGTGCAGTCGATCGAATACATGAAATCGCGCCTGGTCGAAGCCAACGCAGAACGCATCACCCGCATCGAAGGCGGCGAAACGGTGGTGGTCGGTGTGAACCGGTGGCTTGAGGCCGAACCATCGCCGCTGACCACGGGCGAAGGGTCGATCATGAAATCCGACCCAAAGGCCGAAGCCGATCAGATCGACCGCTTGAACGCCTGGCGCGCCCAGCGCGACGAAACAGCGGTGAAGGACGCGCTCGCGCGTCTGCGCGAGGCCGCGAAATCGGGTGCCAATGTCATGCCCGCATCGATCCAGGCGGCCAAGGCCGGCGCCACCACCGGCGAATGGGGCGACGTGGTGCGCAGCGTCTTTGGCCAGTATCGCGGCCCGACCGGTGTGTCGGCCTCGCCCAGCAACCGGACCGAAGGGCTGGACGATATCCGCGACGCCGTGGCGGCCTGCTCGGGGCGGCTGGGGCGCAAGGTCAAGTTCCTGGTCGGCAAGCCGGGGCTTGATGGCCATTCAAATGGCGCCGAACAGATCGCCGCGCGCGCCCGCGACGTGGGGATGGAAATCAGTTACGAAGGCATCCGCCTGACCCCGGCCGAAATCGTCGCCGCCGCACTGGCCGAAGGGTCCGACGTGGTGGGCCTGTCGATCCTGTCGGGCAGCCATATGCCGCTGATCAAGGAACTGATGGACCGCATGCGCGAGGCCGATCTTGGCCATGTGCCCGTGGTTGTGGGCGGCATTATCCCCGAAAACGACGCGCAGGCGCTTTTGGGCATGGGTGTGGCCCGCGTCTATACGCCCAAGGATTTCGAACTGAACCGCATCATGTTCGACATCGTCGCGCTGATCGATCCGCAGGCCGAAGCCGCCGAATGATTTGCCCGCCGCGGCGCGTCATGGCACAGTATCGCCATGGCGCAAGTGGCAAGACATCTTCGCATCACCGGCCGCGTGCAGGGCGTGGCCTATCGCGCCTGGACCCATGGCATGGCCACACAGCTTGGCCTGTCGGGCTGGGTGCAGAACCAGCATGACGGGTCGGTCATGGCACTGGTGGCCGGTGGCGACGCGGCGGTCGACAAGATGATTTCCGCCTGCTGGGGCGGGCCCGGCGCGGCCCAGGTCAGCGACGTTCAGGTCACCCCTGCCGATCCGCCCGACACGCCCGGCTTTACTATCCTGCGCTAAGCGGTTGCCCTTCGCGGCTCAGCCGATACTCTGACCTGGCAGCAACTCAGGAGCGCGCGCATGCCCACCCCCCATATCGGAGCCAACCCCGGCGACATCGCTGAAACGGTCCTTTTGCCCGGCGATCCGCGCCGCGCCAAATGGGCTGCGGAAACCTTTCTTGACTCGCCTGTTCTGGTGAACGAAGTGCGCGGCATGCTGGCCTATACCGGCACCTGGCAGGGCAACCGCGTCACCATCCATGGCACCGGCATGGGCATGGCGTCACTGTCGATCTATGTGAACGAGCTGATTTCAGAATACGGCGCGCAGACCCTGATCCGCATCGGATCGTGCGGCGCAATGCAAAAAACGGTCAAGGTGCGCGACGTGATCATCGCGATGACCGCCAGCACCCTGTCCACCCCGTCGCGCGGCATCTTTCGCGAGCTGAACTTTGCCCCCTGCGCCGATTATGGCCTGCTTGAGGCGGCCGTCGCCGCCGCCCGCGCCAAGGGGACCGACACCCATGTGGGCGGGATCTATTCGTCAGACGTGTTTTACGACGAACGCCCGGACCTGACCGAAATCATGACGCGCCACGGCATACTTGGCGTGGAAATGGAGGCGGCCGAGCTGTACAACCTTGCAGCGCGCCATGGACGCCGCGCGCTGGCGGTCCTGACCGTGTCCGACCACCTGCTGACCCAGGAAGCGCTGCCGGCCCAGGACCGCGAACGCACCTTCGGCGACATGGTGGAAATCGCTCTGCAGGCGGCCTTCGCATGAGCCGTCCCAAGCGCAGATTCGGCGACCGCCAGGTCTGCGCCATCGGCTTTGGCGCCATGTCCTTTGCCGGGTTCTTTGGCGCTGCGGACGACGACGTGTCTATGGCCACGCTGGCCGCTGTCGTGGACGCGGGCATCGATCATTGGGACACCGCGAATATCTACGGCATGGGGCGCTCGGAACAGATCATCGGGCGCTATTTTTCCGAAGTTGGCGATCCGGGCGTACATCTGGCGACCAAGGCCAGCATCATCCCCGGCCCCCCGCGCCGCTTTTCCAATGATCGTGACCACCTGCGCAGCGAACTGGACGGCTCGCTGAAGCGGTTGAACCGCGACAAGGTCGACCTGTTCTACGCGCACCGAAAAGAAGCCGAACGCCCGATCGAAGAGCTGGCCGAAACCATGGCCGGCCTGATCGATGAGGGGCTGATCGACGGCTACGGCCTGTCCGAGGTGTCGCCCGGCACGATCAAGCGCGCCCATGCGGTGCATCCGGTCACGGCGGTGCAGAACGAATATTCGCTGTGGACGCGCCTGCCCGAACTGGGCGTGATCCAGACCTGCGCCGCCCTTGGGATCACCTTTGTGCCCTTTTCGCCCGTGGCGCGCGGGGCGTTCGGGCGGCACAACGTCAACCCCGCCGAATGGGCCGATGGCGACTTTCGCAAGGCCATTCCCCGCTTCATCGAACCAAACTGGTCGCTGAACCGGCAAACCATCGACGCGCTGCGCGATCTGGCGACGGCCAAGGGCGTGACCCTGCCCGCCCTGGCGCTGGCGTGGATCCTGTCGCGCAACGATACGATGGTGCCGATTCCCGGCACGCGCACGGCCGAGCATATGCGCGATTGGCTGCCCGCCCTGGACATGACGCTGACCAAGAACGATCTGGCCCAGATCGACCGGATCGCCCCGGTCGGCTGGGCTTATGGCGACCGCTATTCAGAGGCGGCGAACATCGGGCCGGAACGCTATAGCTGACCGGCGCCTTACGCCTCGTAATAGGCGTACATCTGTTCGATTGCACTGAGCTGGCGCTCGGGCCGCGGGGCGGGTGTCTGGGGGGCGTAGTAGGCATCGCTCTCGGGCCAGATGATCGCGGCCTGCTTGGCCAGTTTGGGATCATGGTTGGACATGGGACTGTCTTTCGTTAGTAGCTCTCCCTACCGCATGACCTAGTCATGACGGCAGCGATCCACATCCCATAATCGGGCAATCCCGGCATGATCTGGGTGCAAGCAACCGCCCGGATCAGGGCAGGCGCGTGACCTGGCGCGTGATCGTGTCAACCGACCAGCGGGTGACTTGCGTGGGGCAGCAGCGCGGCTCGTTCGGGCCCAGCATCGTGGTGGTGATTTCGACCCTGCCGGGGAAAAACCGTGCCTCGCGCGGGGACGTTCCGTACAGGCCCTCAACCGGGCCGGCGAACACCCATCCGCCTTCGATGTGATGGAACAACCCGACGTTCAGCATGACCGCGTTGCCGCCCACGCGGTTGCCGTAATAGTGAAAGCCCAGGGCCACGTCTGCGGCGGCCGGGTTCATGTTGTCGGGAAAAAGTTCGGCCGGACCTTCGCCCGGCCGAATATCAAGGCCCTGTCGGGCCAGCGGATCGATAAAGCGCCACGCAGTCTGGGCGGCGTCCTGCGCGCCCGCCAAAGCGGGCCACAGCGCCAGCGCCAGAACCGCCAGCCGCCACATCACACGACCCGGTCAACCATCATGTGCTTGATCTCGGCGATGGCTTTTGCCGGGTTCAGACCCTTGGGACAGGTCTTGGCACAGTTCATGATCGTATGGCAGCGATACAGCTTGAACGGGTCTTCCAGGAAATCCAGACGCTCGCCGGTCGCTTCGTCGCGGCTGTCGATGATCCAGCGATAGGCATGCAGCAGTGCCGCCGGCCCCAAGTATTCTTCGCTGTTCCACCAGTACGACGGACAGGCCGTGCTGCACGAGGCGCACATCACGCATTCATACAGCCCGTCCAGTTTCTTGCGATCCTCGATCGACTGGCGCCATTCCTTGGCCGGACGATTCGTCTTGGTTTCCAGCCACGGCATGATCGACGCGTGCTGCGCATAAAACAGCGTGAGATCCGGGATCAAATCCTTGACCACCGGCATGTGCGGCAGCGGGTAAATCCGGACATCGCCCTTGATCTCGTCCAGCCCATAGATGCAGGCCAGCGTGTTGATCCCGTCGATGTTCATCGCGCAAGATCCGCAGATGCCTTCGCGGCACGAGCGGCGGAAGGTCAGCGTGGGGTCGATCTCGTTCTTGATCTTGATCAGCGCGTCCAGAACCATGGGGCCGCATTTGTCCATGTCGATGAAATAGGTATCGACGCGCGGGGTTTGCCCATCATCAGGGTTCCAGCGATAGATCTGGAACTTGCGGACGTTGTTGCCGTCCGGCTTGGGCCAGGTCTTGCCAGTCGTGATCTTCGAGTTCTTGGGGAGCGAAAATTGAACCATGTCGTATCTCCTTAGAACGTCCGCGCTTTGGGCGCGATTTTCTTGAGGCTGATGCCGCCTTCGGATTCGCTGGACAGCGGATCGGTGATGACGGGGCGGTAGGACAGCGTGACCTTGTTGCCATCAACGCGCGACACCGTGTGCACGCGCCAGTTTTCGTCGTCACGCGCGGTGTGGTCTTCCATCGCGTGGGCGCCGCGGCTTTCCTTGCGTGCCTCTGCGCCCACGATAGTGGCCAGCGCATTGGGCATCAGGTTGGTCAGTTCCAGCGTTTCCATCAGGTCGCTGTTCCAGATCAGGCTGCGGTCGGTGACGGCCAGATCGCCCAGCTTGGCGGCGATCGCGGTCATCTTTTCGACGCCTTCCTGCAGCGTCTTGTCGGTGCGGAACACTGCGGCGTCCTGTTGCATGGTGCGCTGCATTTCCAGCCGCAATTCGGCCGTCGGCGTGCCGCCCGATGCGTTGCGCAGCGTGTCGAACCGGTCGAACGCCTTGTCGACGCTGGCCTTGTTCAGTGTCGGGTTCGGGGCCGACGCATCGACAATTTCGCCTGCGCGGATGGCCGCGGCGCGGCCAAAGACCACCAGGTCGATCAGCGAATTCGATCCAAGGCGGTTCGCGCCATGCACCGAAGCACACCCCGCTTCGCCCACCGCCATCAGGCCCGGCACAACCTGGTTCGGTTTGCCTTCGGTCGGGTTCAGAACCTCGCCCCAGTAATTCGTCGGGATGCCGCCCATGTTGTAATGCACGGTCGGCAGAACCGGGATCGGTTCCTTGTTCACGTCAACCCCGGCGAAGATCTTTGCGCTTTCCGAAATGCCCGGCAGGCGTTCGGCCAGCGCTTCGGCGGGCAGGTGATTGAGGTTCAGGTGAATGTGATCGCCGTGTTCGCCCACACCGCGCCCTTCGCGGATTTCCATCGTCATCGACCGGCTGACATAGTCGCGCGGCGCAAGGTCCTTGTACTGGGGCGCATACCGCTCCATGAACCGTTCGCCTTCGCTGTTGGTCAGATAGCCGCCTTCGCCGCGGGCGCCTTCGGTGATCAGGCAGCCCGAGCCGTAGATGCCGGTGGGGTGGAACTGCACGAATTCCATATCCTGCAGCGCCAGGCCCGCACGGGCCACCATGCCGCCGCCATCACCGGTACAGGTGTGCGCCGACGTGGCGCTGAAATAGGCGCGCCCGTAGCCGCCCGTGGCCAGCACGACCATCTTGGCGTTGAACACATGCATCGTGCCGTCGTCCAGCTTCCAGCAGACGACGCCCTGACATTGCCCATCGTCCGACATGATCAAGTCGATGGCGAAATATTCGATGTAGAATTCGGCGTTATTCTTCAGCGACTGACCATAGAGCGTGTGCAGGATCGCGTGGCCGGTCCGGTCGGCGGCGGCGCAGGTCCGCTGCACCGCGGGGCCTTCGCCAAATTCGGTGGTATGGCCGCCAAAGGGGCGCTGATAGATCTTGCCTTCTTCGGTCCGGCTGAAGGGCACGCCATAGTGCTCAAGCTCATAGACCGCCTTGGGCGCCTCGCGGGTCAGGTATTCCATGGCATCGGTGTCACCCAGCCAATCAGACCCTTTCACCGTGTCATACATGTGCCACTGCCAGTGGTCGGGGCCCATGTTGCTCAGCGATGCGGCGATACCGCCCTGGGCCGCCACCGTGTGCGAGCGGGTCGGGAACACCTTGGTCACGCAAGCGGTGCGCAGACCCTGTTCGGCCATGCCCAGCGTGGCGCGCAAGCCAGCGCCACCGGCGCCCACGACAACCACGTCATATTCATGGGTTTCGTATTCGTATGTAGCAGTCATTGTTTTTGATCCTTCCCGCGCATCAAAGGGCGAGTTTGGCCAAGGCAAACAGCCCCGCCGCCATCATCGTGTAGACCACCGCGGAGGCCGCGATCAGGGTCAGTTTGCGGGCCGTGCCGCCGATGTAGTCTTCGACAGCCTCTTCGATTTCCATCTTGATGTGGTTCAGACCCACGATCAGGCCCAATGCCATGATGATCGCCGGAACCGGACGGGCGAAATAGGCCAGCACGCCCTCGTAGCTGCGGCCAAGCGCGCAGCCAAAGGTGATGATCAGCAACGGCATCAGCACGACCATCAGGATCGACGATACCAGCATTTTCCAGTGGTGCTCGGTGCCCTTGCGGCCGGCGCCCAGCCCCTCGGCGCGTTTGCGGTCAGTGATGTAACGCATGGCTCGGCCCCCCTACAGCACGATAACGGTCAAAATGGCCAGCACGCTCGCCCCGGCGAACATGGCCCAGCCCAGTTTTTCGGCGGTCTCCAATTCCAGCCCATAGCCGAAGTCCCAGATCACGTGGCGCAGGCGGCCCAGAACGTGATACCAGATCGCCCAGGCGGCCAGCAGCCATACCAGCGTGCCGAACCAGCTGCGCAGCAGCCCGTCAACAGTGGCGAAATATTCGGCGCCGGTGGCGGCGGCAAACAGCCACCAGATCACCAGCAGCGCCGATCCCAGCGACGCAATCGCGGTGATGCGGATCATGATTGACGACATCGACGTGATCTGCGGCCGGTAATACGGGCCGATCATGAAGGGCGAGAGCGGGCGGTTGCCCTGGTTGACTTCAGGCATGGCGTGTCCCTTTTCGCTAGGTGCGCGCTCGGTGCGCGCGGCACATTGCTTTTCACGTGTATTAGCGCCTTTCTTTCGGGCGAGTCACTAACCGTGAGCGTTATCAGAGGCAATTTTTGTCTCTGATGTGAACATTCTCGGTCGATGTGATCACACCCGCGCCAAACGTGATCACATATACCGGAAAGCCCGGGTAAAAACCTCGGGTTTTTGGGGGGCTTGGCCCGCATCCTGCCCCGATTGCCCGGAAAAAATGTGATCACAAAATGCGGTGCGGGTTGCGCCTGCGCGCCGGCGCGGGGCCTTTTTGCACCCCGATTTGCCACGGCGACCAGCGTTTTGGGCCACAGCTTGCAATAGATCGGGGCAAACCGGCCTGCATTTCGACCAATTGGATGACGGCGGTTTCAACCCCGTATCGGTCGGCTGTTTCGGGTACGGGCCAACCTGTCGCGGCTTGGATCGGGGCATGGGTCGCGGCGGCGCTGCCGCATCGCCGCGGCCCTCGCGCGCGCCCACCCCGCGGCGCAGGCCAGCGGGCTGACCGTCGGCCGCAGTTGCGCCGCAGTTTCCTGGTATCTGGTTATCGAGCCCTCAAGTACCGGGGCGGCAGATTACCGGGTCATCCGATTACTGGGGCATCAGCGCCCAGTAATCCAGATCCAGCAGCACGTCGGGCAGGTATTTTCCATCCTCGCCCTTCAACGCAAAGTCCGGCGCGCCGTGTTTGGTGGCGACCAGCCGCAGGCGAATCGCGCCGACGCCCGGCGCGGGCGTGTCGGCTTTGTCCAACACCTCGCTCCAGGCGCGCACCGTATCGCCCGAGAAGCACGGGTTGGCATGTGCGCCCGCGTTCAAACCGACGATCATCTGCGCGTTGGCCAGCCCGTTAAAGCTCAGGGCGCGGGCCATGGAAATGATGTGACCGCCATAGATCAGGCGTTTGCCGTCCTCGCGGTTGGTGGCGTCGAAATGCACCTTGGCCGTGTTCTGCCACAGGCGCGTGGCCAGCATGTGCTCGGCCTCTTCGATGGTCACGCCGTCCACGTGGTCGATCTTTTCGCCCACCTCGTAATCGCCCCAGCGGTGCGGCTCGCCGGCCTGGGTGAAATCGTAACCCGAAAAATCCAGGCCCTCGGGGATCATCAGATCGCCGGCATCGACGCTCTTGGCCAGGTCGGGGATCACGGTGGCGGGCGCGTCGGCATCCAGATCGCGCTTGCGCACCATCACCCAGCGCACATATTCCATGACCGTTTCGCCATGCTGGTTGGTGCCGCGCGTGCGCACGTACACCACGCCCGATTTGCCGTTTGAATTCTGCTTCAGCCCGATCACTTCGGACGATGAAAGCAGCGTATCGCCCGGCCAGACCGGTTTCAGCCAGCGCCCTTCGCCATAGCCCAGGTTCGCCACCGCGTTCAGCGAAATATCCGGCACCGATTTGCCGAACACCACGTGAAAGGCGATCAGGTCATCCATCGGGCTGGCAGGCAACCCGCTGGCCTGCGCAAACGCGTCCGAGGAATAGAGCGCATGGCGCGCCGGGTAGAGCGCGTGATACATCGCCCGCTCGCCCCCCGATACGGTGCGTGGCACAGCATGCGCGATCACGTCGCCCAGCCGATAGTCTTCGAAAAAGCGGCCCGCGTTGGTCTTGCCCATCAGAATTCCCCCAGATTCACTTCGGGGAAATAGGTCCCCTCGCCGTCTTTGATCACCGCCTGCCCGCAGCGCATCTTGCCCGTGTCGGGGCATGGCGCATAGACGGGCGAGCCGAACAGGCTCCACCCTTCGTTCAGGGCCTTGGTGACCTTGTGGCAAAACTCCGACGTGTCGTCGCCGGTCAGGAAACGATAAGCTCTCATGCAGTTACCTCGGGAATGGGTAGTAGCCCAGCCACCAGTGCACGGCGGCAAGGACGATAAAGACAACGATGGAAATCACGAACAGGCGCACATCGCCCGCCGCAGATCCGCCGTCATAGGGGACATAGCTGTGAACCTGCCGGTTGATCAGCGTCATTTCCACCAGCGCCCAGGCGATCATCGATCCGAACAGCACCAGCGACGCCAGATCGCCGTTCACCAACAGGTGCGACACGCCCCACAACAGCGTACCGATCAACATCGGGTGACGCATCCGCGCGCGCAGGCGGGATTTGGAATTGCCCACGCCAAACAGCAGCACCGCAATGAACATCAGCGTGTTGTTCAGATGCACACCCCAGCTGGGCGGGGCATAGACAAATATTTCGTCGCTGGCGCGATAGCCCAGCACCATGAGCACCAGCCCGATCGTCACCCCGGCGGCGACCAGACCCTTGCCCGCATTCCCCATCGCTTCGCGGCGGGCGGGGGCAATGCGTTTGAACAGGTGCGGAAGGATCCACAAAAGGATCCCGATAATCAGTAGCGACGACATGGCGAAGCCTCCTCAGGCTTGTTGAGCTTCCAAGGCGGCAATCGCCTCGGCCTTCGCCAGAGTGGCCTTAGCTGTGGCCACGTGCAAGTTTTCCACGATCTTGCCATCCACAACGGCAACGCCCTGCCCGGTTTTCTCGACCTCGTCGAAGGCGGCGATCTGGCGGCGGGCCAGGTCGATTTCGTCTTCGGTCGGGGCGAAGGCTTCGTTGGAAATGGCCAGCTGGGCCGGGTGGATCAGCGATTTGCCGTCAAAGCCCATGTCGCGCCCCTGGGTGCATTCGGCGCGCAGCCCGTCTTCGTCCAGGTATTTGTTGTACACGCCGTCGATGCAGATCAGCCCATAGGCGCGCGCGGCCAGCAGGCACAGTTGCAGCGATGTCTGCAGCGGGGCGCGATCGGCGGGGGTGCGACAGTTCAGTTCCTTGACCAGATCGTTGGTGCCCAGAACGAAGCCGGCCATGCGCGGGTGCGATGCGATTTCGGCGGCGTTCAGCATCCCCAGCGGGGTTTCCATCATCGCCCAGAGCGGCACGTCGGGGATTGCGGCGGCCAGCTCTTCGACGTCCTTGCGGCTGTTGACCTTGGGCAGCAGCACCCCGTCGATGTCCAGCCCGGCCAGCGCGGCCACATCGTCGCGGCCCCAGTCCGTGTCAAACCCGTTAACGCGCACGATACAGGCGCGCGGGGCATAACCGCCGCCCTTCAGCATCGCCACCAGCGTGGTGCGCGCATCGTCCTTGGCATCGGGCGACACCGCGTCTTCAAGATCGAACAGGATGGCATCGCAGGCCAGCCCCTTGGCCTTTTCCAAGGCGCGTTCCTTGGAACCGGGGATGTACAGGCACGAGCGATAGGCGCGAGGAGCGTCGGACATGATTCTTCCTTCCGGGTAATAATGTTGCGTTCTGGTGCACTCTTGCGCACCAATTGGCAAGGGTGGATTGGCCGCATTGCAGAAAACCTTGCCCGCCCGTGGGTTACGCGCCGCGTTGCGTGCGAACCTTGCGTTAACCAATATTTTCCACCCTCTGGGCCATTCTCTTACCACCGTCGGATGGAGGGAGAGCCAGAATGGCACATCCGGCTGCATTGTTCAGCGCCCCAAAACGGGGCCACGCAACAGGAACAGGAGACGTGACATGAAATATGTACTGACAGCCCTGACCCTCGCCGCAGCCACTCTGTCCACACCGGCCGCGGCGGCGAACCAGTGCGCAAAGCGCGACCAGGTCGTGACCCGGCTGGAAACCAAATACGGTGAAACCCGTCAGTCGATCGGCCTGGGTGCCAATAATGGCGTGGTCGAGGTGTTTGCCTCGCCCGATACCGGCACGTGGACGATCACGGTGACGATGCCATCGGGCGTGACCTGCCTTGTGGCCAGCGGCCAGGCGTTTGAAACCCTGGCCGAAGCCACCGTGATCCCCGGGTCGGACACCTGATCGCATCGCGCCAGATCGCGGTCACGGCGGGCCCCGGTTGCGCGAAACGGTCCCTTAAAACGGCCCCCTGAAACGACTCCCTGAAACGCCCTAGCTCAGCGCGTCGAAAATCAGCTTGGCGCCGGTCGCCAGCAGGAACACATAGGTCAGCCCAAAGAACAGCTTTTCGGGCACCTTGTTGTGCAGCCTGTAGCCCAGCCAGACGCCGGCCAGCGCCACCGGCGCCAGGATCACGATGGCGACAAACATCTGGCTGCTGAACAGGCCCAGCGCGGCATAGGGCGGCACCTTCAACAGGTTGACCAGCCAGAAAACGATCACGCTGGTGGCTTGGAACGTCGTTTTGTCCAGCGGGCGTGACAACATATAGACCGACGCCGGCGGCCCGCCCGCATGGCTGACGAAACTGGTGAACCCCATTGCGACCCCCGCGATCGTGCCGCCCACAGGGCCCATCGGGCGTCTGAGCGGGCGCAGCAGCCCGGTCTGGCGCGCCAGCTGGAACGCCACGAACGCCACCGCAACCACCCCGATCAACAGGCGAAACAGGTCCGGATCGGCCGCGCGGAAAAACACCGCGCCCAGCGCGAGCCCCGGCAGCGACGCCAGCATCAGCAGCCGTGCCTCATGGCGCGACCACTTGCGCCAAAACGCCTTCATCGCCCCCACATCCATCACCATCAGCAGCGGCAGCATCAGCGCAACCGCCTGCTCGGGCTCAAGAATCAAGGCCAGCAGGGGGGTTGCCGCAAAGGCAGCCCCCGACGCAAATCCGCCCTTGGAAATCCCCGCGAATAGCACCGCAGGGACGGCGATCAGGAAAAAGGTCAGGTCCAGTACCACAGCGCCACCCACATGATTTTCCCCAGAATTCAGGGGCCTTAGCGGTAAGTTAGCGATAACGCCACCCCCCGCAAGCCCCGCCCGCCCCACGCGCCACCCTTGCGTGTGCACCCGCAGAACGCTAGGCATCGCGGCAACGTAAAACTGTCCGGAGAGAATTTCATGGCCAGACCCAAGATTGCCCTCATCGGCGCAGGTCAGATCGGCGGCACGCTCGCCCATCTTGCTGCGCTCAAGGAACTGGGCGATGTCGTCCTGTTCGACATTGCGGAAGGCACCCCGCAGGGCAAAGCGCTCGACATCGCGGAATCGGGCCCCTCGGAAGGCTTTGACGCCACCATGGTCGGCACCAACGACTACGCCGATATCGCAGGCGCAGACGTGTGCATCGTCACCGCCGGCGTGCCCCGCAAGCCGGGCATGAGCCGCGATGACCTGCTGGGCATCAACCTCAAGGTCATGAAATCGGTCGGCGAAGGCCTCAAGGCGCACGCCCCCGACGCATTCGTGATCTGCATCACCAATCCGCTCGACGCGATGGTCTGGGCGCTGCAACAGTATTCCGGTCTGCCGCCGGAAAAGGTCGTCGGTATGGCCGGCGTTCTGGACAGCGCGCGGTTCCGCCATTTCCTGTCGGTGGAATTCAACGTGTCGATGAAAGATGTCACCGCCTTTGTTCTGGGCGGCCACGGCGACACGATGGTGCCGTCGGTGCGCTATTCCACCGTCGGCGGCGTTCCCCTGCCCGATCTGGTCGACATGGGCTGGACCACGCAAGACAAGCTGGACGCGATCGTGCAGCGCACCCGTGACGGCGGCGCTGAAATCGTTGGCCTGCTGAAAACCGGCAGCGCCTTTTATGCGCCCGCCACCAGCGCCATCGAAATGGCCGAAGCATACCTGAAAGACCAAAAGCGGGTTCTGCCCTGCGCCGCCTATTGCGACGGCGAACTGGGCGTCAAGGGCATGTATGTTGGCGTGCCCACGGTGATCGGCGCTGGCGGGATCGAACGGATCGTCGGCATCAAGCTCAACAAGGAAGAGCAAGAGATGTTCGACAAGTCGGTCGACGCGGTCAAAGGCCTGGTCGAAGCCTGCAAGGGCATCGACAGCAACCTGGGCTGATCCCAACCACGACATTACCACAGACGGCCGGGGCATTCCCGGCCGTTTTTCGTTCATGATTCCCGGTAAATGCGGCGATCTTTGATTTTTGTGATCACACAGAATTAGCGTGTGATCACAAAACCACGGAATTCCACCCAAACCGCGCAATGTTAGCGAAAAACCGTTTCTTCATCCTTCTGGTGTGTGTCATAGCGGAAAATGAACCGCACTAAGAGGGACAAGATTCATGAACATTCATGAGTATCAGGCGAAAGCGATCCTGCGCGACTACGGGTGTCCCGTGTCGGACGGACGTGTCGTGCTGAAAGCAGACGAAGCGAAAACCGCCGCGGGCGAACTGGATGGCCCGCTCTGGGTCGTCAAGGCGCAGATCCACGCCGGTGGCCGCGGCAAGGGCAGTTTCAAGGAATCCGACGCTGGCGACAAGGGCGGTGTGCGCCTGGCCAAGTCGGTCGAAGAAGCCGAACAGATGGCCAAGCAGATGCTGGGCCGCACGTTGGTCACGCATCAGACCGGCCCCGCCGGCAAGCAGGTCAACCGCATCTATATCGAAGACGGCAGCGACATCGATCGCGAACTGTACCTGGCCCTGCTGATTGACCGTCAGACCAGCCGCGTGTCGATCGTCTGTTCGACCGAAGGCGGCATGGACATCGAAGAGGTGGCCGAAAGCACGCCGGACAAGATCCTGTCCTTCAGCGTTGATCCTGCCACCGGCTACCAGCCCTTCCATGGCCGCCGCGTGGCCTTTGCCCTGGGCCTGGAAGGCGGACAGGTCAAGCAGATGGTCGGTCTGTTGAACAAGCTCTACACGGCGTTCATCGAAAAAGACATGGAGCAGCTGGAAATCAACCCGCTGATCGTCATGCCCGATGGCAATCTCAAGGTGCTGGACGCCAAGGTCGGTTTTGACGGCAACGCGGTCTACCGCCACGCCGGTATCGCCGCCCTGCGCGACGAAACCGAAGAAGACCCCAAGGAACTGGCGGCCAGCAAATACGATCTGAACTACATCGCGCTGGATGGCGAAATCGGCTGTATGGTCAACGGTGCGGGCCTGGCGATGGCCACCATGGACATCATCAAGCTTTATGGCGCGGAACCGGCCAACTTCCTTGATGTGGGCGGCGGCGCGACCAAGGAAAAGGTCACCGAAGCGTTCAAGATCATCACCAGCGACGAAAACGTCAAAGGCATCCTGGTCAACATCTTCGGCGGCATCATGCGCTGTGACGTCATCGCCGAAGGCGTTGTTGCGGCCGTCAAGGAAGTGGGCCTGCAGGTGCCGCTGGTCGTGCGCCTGGAAGGCACGAACGTGGAAAAAGGCAAGGAGATCATCAACAACTCCGGCCTGAACGTGATCGCTGCGGACGACCTGAAGGATGGTGCGCAGAAGATCGTCAAAGAAGTGAAAGGCTGAGCAGATGGCAGTCCTCGTAGACAAACATACCAAGGTGATCTGTCAGGGCTTCACCGGCTCGCAGGGCACATTTCACAGTGAACAGGCGATTGCCTACGGCACGCAGATGGTCGGCGGCGTCACCCCCGGCAAAGGCGGGCAGGACCATCTGAACCTGCCGGTGTTCAACAGCGTGCACGAAGCCAAGGCCAAGACCGAAGCCAACGCCAGCGTCATCTATGTGCCGCCCCCCTTCGCCGCGGATTCGATCCTGGAAGCGATCGACGCGGAAATGGAACTGATCGTCTGCATCACCGAAGGCATCCCGGTGCTCGACATGATGAAGGTCAAGCGCGCCCTGGTGGACAGCACCTCGCGTCTCATCGGGCCGAACTGCCCCGGTGTCATCACGCCCGACGCCTGCAAGATCGGCATCATGCCGGGCCACATCCACAAGCGCGGCAGCGTTGGGGTTGTCTCGCGCTCGGGGACGCTGACCTATGAGGCCGTGAAACAGACCACCGACATGGGCCTTGGCCAGTCGTCGGCTGTCGGCATCGGCGGCGATCCGATCAAGGGCACCGAACATATCGACGTGCTCGACATGTTCCTGGATGATGACGAAACCCAGTCGATCATCATGATCGGCGAAATCGGTGGAACGGCCGAAGAAGAAGCCGCCGAATTCATCGCCGAGCAGAAGAAAAAAGGCCGCTGGAAGCCGATCGCCGGGTTCATCGCCGGGCGCACCGCGCCTCCGGGTCGCCGCATGGGCCACGCTGGCGCCATCGTTGCCGGTGGCAAGGGCGACGCGGAAAGCAAGATCGAAGCCATGAAGTCGGCCGGCATCGTGGTGGCCGACAGCCCCGCCACGCTGGGCGAGGCCGTGAAAGACGCGATCGCCAAGGGCTGATCGCCCGCCGCCTGCGCGCGGCACCAAAGCACCAACCCGCGCCCCGTTTGACAGGGGCGCGGGTCAACCCTCATCCGGGGCCGTGCCCCAACAGATCAGGTCAGAGCCATGAACGACCAGAGCCCAAACGACGCTTTCCACGCCTCGAGCTTCATGCAGGGGCACAACGCGGAATACCTCGACCAGCTTTATGCCCGATGGGCCAATGATCCGGGCGCGGTCGATGCGGCCTGGGCCGAATTCTTTGCCCAGCTCGGGGATGCGGAAACCGACGTCAAGGCCGAGGCCGCGGGCCCCAGCTGGGCGCGCACCGACTGGCCCCCCGTTCCCAGCGATGATCTGACCCAGGCGCTTGATGGCCAATGGGCCGAACCGGCTGTCGCAGCCGACAAGATCAAGAAAAAGGCCGCTGAAAAGGGCGTCGAAGTGACCGACGACCAGGTCAAACGCGCCGTTCTGGACAGTATCCGCGCGTTGATGATCATCCGCGCCTACCGCATCCGGGGCCACCTGATTGCCGATCTGGATCCGCTGGGCATGCGCAGCCAGGAACCCCACCCCGAACTGGACCCCAAGTCCTACGGGTTCACCGATAGCGACATGGACCGGCCGATCTTTATCGACCAGGTTCTGGGCCTTCAGGTCGCCACGATGCGCCAGATCATGGATATCGTGAAGCGCACCTATTGTGGCACGTTCGCGCTGCAATACATGCATATTTCCAACCCCGAAGAGGCCGGCTGGCTCAAAGAGCGGATCGAAGGCTATGGCAAGGAAATCAAGTTCACCCGCGAAGGCCGGCGCGCCATCCTGAACAAGCTGGTCGAAGCGGAAGGCTTTGAAAAGTTCTTGCACGTCAAGTACATGGGCACCAAACGCTTTGGCCTTGATGGCGGCGAAGCGCTGATCCCGGCGATGGAACAGATCATCAAGCGGGGCGGCAACCTGGGCGTCAAGGAAATCGTCATCGGCATGCCCCACCGCGGGCGCCTGTCGGTTCTGGCCAATGTGATGGGAAAGCCCTACCGCGCCATTTTCAACGAATTCCAGGGCGGCAGCTTCAAGCCCGAAGATGTCGATGGCTCAGGCGATGTGAAATACCACCTGGGGGCGTCATCCGACCGCACCTTTGACGATCACACCGTCCACCTGTCGCTGACCGCGAACCCCAGCCACCTTGAGGCGGTGAACCCCGTCGTGCTGGGCAAGGCGCGCGCCAAGACCGATCAGGCGAACGATCCCGATCGCACCACGGTCATCCCGATCCTGCTGCATGGCGATGCGGCCTTTGCCGGCCAGGGCGTCGTTGCGGAATGTTTCCAGTTGTCGGGCATTCGCGGCCACCGCACCGGCGGCACCATTCATATCGTGGTGAACAACCAGATCGGCTTTACCACCGCGCCGCATTTCAGCCGCACCTCGCCCTATCCGACTGACATCGCGCTGATGGTCGAAGCGCCGATCTTCCACGTGAACGGGGACGATCCCGAAGCGGTGGTGCACGCTGCCAAGGTGGCCACCGAATTTCGCCAGAAATTCCACAAAGACGTGGTCATCGACATTTTCTGCTATCGCCGCTTTGGTCACAACGAAGGCGACGAGCCGATGTTCACCAACCCGCAGATGTACAAGAACATCAAGCGGCACAAGACCACGCTGCAGCTTTATACCGAACGTCTGGTGGCCGACGGGCTGATCCCCGAGGGCGAAATCGAAGACATGAAGGCCGCCTTTCAAAGCCGCCTGAACGACGAATTCGAAGCTGGCAAGGAATTCAAGCCCAACAAGGCCGACTGGCTGGATGGCCGTTGGAGCCATCTGAACCGCGAAGGCGAAGAATACCAGCGCGGCCAGACGGCGGTAAAGGAAACCACCATCCGCGAAATCGCCGACGCGCTGACCCGCGTGCCCGATGGTTTTGACATCCACAAGACGGTGGTGCGCCAGCTTGCGGCCAAGAAAGAAATGTTCACATCCGGCACCGGGATTGACTGGGCCACGGGTGAAGCCCTGGCCTTTGGGTCATTGCAGCTGGAAGGCTACCCGGTGCGTCTGGCCGGTCAGGACAGCACGCGCGGCACGTTCAGCCAGCGCCACAGCGCCTTTGTCAACCAGTCCACCGAAGAACGCTATTACCCGCTCAACAACATCCGCGAGGGTCAGGCCCGCTACGAGGTCATCGATTCGATGCTGTCGGAATACGCGGTTCTGGGGTTCGAATACGGCTATTCGCTGTCGGAACCCAACGCGCTGGTGTTGTGGGAAGCGCAGTTCGGCGATTTCGCCAACGGCGCGCAGATCATGTTCGACCAGTTCATCAGCTCGGGCGAACGCAAGTGGCTGCGCATGTCGGGTCTGGTGATGCTGCTGCCGCACGGGTTCGAAGGCCAGGGGCCGGAACATTCGTCGGCGCGCCTTGAGCGGTTCCTGCAGATGAGCGCCGAAGACAACTGGATCGTTGCCAACTGCACCACCCCGGCGAACTATTTCCACATCCTGCGCCGCCAGCTGCACCGGTCCTATCGCAAGCCGCTGGTGATGATGACGCCGAAATCCCTGCTGCGCCACAAGCTGGCGGTCAGCGATCTGAAGGATTTCACCGAAGGGTCGTCCTTTCACCGCGTGCTGTGGGACGATGCGGACCGCGACAATGGCACCGGCCGCTCGCCCACCAAGCTGAAGGAAGACGCCGATATCCGCCAGGTCGTGATCTGCTCGGGCAAGGTTTACTACGACCTGCTCGAAGAACGCGACGCGCGCGGCATTGACGATGTCTACATCCTGCGCCTGGAACAGTTCTATCCTTTCCCCGCGCTCAGCCTTGTCAAAGAACTGGAAAGGTTCAAGAAATCCCAGGTTGTCTGGTGCCAGGAAGAACCCAAGAACCAGGGCGGCTGGAGCTTTGTCGAACCCAACATCGAATGGGTTCTGACGCGGATCAAATCCAAGCACACCCGCCCCCGCTACGCCGGACGCGCGCCGTCGGCGTCGCCCGCAACCGGTCTGGCCAGCCAGCACAAAGCCCAACAAGCCGCGCTCGTGAATGATGCGCTGACCATCGAAGGATAACGAAATGTCTGTTGAAGTCCGTGTCCCCACCCTGGGTGAAAGCGTCACCGAAGCCACCGTCGCCACCTGGTTCAAGCAACCCGGCGATACCGTGGCCGTCGACGAAATGCTGTGCGAACTGGAAACCGACAAGGTGACCGTCGAAGTGCCATCGCCCGCCGCCGGCGTGCTGGGGGAAATCGTCGTCGCCGAAGGCGAAACCGTGGGCGTCGATGCGCTGCTGGCCACGCTGACCGAAGCGGGCGAAGGGGGCAAAGCCGCGCCCAAACCTGCCGAAACCGCCAAACAGGCCCCCGCGCAAAGCGCCAGCCAGGACGCCGCGCAGATCGACGTCATGGTGCCCACGCTGGGCGAAAGCGTCACCGAAGCCACCGTCAGCACCTGGTTCAAGGCGGTGGGCGACACCGTCGCGCAGGACGAAATGCTGTGCGAGCTGGAAACTGACAAGGTGTCGGTCGAAGTGCCCGCCCCCGCCAGCGGCACGCTCAGCGAAATCATCGCCGCCGAAGGCGAAACCGTGCAAGCCGACGCCAAGCTGGCGGTGATCAGTTCGGGCGACGGCGCGGCCGCTTCGGCCCCCGCCGCCGCGCCCGCCACCGCCGCGCCTGCCGGGGCCACGGACACTGCAACCGCGGGCAACAAAGACGTGGAAAACGCGCCCTCGGCCAACAAGATGATGGCCGAAAAGGGCATCGATCCCAGCACCGTTCAAGGGTCGGGCCGTGACGGTCGGATCATGAAGGAAGACGTGATGAAGGCCGCCAGCAAACCGGCCGCATCCCCTGCCCCTGCCGCCCCGGCGGCTGCGCCCCGCGCCCCGGTATCGGCCGACGACGCCGCGCGCGAGGAACGGGTCAAGATGACCCGCCTGCGCCAGACCATCGCGCGCCGGCTCAAGGATGCGCAGAACACCGCCGCCATGCTCACCACCTTCAACGAGGTGGACATGAAAGCGGTCATGGACCTGCGCAGCACCTACAAGGGCGAATTTGAAAAGAAACACGGCGTGCGCCTGGGCTTTATGTCGTTCTTCACCAAGGCGTGCGTGCATGCGCTCAAGGAAGTCCCCGAGGTGAACGCCGAAATCGACGGCACCGACGTGGTCTACAAGAATTTCGTGCACATGGGCATCGCCGCAGGCACCCCGCAGGGTCTGGTCGTGCCGGTGATCCGCGACGTTGACGCGATGTCCTTTGCCGAAATCGAAAAGGCCATCGCCGACAAGGGCCGCCGCGCGCGCGACGGCAAACTGTCGATGGCCGAAATGCAGGGCGGCACCTTTACCATTTCGAACGGCGGCGTCTACGGATCGCTCATGTCGTCGCCGATCCTGAACCCGCCGCAGTCGGGCATCCTTGGCATGCACAAGATCCAGGACCGCCCCATGGTCGTTAACGGCGAAATCGTCATCCGCCCGATGATGTATCTGGCGCTCAGCTATGACCACCGCATCGTCGACGGCAAAGGCGCCGTCACCTTCCTGGTGCGCGTCAAGGAAGCGCTGGAAGACCCGCAGCGCCTGCTGATGGATCTGTAAGCCAATGCCGGCCACGCGTCATGCACCCATGTCGGCGGGCCGCGCCCGTCCCGCAGGGGGGCGTGACGCGGCCCGCGCCGCAGGGGCCGTCCAAAGCCGCCGACCCGGGGTTTCGCCGGGTGTTGCAAAGGCGCGCATGATCCGCACGCTTGCAGGGCCAGGATTTTGCACTAATCATTTGCCGCGCAGCGCCGTTGTGCCTGTTACCGCCATCGCCACCCCCATCGCGAACGACAGAACATACCGGTCCCACACCCCCCGTTGACCTCCAGGAGCTACGCATGACCGCAGATCTTACCGCCCTCGCCCTCGCCGGCCTTGTCCACATCATTTATTTCCTGTTCTTCTCGGTGCGTGCGAACCGCGAACTTGACCTGGACTATGCGCTCGGCCCGCGCGACGGCACCCCCAGCCGCGAACCCAGCAACATCACCGCCCGCCTTGGCCGCGCCTATGACAATTCGGCCGCCATGTTCGGTCTCTTTGCCGGGGCCGTCCTGCTCATCGCCGTTTCGGGCCAGCCCAGCACTATCACCGCAGTCCTGTCCTGGGCCTATGTCGTGTTGCGCGTGCTTTACACCCCGGCCTACATGCTTGGCCTGACCCCGTGGCGCAGCGTGTTCTGGATCGGTTGCCTGATCTGCTGCGCCGGGCTCTATATCGCGGCGCTGGTCTGATGCGCCGACTGGGTCAAGATACCCCGGGGGGCCCGGCGCACCAGCGCCGCGCGCGGCCTTGCCCCACCCCCCGGCCCGACCCGGCCCGGCGCCCAACGACATGCCCGACAACATGCCCGACACTTTGTCCGACACATGAGCCGACACTTTGTCCGACACTTGGCCCGACAGGTGTCCGACGCAGATCCGACAGTTTGCCGACGCCTAGCAGACGTTTTGCAGACGCTGTGCAGACCTGGATTTTTACCCGTTTCCATACCCAAGGAGTGACCCATGGCATCCTATGACGTCATCATCATCGGCGCAGGCCCCGGCGGCTATGTCAGCGCCATCCGCTGCGCGCAGCTGGGCCTGAAGACTGCGATCGTCGAAGGCCGTGATACGCTGGGCGGCACCTGCCTGAACGTGGGCTGCATCCCGTCCAAAGCGCTGCTGCATGCCACCCATATGCTGCACGAGGCCGAGCACAATTTTGCCGCCATGGGCCTGAAGGGCAAATCGCCCAGCGTCGATTGGAAACAGATGCTGGCCTACAAGGATGACGTGATCAGCCAGAACACCGGCGGCATCGAATTCCTTATGAAAAAGAACAAGATAGACTGGCTGAAAGGCTGGGCATCGATCCCCGAAAAGGGCAAGGTCAAAGTGGGCGACGACCTGCACGAGGCCAAGAATATCGTGATCGCGTCGGGGTCCGAACCCAGCGCCCTGCCGGGCATTGAAATCGACGAAAAGGTTGTCGTGACCTCGACCGGCGCGCTGGAGCTGCCGAAGGTGCCGAAGAAAATGGTCGTGATCGGCGCGGGCGTGATCGGGCTGGAACTGGGCAGCGCCTACAAGCGATTGGGCGCCGAGGTGACAGTGGTGGAATACATGGATACCATCACCCCCGGCATGGACGCCGATGTCCAGCGTACCTTCCAGAAAATCCTGACAGGTCAAGGGCTTGAATTCGTTCTGGGCGCCGCGGTGCAAAAAGTCGACGCCACGAAAACCAAGGCCAAGGTGACCTACAAGCTCAAGAAAGACGACAGCGAACACACCGTGGACGCCGATGTGGTTCTGGTCGCTACGGGGCGCAAACCCTTTACCGACGGGCTTGGCCTGGCCGATCTGGGTGTCAAGATGTCCGAGCGCGGTCAAATCGCCGTCGGCAAGGATTATCAGACCAATATCAATGGCATATACGCCATCGGCGACGTGATCGAAGGCCCGATGCTGGCCCACAAGGCCGAAGACGAAGGCACCGCCGTGGCCGAAATTCTGGCCGGTCAGCACGGCCATGTGAACTACGGCGTGATCCCCGGTGTGGTCTATACCACGCCCGAGGTTGCCACCGTCGGCGCCACCGAAGCCGCGCTGAAATCCGAAGGGCGCAAGATCAAGGTCGGTAAATTCTTCTTCATGGGCAACGCCCGCGCCAAGGCAGTCCACCAGGGCGAAGGCTTCGTCAAGATCATCACCGACGCGCAAACCGATCGCGTTCTGGGCGCCGCCATCATTGGCCCCGCCGCCGGCGAGCTGATCCACGAAATCTGCGTGGCCATGGAATTCGGGGCCGCTGCCGAAGATATCGCGCGCACCTGCCACGCACACCCCACCTATTCCGAAGCCGTGCGCGAAGCGGCACTGGCCTGCGGCGACGGGGCAATCCACGCCTGACACGACACCTTCGGACAACCGCCTAAACCCCCGTTCGCTGTGCCCAGCGCGCGGGGGTTTTTTCATGAAAAGCAGCCTGTTAGGGGGTCTGCCACAGGCGCCGGTCGCCTGCCGCCCCCGCGTTCAGAAAGGACACCCCATCGCGATGGCAGCGTCTGCTGGCTTGGTGCAACGATGGCAAGTCACCCCCTCGCCCCCGCGCCGCGAGCGGCGAAACCGCGCGGGGCGCAGACCTATTGTGCGGGCCGATACTGTGGGTGGTTTGTCATCCGAATCGCGGCTCTGTTCATCCGCCTGATGCAGGGAAACCGGGCGCGGCGCGACCGCACGGGGCTGCTGGCGCATCATGGTAAAGGCACGGAAAGCTGTCCGGTTTTATGCCCGATCGTTGGCATCGTTCGGCGCGCGCTGGCGAACGCAGCGTTTGAAACGGGACAGCGGCTGTCCGAATAGTGCATTGCGGCACAAAACGCACCACGGGCGGAATTCAGCCCAGAAGCATCCGCAGCCCCTGCGTCACATCCGTGCGCACCGCAAGGCGCAATCCCGGCTCGTCGCCCGCGCGCAGCGCCGCGACAATCAGGCGGTGATTTTGGGGAACTTCGGTGCGCTGCAACCGTCCGTAGAGTTTTCGCATCGTCGGACCCAGTTGCAGCCAGACGGTTTCTGCCATGGCAAGCATGGCCGGGGCCTGCGCGCGCAGGTACAGCGTGCGGTGAAAATCCAGGTTCGCGCGGATATAGCCCACCGCGTCCTGCTTGGCGACGACTTCGGCGATTTGCCGGTTTGCCGCCTCTAACCGATCGATCAGCGCCATATGCGCGCGTGGCAGGGCGCGACCGGCCAGTTCGGGTTCCAGAAGGGCGCGCAGGGCGGCCAATTCCTCAATCCGTTCATTCGACAGCTCGGGCGTGGAAACGCGCCCCGAAGACGACAGTTTCAACGCCCCCTCGGCGACCAGACGGCGCACCGCTTCGCGCGCCGGAGTCATGGATACGTCGAATTCTTTGCCGATACCGCGCAGGGTCAGCGCTTTGCCGGGGACCAGTTCACCGTGCATGATCTGACCGCGCAGCGCGCGATAGACCCTGTCGTGGGCCACCTGTGGCGGGCCTGCGGCGTCAAGGCCAGTGCGGGGGGATTGGATCAGCATGGGCCCTTATGCGCGCCCTGACGGCGCTTGGTCAATCATTTGAAATTCCAGCGATGCAATGCGTGCCCATCCGTACGCAGCCATGTCCGTGTGGCAGCGTGTTCGGGAAAGACGCTCTGGACGACATCCCAGAACGCGGCTGAATGGTTCATTTCAACGCGATGCGCGACCTCGTGGGCCGCGACATAGGCCAGCACTTCGGCGGGGGCCATGATCAGGCGCCACGAATACATCAGGTTGCCATCGGCCGAACAGGACCCCCACCGCGATCGTGTATCGCGCAGGGTGATCCGCCCGATATCCACCCCAAGCGCGCGCGCGTATCTGACCGACGCGTCCGTCAAATGCACCCGCGCCTGCAGCTTCAAGAACGCGGCGACGCGGGCAGGCACCATCGCATCGCGTGGGGGGACGATCATGGCACCGTCCTGCAGTTTGGCCGAACGCACCCGTCCTGCGATGATCGGCACATCCATACCGCGAAAGGGGATCACGCCGCCAATGCCCGGCGTTTGCGCTTGCGCCTGCTGCGCCAGGTTTTGCCGAATCCAGGGTTCTTTCTGGCGCGCAAAGTCCATTGCTTCGGTCTCGGGCGTCCAGTTCGGCAGCGATAATGTCACCCGCCCATCCAGGCGTGACACACGCAGCGAAATGCGGCGCGCGCGACCAGAGCGTCGCAGCAAGATGGGAATCGGGGGATCGCCCGGAAGTATAGCCTGTGTCATGCCTCTGGGACCTGTATCCTGATCGCTTATCTGATCGCATATCTGATTGCAGACAGGATACCGCAAAACCCCGCGCGCCTGCCAGCCCCGCCGGTCTGGTTCGGCCAGTTGTCCGGAAAGCCTTTGACTTACCTTCGCGCTTGTGGCAATGCCGCGCGGCAATCCTTCAGTTCGAGATGACGAAAGAGGTATCCGATGCCCAAAGAAGAATGGGGCGTAAAACGTGTTTGCCCGACCACCGGCAAACGTTTCTACGATCTGAAACGCGATCCGATCGTCAGCCCTTATACCGGCGAAGTTGTGACTTTTGACGCCAACAACAAGTCACGGGTCGCGGTCACCAAGGAAAAGCCCAAGCCGGAAGAAGAAGAAAACCTGATCGAAGACGGCGACGATCTGCTGGCCGATGATGCCAGTGATGTCGATCTGGGTGACGATCTGTTGGATGACGACGAGGATGACAACGTATCGTTGGATGACCTTGCGGACGTTCCTGCCGACGACAGCGACGACTGATCGAAAGTCATGGATTTTGCGCTTGCAACACCTGTGACATTTCCCTAAGACGCGCGGGCGGGCGGCAGACGCCCACCGCAGATGGGGCCTTAGCTCAGTTGGGAGAGCGCTTGCATGGCATGCAAGAGGTCAGGGGTTCGACTCCCCTAGGCTCCACCATTCCCCGTTGAATAGCGCCAGATAGTTCTGCCTTTCTCGTCAGAGGGTTTACCTCTGACGCGCAGATCCGCGCCCTTGGGCGTGTTGATCGACATGAAGCCCTTTCCTTTTCGAACCCGAAGAGGGCCCATGCGCGACCATTTCTTCGTCGTGACGAGCGGCCCTGGTGCGGGCAGGATCAGCCTGATCACCGAACTTAGCCGCCGCGAATTCCATACGCTCCCCCGACTGAGGCGGCGCAATCATCCGCGAAGAGATACAGAGCGGCGGCAGCTCGCAGCAAAAGCCAGTGGGTTGCTCCGCGGTTTCGATGCTGCCAAGTAACTTGGCCGCGACATCTACCTATTGGGTACCTTTGTCGAGGAGCTCTTCATCAGGAAAGCCGGGGAAATGGCGCGGGACGCCCCGTATTTCCGGAAAGACGACCCCGACAGCTTCCTTCAGCGTCTGCATCGCGGCACGGCATATGGGTCAAGGGCCAAAGCCGAAGCGGCGCGCGCAGCGGGTCGATGACGAACCGCTGCTGTCGTTCGCATATAGCCTGACTGGCACACGCGCCCGGATCACCGGGCTGATCGGGACGGCGCAGGCGTGTTTTGCGCACTGCGATCATTGGTACATTTGACACTCTGTTCGCATCGACATACTTCGAATCGGCGTTGCAACCAGATTGTAGGACTTGTCGATTTGCCGGAAGATACGATGCCCAATGATGCCCGGATCGAACTGGGGCACATGAAAAAGATCTCGCTTTTGTCACACGTGCACTGCGCACCCACCTGCGGCGCGAACACGCCGAGATTCTTGGCAAATTCCGGCCAGTCAACGGCGAAATTGCCATTCTGAATCTGATCGGGACAAATCCCGGCATGTCGCAAAAGGCACTGGCCGAGGCAATCGTTCTGAAAAAATCCGCTCTGACGAAAGCCGTGAGTGAACTTGAAAAAGGCGGTTTGATCGAACGGCGCAAGACCGGAAATGACCTTCGGTTCAACGCCCTGCACCTGACCGCTGACGGTGAAGCACGTCTTGAGGCGTTGACGGCAGCCACCCGCGACAAACAGGATGAATTGCTCTCGGCGCTCAGCCACGGCGAGCGTGAACAACTGTTCACGCTGCTCTGGCGTTTGATCCGCGACCTTGAAACGCGCAAATGATCTGTCGCTGACGAACAGCCGCACCGTCCGCGACACTGGGTGAGCAGTGGTCGCCCGCCGAAAGGCCCGGCCGCAACCTTTGCGTGTTCAAAATGGATCAGGACGGGTCAATCCAACTGCCCGGAAAATCACGGCAAAGCTCTGCAAAATGGGAAATGGCGCGCTGGGGAGGATTCGAACCCCCGACCCCTTGATTCGTAGTCAAGTACTCTATCCAACTGAGCTACCAGCGCGCGGAGTGAGGGGGATGTACTTCCACGCGCGGCCCTTTGCAAGGGGGGCAGACGATTTTATTGTGCTGCGTCTTCCAGCATCGCGACCTGCTTGGGCAAATGCAGATTGAACCGCGTTCCGTCTGCGCCCGTGTAGGCAAGATCGAGCTTGCCGCCATGACCGCGCGCAAGGTCCGCCGCGATGGCCAGCCCCAGACCAAAGCCGCCCTTGCGCGCACCGCCCTGAAACGCCTTGAACAGGTGATCGCGCGCCTTGTCCGGCAAACCTGGGCCGGTGTCATGCACGCTCACAATCCAAGCGGCATCGTCTTCGGTGGCGCTGACGGTGATTTGACCGCGCTCACCGCTGTTCATGATGGCCTGCGCCGCGTTTCTGATCAGATTCGACAGGATCCGGTGCAATTGTTCGCTGTCTGCGCGGATCCATAGCCCAGCGGGAACATCCGCCACGAAGGACAGCTCGTAATCGCCCACGGCAAGCCGTTCGCCTTCGAACACATCCTCAACCAGGTCCGCCAGGCGCAGGCGCGAGAGGCTGGGCGGCGGCTCGTCAGCTTTGCCGAAGGCCAGCGTGGTTTCGCACAGGTTCACCGCGCGTGAGATCGAATTCACCAGCTTGGGCGCCGCCCGTTGCACCCCGGGATCCTTGGACATTTCCATCCGATCCGCGAAAAGTTGCGCCGTCGTGAGAATGTTGCGCAAATCGTGGCTGATCTTCGCCACTGCACTGCCCAACTGGGCCAAGCGTTCTTTTTGTTTCAAAGACGCGCTCAACTGGGTTTGCATGTCATGCAGCGCTGTTTCGGCCGCGCGCAATTCGGTGACCTTGGCAGATGGTACAATGATGCGCCGCGCATCTTCTGGCGCTTCGGCATAAGATGTCATCGCGCCAATGACGCCATTGATGGGCCGCACGATCAGGCGGCGCGCCGCAAGGAACAGCAACACCGCTGCAAACACCGAAATCACCAATGACAACGCCAAAATCCGCAAACCGTAATCGATGATCGCATCGCGAAGCGGTTTCGCCTCCATCACAACTTCGATCAGGGGGCCGGCTTCGCGGACCGGTTCGCCAATAACGCGGATCATTTGCATGTCCGGCGTGACCAGCGTTTTCAATGCGTCCCGGATCAGGGTGAACGGGCTGGCGTTGCGCAGGTCGTACGTGTCCGAAATGCTCTGGGTGATCGGGGTACTCAGGACAAGGACGCGGGCATTGTCGCGTTGCAGAACGACATTCATGACACCGGCAGTTTCCAGCAATTCACGTTCCAGCGTTTCGTCCAGCATGTCGCCCGCTTCCACCGAAAGCGACGCAATCTGGGCCCGTTCCAGACCCGACAGCAGGTAGTCTTCGCGAAAACGGGCGACGGATGGCACGAAGATCAACACTTCGGCCAGCATGACGAACACCGCCGTCAAAATCAGGAAGCGTCCCGATAGCGAATTCAGCTTGTCACCTCGTCATCTAGGGCAAAACCCGTTGCACAGCACCGACGATGCGTTTCACCGTCGTTCTTTCGAAAAGCCTGGGGCTAAAATAGGCACCTGCCGCGCGTTTACCAAGCTCTGCCCGTGTGGGATAGGCCGCAACCATCCCTGCAACGTCTGACATTTTCAGGTTTTTCGATAGCGCAAGCGACCAGAGCGCGATTAATTCGCCCGCGTCGGCGCCGACGATCGTTGCCCCGACGGGGCGGCCTTTGTGGACGACAACCTTGATGAATCCGGCCGTCTTGCCTGTCGCAATAGCGCGATCATTTTCGTCTGTTGCAAAGCGCGCGATTTCAATATCGCCATGCGCAGCGCGGGCTTCAGACTCGGTCATGCCGACCTGGGCCAATTCGGGATCGGTATAGGTTGCGCGCGGGATATGCGCCTGTTTTGCCTTGGCGGGCAAACCGAACAACATGGGCCGGATGATCGTGCTGGCATGATACCCGGCAAGATGGGTGAATTGCCCGCGACCAGCAACATCGCCAATCGCATAGATCCGCCGGTTCGTCGTGCGAAGATCATCGCCCACTGTGATGCCTTGGGATGACGTATCGACCCCTGCTGCTTCAAGGTTCAGCTGGCCGATATTGGGCCGGCGCCCCAAGGCCACCAACAGATGTGTGCCATCAAAGGCACGCCCGTCCTTTGTATGGACCGTTACCGCGTTCGCATCGCCAGAGACCCGTTCAGCCATGGCGCCTTCGGCAACGCTCACACCTTCGCGCCGCAGCGCGTCCAGGACAACGGCCACAGCTTCCGGGTCCTCGCGGTTCATCGCGGTGTCACCTTCGATCACCGTGACGTCACAGCCCAAGCGCTGGTGGGCCTGCGCCATTTCCATGCCGATCGGACCGCCCCCCAGAATCAGCAAATGACTTGGGGCCTCGCGCAGATCAAACAGTGTCTCATTGGTCAGGTACGGCACACCGTCCAACCCATCGATGGGCGGGACCAAGGGGGATGATCCGGTTGCGATGACAAAGCGGCGGGCCTTGACGATGGTGTCACTGGCCTGGACCTCTTGCCCGGACACGAAAGACGCGTAGTCGCGCAAGACAGTACACCCCAGCTCTTCGAACCGCTGCTGACTGTCGACCGGGGCAATGTGCGCTATGGTATCGCTGACATGGGCCATGGCCTTGGCATAGTCCACTGCGGGCTCGATCCCGGCTATGCCTGCCCCGCCCGAGCGCATCACATGCGCCTGCTTTGCGGCGGCCAAAAGCGCCTTGGACGGCACACAGCCGTAATTCAGGCAATCGCCGCCCATGCGGCCCCCTTCGATCAGCACGACACGGGCGCCCATCTGCACCGCGCCGGCCGCAACCGAAAGCCCCCCCGAACCTGCTCCGATCACGCAAATATCCGTGTCAGTCTGTTTCAAACCGCATCTCCGTTCGTGAATCGTTTCATGAGTACCGGCAGAATCGACAACGCGCACAATCCCAAGATGGGCAACAGCACGTACGGTTCAAATATGACGCCCAGATCCGGTGTTTCACCCCTTTCGAACACCGCACCCAGACCTGATCCAACAGACGTATAGACCAGCGCGCCCGGCATGATGCCAAAAAACGTTGATACCGCGAACCGCCACAGCGACACCCCCACAAGGGCGGGGATCAAGTTTGCAACAAAGAACGGCACCAGAGGGACAAGCCGAATGAAAAACAACATCGACCACTGGTTGTCGTCGATGCCCCGCTTGATCGCGCGGACAAGGCCGTCAGACGCATCCATTTTGGCCGCAAGGGTCTTGCCCAGCCCCAAGCGTGCGGCAAGAAAGATACCGACCGCGCCAATGCTGGCCCCGATGACGTTGAACACGACACCCGGAAACAGGCCGAACAAAAAACCGCCGGTCAATGTGGTGACCGTGGCGCCCGGCAGGGAAAAAGCGACGATGACGATGTAGGTCCCGATGAAAGCCGCCACCGCAGAGGCGTAGTGGCTGTCCCGGAAGGCCAAGAGGGTTTGGCGATTGTCCCGCAGGGCATCAAAGCTCAGCGTGTCGCGCAACAGAACCGCGCCAAGAACCGCCGCGATGGCAATGGCGAACAGCGGCACATGGCGCCAGATGCTGGTTTGGGCGTTGTTGTTCAATAGGTTCGTCCTTCTTGCGTTTCGTCAACATGCGCGGGCAAAGCGGCCGTGGCCAGCCCGATCACGCGTCGTTGATCCAGCGCGTTCAAATTGATATTCACTGAAACAATTCCCTAAAATCGGGGAAAAACGGCCCAAACCGCCACAGGTTCGTTGACAAGCCGCCCGCTCGCCCCTATTGGACGGGCTTCGAATGACCTTGGGCAGCCGAATCCAGCGCGATTTGGGCCACATGACATGGAGCTGGAGCGATGAAACGCACCTACCAACCCTCGAACCTGGTTCGCAAACGCCGCCACGGTTTCCGCGCGCGCATGGCCACCAAGGCCGGCCGCAAAATCCTGAACGCGCGTCGCGCTCGGGGCCGGAAATCGCTCAGCGCGTAAGCAATACGCTGACCGGTACGGTATTGGAACCGCCGGATGCATCTGTGGCAGGCGATATCGCCATGTCCGCAGGGCCTCCGGCGGTTTCCGTTTGCATGGACGTGATCAAGAAACGCGCCGATTTTCTAAAGGCGGCCAGCACGGGGCGACAGGGCACCAAGGGCATGATGGTCCAGGCCCGCCGACGCCCAGACGACGGGCCTTGGCGCGTCGGCTTCACCTGTTCGAAAAAAGTCGGCAACGCAGTGGCGCGCAACCGCGCCAAACGCAGATTGCGCGAAGTCGCGCGCACGGTCCTTGCTGAACATGGGCGCGCGGGATGGGATTATGTGTTGATTGGCCGGGCGAATGCGACAGCGCAGCGCCCCTTTGACGACCTGCAATCCGATTTGATCTACGCGCTACGAAAGCTGCACAGATGACCCCTCTGGCGCATATCGCCGCCCTGCCCGTGCGCATTTATCGGGTGGTCGTCTCGCCGTGGCTGGCATCGAACTGTCGGTTCCAGCCCACCTGCTCGGCCTATGCGCTGGAGGCCCTGGAAAAGCACGGCGCGATCAAGGGCAGCATCCTTGCGGTGAAACGGATATCACGCTGTCGCCCTCTTGGCGGTTCTGGCTATGATCCGGTGCCGGACAAGGACGAGCCCTAGGGAAAGAGGGCTGTGTTTCCCGCATTGGGCATCGTTCGCATCGCCCACTTGTTGTTGCGCCGTTGTCATGGCGACGCTGAAAGTTCGGAACGAAAACACTTATTCCCTGGCGCGGGGCCTGCAATTCGCTCTTGCTGCCACGGTTTCGACTTGCTCCCGAATTCCCGCTCTTGCCCGGCGCAAGGTGAATGACTAATGCAGTGCCATGCTTGATGATCTAGACGATATCCATCCGCTGTTTCACGGTGCGCCGTCCAGTATTGAGTTCAAGAAGTTGCGCAAGCGGATCATCCGCAACGTGCGCGAGGCAATTGAACAGTACGGGATGATTGAGCGCGGCGCGAAGTGGCTGGTTTGCCTGTCCGGTGGCAAAGACAGCTATACGCTGCTGGCCGCGTTATACGAATTAAAGTGGCGCGGCCTGCTGCCTGTTGAGCTTTTGGCGTGCAATCTGGATCAGGGCCAGCCTGGGTTTCCCGCGACGGTCCTACCGGATTTCCTGGAAAAAATGCAGGTGCCTCACCGGATCGAATACCAGGATACCTATTCCATCGTCATGGACAAAGTGCCCGAAGGCCGCACCTTTTGTGCGCTGTGCTCGCGTCTGCGGCGCGGAAACCTCTATCGGATCGCACGCGAAGAAGGCTGCAGCGCTGTGGTTCTGGGCCATCATCGTGACGACATCCTTGAAACCTTTTTCATGAATCTGTTTCACGGAGGACGGCTGGCCACGATGCCACCGAAACTTGTTAACGAAGACTCCGATCTGTTTCTTTACCGGCCTTTGGCCCATGTCGCCGAGGCGGATTGCGAAAAATTCGCGGCGGCCATGAATTATCCAATTATTCCTTGCGATCTTTGCGGCTCGCAGGACGGGCTGCAGCGCCAACAGGTCAAACAGATTCTCGACACATGGGAGAAAAACGCCCCGGGACGGCGGCAGGTCATGTTCCGCGCGCTCATGAATGCACGCCCATCCCACCTGTTAGATCAAAATCTCTTCGATTTTGCCGGACTTTCCTTGGAAAAGGGCGAAAAAACATCGCTATAGACCAGTTTTCGCCTGAAACGTTAACCGTTGAATGACCCTTTGTGCCTAGTTTGTTCCTTGAGAGAGGTGGCAAATGTGGACTGGCAGAGGGACAGGTAGATGAGGCAGTTGGGGACATCTAAAGGCGACCGGTTTCGTACTGCGCTTCATGCAATGCTCGTTGGGCCGCAGTTGCTGGCTTTTTTGCCCGCATTGACTTTGGGCGGCTACTGGTTCGGCGGTGAAGGTGTGTTGTTGTTCATGGCGCTGTTGCTTCCAGCGTTGTTCGTCATAGCCGGTGCATTTCCCGCGTTGCCCATCACATCGACCCATGCGCGCGATGGCGTCACAGGCGCGCACATTCGTAAAAGTGTTGTTTCCGCCCTGGACCAGCTGGTCTCGCAACAACCGAACACGGGCCGGTCCACGGCATGCTTGGTCATTGACGTAGATGACTTTAATTCGGTTCACGCGACCTATGGCGCAGAGGCTGCGAATGACGTCCTGCGCGCAGTAGCGCTTAGTATCAAGGACGTTCTGCGTGACCACGACGTACTCGCACGTCTGGATGGCGCCACGTTCGCAGTCGCCCTTGCCCCAATGCGGCGCGCCGATCTTGAAACGATGATCCAGCTTTCCTCGCGGCTGCAAGCCGCGATTTCACACCCAATAAGTGTGGATGCCAGCAGCGTGTGCTTAACTGCGTCTATCGGGTTCTGCTTGCCGTCGCGCGCGACCGGCGCCTCTGGTGAAGACTACCTGATGTGCGCGCAAAGTGCATTGGACGAAGCCAAGGCAAATGGGCCGGCATCGATCCGTGCGTATTCCGGGGCAAAACCCAAAACTCCGGAAAACTATGGCGAAGTGCTCGCTGAGGTCAGCGATGCGTTGGAAAATGGCCAGATCCGTCCATGGTTTCAGCCACAGATTTCCACGGACACAGGAAAGATATCCGGGTTCGAGGCATTGGCGCGTTGGGAGCATCCTGAACGCGGGCTTATCAGCCCGGCGAGTTTCTTGCCTGCCATTCGTGAATTGGGTCTGTTCGAGCGTTTGGGCGAGGTCATGCTCTATCACAGCCTCACCGCACTGCGCGACTGGGAACGGGCTGGCTTCACTATCCCGAACGTGGGCGTGAATTTTTCGTCCTCGGAACTTGCCAACCCGAAGCTATGCGACAAAATCCGCTGGGAACTGGATCGTTTTGACTTGGCCAGTGACCGCCTGACCGTAGAAATTCTGGAAGACGTGATCGCCCAGAGCGACAATGACGTCATTACCCGAAATATCCGCGGTTTGTCCGATATGGGCTGCGCTATTGACCTGGACGACTTCGGGACTGGCCATGCATCAATCGCGAACATCCGACGCTTTGGCGTTGATCGTATAAAAATCGACCGATCTTACGTTACCCATGTTGATCGTGACCGTGAACAACAGAACATGGTGGCAGCCATCTTGACCATGGCGGATCGACTGAATTTGGACACCTTGGCAGAAGGCGTGGAAACGCCGGGCGAATACTCTCTTCTCGCGCAGCTGGGGTGCAAACATGTCCAAGGCTATTCCATTGCGCACCCCATGCCCTATGATGCGACACTGGGTTGGATCGAAAAGCACATGGCCGCGCTGGTAGAACCACCCCGGATTGATCGCCAAGCTGGCTAGGGTTTCCTTCGCGTTCCCTTGAAATGCAGGTCTTTGGGCTTGACCTTTCGTCCCTTGGGCGTTTGAACCTGCACAGAATTGGAACAGCGGTGGACTGCCCTTCATGGACGAACAGAACAAAAACCTCATTCTTGCAGTCGTCCTGAGCGGCCTGGTAATGCTGGTGTGGATGACTTGGTTCGCGCCAACGCCGCCCGATACCGGCCAAGTGTCTGCGGGCGCCGAGCAAGCCCAGGACGCGGCGACCTTGCCGTCAGCACCCCTTTCGCAATCTGCGCCCGCGACAAGCAACACCCCTGCACCGGAAGCGGCCGATGCGCCGCGGGTGGACATTCAAACTGGGCGAATCTCTGGATCCATCTCGCTTACAGGTGGGCGGATCGATGATTTGCAATTGCTCGACTACGACCAGACGCTGGACGAAGATAGCGACAACGTACGTCTGCTGTCTCCGGTTGGCTCCGAGCATCCATACTACGCAGTCTACGGCTGGGCACCGGGTGGTGAATTGGGTGCGAACGATGTGCCGGGCCCGACAACCCAGTGGGCGTTGGTGTCGGGCGAAACATTGACCCCTGACTCGCCGGTTGTTCTGGAATGGTCCAACGATTTGGGAATGAGGTTCCAACGCACGATATCAGTCGATGACGACTACATGTTCACTGTCCGCCAGTCGGTTCTGAACGGGACCGACTCCTCTCAGCGTGTTGCACCTTACGGGTTGATCGAACGGAGAAACCTGCCCGAGATGCAGAATTTTTTCGTCCTGCACGAAGGTGTCGTACGTTTGAACGACAACGAATTGGCTGAGATCAAGTACAAAAAGATGCCCGACATGGACTTCGTTGCCCGTGAAGGCGCGCAGGCCGAGGTCGCCGATGTCGAACAAAACGGCTGGATCGGGTTCACGGACAAATACTGGATGACCACTATCGTCCCGAAACCGGGGCAAGGTTTCCGGTCCGTCGCAAAGTACCTGCCACAAAGCGAAACATACCAAGCTTACGCCAGCCTTCCGACCGTGGAACTGGCCGCTGGCGAGTCTGCGGAAGTAGAGACTTTCTTGTTCGCCGGCGCAAAAGAAAAAGCGACGATAAGCCAATATGAAGATTCCTTGGGCATTGAGCGCTTCATCGATTCTATCGACTGGGGATGGTTCTATTTTCTGACCAAGCCGATCTTTTTCGGGCTTCACTGGCTGAATGCACTGATTGGAAACATGGGATGGGCGATCATCGGGCTGACGCTGATCCTCAAAGCGGCTCTGCTTCCGTTGGCGTACAAATCCTATGTCTCCATGGCCAAGATGAAGGAGCTGCAGCCCGAAATGGAGAAAATCAAGGAAAGGGCCGGCGACGATCGTGCGAAACTGCAGCAGGAAACGATGGCGCTCTACAAAAAAGAGCGCGTAAATCCAGCCGCTGGGTGTTTGCCGCTGCTGCTGCAAATTCCAATCTTCTTTTCGCTCTACAAGGTGATTTTTGTTACGATTGAATTGCGCCACGCCCCCTGGTTTGGCTGGATCAGGGACCTTTCGGCGCCCGATCCGTCTTCAATCCTGAACCTGTTCGGGCTCTTGCCCTTTGCTGCGCCTGACCCCAACAGCTTGCTTGCGATCGTGTCGCTGGGCGTGCTGCCCATTCTTTTGGGCATTTCCATGTGGCTTCAGCAGAAACTGAATCCCACGCCGACTGACCCCGCACAGGCCGCAATTTTTGCCTGGATGCCTTGGATTTTCATGTTCATGCTCGGCACGTTTGCCAGCGGGCTGGTGTTGTACTGGATCACCAACAACGTCATCACATTCATCCAGCAGTATCTGATCATGCGCAGCCACGGACATAAACCTGACGTGATAGGCAACATTTTGCGCTCGCTTCGGCTCAAGAAAAAGGAACCAGCGGATTAATCCGCGGTCTATTTCATGCAGATAGCCTTTCCTTTTGCCGAACCGGATGACAGCGCACGTGAAATCGGGCGCAAACTCTTTGCGGGCGAAACGGAATTTCTGAAAGGGGTGGTCGCCATGGGCGGTCTGCCCCCGGATGATCGGCGCGAAGTGTGTTTTGCCGGACGCTCAAACGTTGGGAAATCGACCCTGATCAATGCTTTGACCGGTCGCAAAGCCCTTGCACGCGCGTCAAACACACCGGGCCGCACACAAGAGATCAACTTTTTCACCTGCGGCCCCGAGCTCTATCTGGTCGATCTGCCTGGCTATGGCTTTGCCAACGCGCCGGTCGCTGTTGTTGAGAAATGGCAAAGGCTGCTCAAGACCTATTTGTCCGGTCGCGCGTCCTTGCGCAGGGCTTTCGTATTGATTGACAGTCGCCATGGCGTGAAAGCGGTGGATGAAGAAATCATGACGCTGCTCGACAAGGCGGCCGTCACGTTTCAGGTGGTTTTGACCAAGGCTGACAAGGTAAAGGCCACGGATCGCGAGCGTATGTTGAAACAAGTGCGCAGCGCACTTCAAAAACATCCGGCGTCTTTTCCGGAAATCATCTCGACCTCGTCCGAAACGGGCGATGGGATCGCGGATTTGCGCGCGATCATAGCGACCCTCGAGTAACTGCCCCCTTCGGCTTGCGCCCCCGCCCAAGGCTGCAATAATGCCGCGAAGCCATTTCCGGACTATCAGATGAAGACACAAGACATGAACCGAGACTGGATCGCGACTGCCAGAACCCTCAGCCAGGCTCTTCCTTACCTGCAGCGCTACGAAGGCGCGACCGTCGCGATCAAGCTTGGCGGGCACGCCATGGGCTCGCACGAGGCAATGGAAAGCTTTGCGCGCGACGTTGTGCTGATGCAGCAGGTCGGTGTCAAACCTGTCATCGTGCACGGCGGCGGCCCCATGATTAACGCGATGCTCGACAAGTTGGCGATCAAGTCCGAATTCGTGAACGGCAAGCGCGTCACCGGGCAAGATACGGTCGAAGTTGTCGAAATGGTCCTGTCCGGTTTGGTCAACAAACGGATCGTGCAGGCCATCAACGGACAAGGTGGGCGTGCGGTTGGGCTGTCTGGCAAAGACGACAACCTGATGATTTGCGATCAGACCGATCCCGACCTTGGGTTTGTCGGCACGCCATCCAAGATGAATACCCGGCTGTTGCGCGAAATGGGCGACAACGGTGTCATCCCAGTGATTGCCCCGTTGGGTGCCGGGCGTAACGGAGAAACTTTCAACGTCAACGGTGACACCGCCGCGGGGGCGATTGCAGCCGCGCTCAAAGCGGATCGTTTGCTGTTGTTGACAGATGTCGCGGGGGTCAAAGGGGCGGATGGCGAGGTTCTGACCGAGCTAAGTTCGAAGCAAATTCGCGATCTGACAAAGGACGGCGTGATTGCGGGCGGCATGATTCCCAAGACTGAAACAGCGTTGGACGCCCTGCGCGGCGGCGTGCGCGCAGTGGTCATTCTGGACGGGCGTGCGCCCAATGCGTGCTTGCTCGAACTTTACACCGATCATGGCGCAGGGTCCTTGATCCGCGATTCGGCACCACGTATCAAACCCACGGACGCATGATGCGATTGATCGTGATGCGCCACGCCAAGTCTGGGTGGGACGATCCAACGCAGGACGATTTCGACCGACCGCTGAACGCGCGCGGTGTTGCATCCAGCCGCGCGATTGGCTGCTGGCTTGCAGGCCGAGGGTACGTTCCGGATCAAGTGTTTTGCTCGTCGGCGCGCCGAACCCGCGAGACATGGGCCCATGTGGCCGAAGAATTGGGGCTGAACGCGTTGGACGCCCGCTTCGAACAAGCCTTGTATCTGGCGTCCGAGGATAAAATAGAGCAGGTCTTGCGCAAAGCGACCGGACAAACCGTTCTACTGATCGCGCACAACCCCGGTATCGGCTACTTTGCCGAACGTTTCGCCCTGCGCCGACCCGATCACCCGCAATTTCTGCAGTATCCCACGGCAGCGACGACGGTCTATGATGTGGCGGCCGATCGTTGGTCGAAAATCAGGGCTGGCGACAACCCTGTTCTTGATTTTGTCGTTCCGCGCGACCTGTCTGGGCGTTGACTGAAAAAGCCGCCCGAATTTCCGGGGGGCGGCCTTTTTGACATTTTGTCGCGATGATCAGTGCCCCAAGATCTGGCTGAGGAACAATTTCGTACGTTCGTTCTTGGGGTTGTTGAAGAATTCTTCAGGTTCATTCTGTTCCACGATCTGGCCCTGATCCATAAAGATCACGCGGTGGGCAACCTGGCGGGCAAAGCCCATTTCGTGCGTCACGCAGAGCATGGTCATGCCCTCTTCGGCCAGTTCGATCATGGTGTCCAGGACTTCCTTGATCATTTCGGGGTCCAGCGCCGAGGTCGGTTCGTCAAACAGCATGATGCGCGGTTTCATGCATAAGGAACGTGCGATGGCCACGCGTTGCTGCTGACCGCCGGACAATTGACCTGGATACTTGTTCGCCTGATCGGGGATCTTCACTTTTTCAAGGAAATGCATCGCCGTTTCTTCGGCTTCGCGCTTGGGGATCTTGCGGACATGCATCGGCGCAAGGGTGCAGTTTTCCAGGATCGTCAGGTGCGGGAACAGGTTGAAATGCTGAAAGCACATTCCGACCTCGGACCGGATCTTGTCGATGTTCTTGAGGTCAGATGACAGCTCGGTCCCATCCACAAAGATCTTGCCTGACTGGTGCTCTTCCAGCCGGTTGATACAGCGAATCATGGTGGACTTGCCTGACCCGGACGGCCCCGCGATTACGATCCGTTCGCCGCGCCGGACAGTCAGGTTTATGTCGCGCAGCACGTGAAAGGTGCCATACCATTTGTTCATGTCGATTATTTCGATGGCGATCTCGTCGCTGACGGTCATGGCCGTGCGGTCGACGGTGCGATCTAGTGCGAGGTCAGACATACCAAACCCTCCTTAATGATGGTCGGTGCGCAGTTTGCGCTCGAGGTATTGAGAATAACGGGACATCGAATAACAGCAGATCCAGAAGACCAGTCCGATAAAGATGAACAGCTCCCAGTAGATGCCGTTCCAATCGGCGGTGGCGCGAATGGCGTTCGACATGCCCAACATGTCGAAAATGCCGATGAACATGACCAGCGTGGTATCCTTGAACAGACCGATGAACGTATTCACGATTCCTGGGATCGAGATTTTCAGCGCCTGCGGCATGATGATCAGCTGCTGCGCTTTCCAATAGTTCAAGCCAAGCGCATCCGCGGCTTCATACTGCCCCGAGGGCAGCGCTGCCAAACCACCGCGGATCACCTCGGCCATATAGGCCGATGCGAATAACGTCACCATGATCATCACCCGCAAGATGATGTCAAAGTTCGTGCCCGGCGGAAGGAAATAGTTGAGCAACAAGGACGCAGTGAACAGCAGCGTGATCAGTGGCACACCGCGGATGAATTCAATGAAACCGACGCATAGCGACTTCACGATGAACAGATCCGACTGTCGTCCAAGTGCCAGAAGTATACCGATTGGCAGGGACAGCACGATGCCCGTCACGCCAATCAGAACGGACACCATGAACCCACCAAGCTGCTTGGACGGGACAGCCTCCATTGCGATCGGGACAAGCCCCTGCATCATATCCGCAAATCCGACAGCAGCCAGCATCCACCAGAGCACCGGCACCAAACCAGCGGCGATCACGGCGCCCAGGTTGCCCGCCAAGGGGTGAACGATACGGAACGCACCCCATCCCAGCACAAACCCCAGGATCGCTGCGACCGGCAGCCAGATCGACCCGCCCCAGATCAGCCAATAAATGACAAAGGGCGACAAGAGTGAAAACCACAGTGCCCTGCGCGAAAGGGAATCGAACAGGACGGGCGCGAAGGCCACCAACATCAAAACGAAAGCAAGGTTTGGCCGCCAGTAGAGATGCTGCGGGTAGAACCCGTAGACCAACTGATTCCAGCGCTCGCCGATCACCGCAAAACAGGCGGCGGACTCAACGCCGGCAGCATCGCGTATTTCGCGACACTCGGTCAGGCTCCCTGCCCGCCAAATCCCGTTCCAGAACCAGGGGAACAGATGGCTGACGACGAAATAGACCACCACAAGCGACGCCAGAGTGAGAATTGCATTCACCCAGCCCGAAAACAAGTTCTCGCGCAGCCATTTTATGGCGCCGGTTTCGCTTATTGGCGGCTCTTTTTGAGGGAGCATCGTGTCACGAACGTATGCGACGGATTGTGCGTGTGTGTCACTCATCTCACCGCTCCTTCAGTTTGATGGATTGGTTGTAGACATTCATCGCCCCCGAAATGATGAGTGAGATGATCAGGTAAATGAGCATCATCAAAAGCATGCATTCCAGCTCGCGCCCGGTCTGGTTCAATGTGATCCCGCCGAGCGTCGAACGCAGGTCCATATAGCCCACGGCAATCGCCAAGGACGAGTTCTTGGTCAGGTTCAGGTATTGCGAGATGAGTGGCGGCACGATGACACGCATCGCTTGCGGTAAGATGACAAGGTTCATCGTCTTGCTCGGACGCAAACCCAACGCGAACGCCGCCTCTGATTGGCCTTGGGATACCGCCAGAATACCAGAGCGCACGATTTCAGCGATAAACGCACCGGTGTACAGCGACAGCGCCAACCACAAGGCAATGAAGGAATTGCGCAGATGCAATCCGTCCTGAAAGTTGAAGCCGCGCAGTTCGGGGTAAGACAGACCGATCGGCCGCCCCATGATGTAATACACGATCAGCGACGGCACGGCGAAAATGGCCAGTTCGATCCAGATATTCGGCAGGTCCTGACCGGTTTCTTCGAATCGTCGATGTGACCATTTTCGGAACGCCCAGATCGCCAGCAGAGACAGCAGGAAGGTAATCACCACGATCGCGGACCCATCCTCCCAGATCGGGCGGGGGATGTAGGTGCCGCGGTTGGTGATAGCAACGGTGTCGCCCAGGATCATCGAGGCCGTAGGACTATCCCCACGAAAGGCATTGGGACGGGGCGTCGCTTCGGTAAGGATGGCGAAAAAGGCAATGATCCAAAGCAGCACTGGAATATTGCGAAAGCTCTCGACGTAGAAGGCCATCAGCTTGGCCGTCAACCAGTTCTTGGACAGGCGCAAAACGCCCGCAATGACACCAACGATTGTTGCCAGGATGCAGCCCAGCACGGCGATGATCAACGTGTTGGTCAGCCCGACAAGGGTCGCGCGAAAGTGCGTCGAATCATTGGTGTATTCGATGGGGCGCTGGTTGATGTCATAGCCGGCACGTTCGCCCAAAAAGCCAAACTCAAATGACTTTCCCTGTGCTTGCAGGTTGTAATAGGTATTCGTCAGCAGCCAGGCGAAAATCGCCATAAAGGCAATGAAAGCCACCACCTGGATCGTGATTGAACGATACCGGGTGTCATAGATCAGCTGGCTCAGACGAAACGTTTCCTGCGGCGAGTCGCTGAGTGTCGCCATGTGCTTCGCTCCCGTGTGCGGATTGCTGGATGCACTGACTGAAGGCGTAGAAAATACGCCGGTTCAGGCCAGCGCCCTACCGCAATCGCTTGTTATTGATGTATCTCGCCTCGAAAAGCGATTGGGGCGCGAGCCTTGCGGCCCGCGCCCCGTTTTGTCAGGTCTTACCGGAAAGGCGGCGAATACAGCAGACCGCCATCTTTCCACTGAGCGTTCAGACCGCGTGCAATCCCGATCGGGGTGCTTTCGCCAATGTTCCGCTCAAACATTTCGCCGTAGTTGCCAACGAACGAGATCACGTTCTTGGCCCAGTCGGCTTCAAGACCGATCATTTCGCCCAGGTTGCCTTCGCCGCCCAGCAAGCGGGCAATTTCAGGGTTGTTGGTATTTTCAGCCAACTCGCCGACATTTGCCGACGTCACGCCAAGCTCTTCAGCGGTAACCAGTGCGTTCAGCGTCCAGCGGGCGATGTCACCCCATTCGCTGTCGCCGTGGCGAACGGCCGGTCCAAGCGGCTCTTTCGAGATGATTTCCGGCAGCACGACATAGTCGCCCGGGTTCTCGAAGGTCGCGCGTGTTGCGGCAAGGCCCGATGCGTCGGTGGTAAACACGTCGCAGGCGCCGGCCAGAAACTGCTGTTGCGCTTCCGAGTTGGTTTCAACTGGCACCGGCTCATAGCTGATGTTGTTGATGCGGAAGAAGTCAGCAAGGTTCAGTTCGGTCGTGGTGCCGGTCTGGATACACACGGTGGCGCCGTCCAGTTCCTTTGCCGACGATACGCCCAGACCCTTGGGGATCATAAAGCCCTGACCATCGTAATAATTCACGCCCACAAACTCGAGCTTGAGATCGTTATCGCGCGAGAAGGTCCAGGTGGTATTACGCGCCAGCAGATCGATCTCGCCCGATGAAAGGGCGGTAAAGCGCGTCTGGGTGGTCAGCGGCGTGAAATCAACTGCTTTGGGATCACCAAAAATAGCCGCGGCAACTGCGCGGCAATAATCGACGTCAAACCCTTCCCATTCACCGTTCGCGTCCGGAGACGAGAAACCGGCCAAACCGGTGGACACGCCACAGTTCAGCTTTCCGCGCGCCTTCACGTCGTCCAACGTGGCCGCCGACGCCGCGCCGGCAGCCAGGCCAGCGACGGTCAGCGCACCGAGAACTAGAGATTTTTTCATTTTTACCTCTTCAAATTTTCCCCCTTTGCGGGGGTTCCTCCTGCTGGCGTTGCCAGCCGGGTGCTACACTGTGAGAGTGGTTACCCCTGCACTGCCTAGAGTTTGGGCGGATTCATTTCTTTCCGTCAAGGGGCGCATCAGCAAAAGCGATGAATTATCGTGCATTCCTTTGCGGAATAGGCAGAACGCTAACAGTTTAAGCTTTCAGAATTTTGTCTGAACCATTTGATAAAATGATAGCGCGACCATAAAGGCGTCGCGTTTGTACGCACTCAACTCTGCCGCTTCTTCATCGACGCCCCATTGCTCTTCCTGCCAGGCCTCGTCCAGACGCGACGCCTCCCACAACGCCTCTGGTGCGGCCATCTCGTGAATGGCCGCCAGTCCAACCACCAATGAGCCACTGATCGCGACAAGGTCGTGAAACGCGGCCAGTTCAAATGGCGACATGGCGTGGACCTGTCTGGCCAGCGCATCAAGACTGGCGGCATCCTGAGGGGCGTGCATTACCCCTGTCCGGGGCAACAATCGGGCTGCAAATGTCTGCGCCGCCCAGTCCAGCAACGGGTCCCATGCCTGTGCCTGACGCGCGACCAATTCCTGAGGGTTTTCAGCCCGATAGCACAACAGATCACTGTCACCGTAGGCTGCAAGCATGTCGGCAACCTGGGTGTGTTGCGGCAGCACCTTGTCGATGGCGGAATTCGCCATGCGCGTATAGGGCATGCCCGTCGGATCTATGGTTTCGTCCTGCGCATCCCATTCTGCGGCGATCGCTGCGGCCAGTTGTCGGCTTGGCAGGGCCAGTGCTGCCTTGGCCGGGGTCCGCACGGGACGGCCATCCAAGAGCACTTCAAACCCATCGTCACGTTTTTCTACTGCGGTGCTCTTCCAAAAACGGCGGGCGGCCCACTCAGTCATTCCAAGTCCTCGAACGGATCAGCCGGCACGTCTGCGGCGCGCCAATCAAAGGTGTCCCAAGTCTGCTGCATATGCGGCGGCAAGGGGGCGGTAAATGTCAGGGTTTTTCCCGTCACGGGGTGGGTGATCGTCAGGGACCGCGCATGCAGGTGCAACTTGCGGCTCATTTCACCGCCCAGTTGCGCGCCCCAGCCGTCACCAAGGTTTTCCTGGCCCGAACCGCCATATTTGCCATCCCCGATGATGGGATGGCCCAATTCGGCCATATGTGCGCGCAGCTGATGGGTTCGCCCCGTAACGGGGACCAGCGCGACCCAGGCACAGCGCCGGGCCGCAGCAGTCAGCACCGCGTAATCCGTGGTCGCCCGCTTGGCCCCCGGCGTCGAATCGATGTCGCGCGGGTGCACACAATGCATCCGCTCGCCCTCGCCCTTGCCGCCGCCGGGGGCCTTGACCAAACCGAACCGGACGGTCCCCATCTGCGGCATTGGCACGCCTGCAACAGCGGCCCAATAGATCTTGCGCGCATCGCGGGCGCGAAACGCCTGTGTCAGCTCAGATGCCATCCGTTGAGTGCGCGCCATCAGAAGGACGCCCGAGGTATCCTTGTCCAGCCGATGCACCAACCGCGGCTTGTCTTCCAAGCCGAACCGCAGCGCCTCGGCCAGCCCGTCAATGTGACGCGTCACACCTGAGCCGCCCTGCGTGGGCAATCCGGCTGGTTTGTTCAGCACGATGATCTGATCATCCTTGTAGAGCACCGCATCGCGCATCATGTGCGCATCGGCATCACTGATCGTCGGACGGTCCCGCTTGGGGGCCTTGGTGTCTGGCAACGGTGGGATGCGCACCTCTTGCCCCGGCGTGATGCGGGTATTTGCCTTGGCGCGGCTTCCATCGACGCGGATTTCGCCCTTGCGGCACATTTTTTCAATCTGGCCCTGGGTCGCCTGTGGGTAGTGGCGGCGGAACCATCGGTCCAGTCTCTGGTCTGCCTCGTCTGGGCTGACCTTGCGCATGTGGACTTTGCTCATGCGATCACCCGCGCAGTATAAGCCCCGGCGACCAACGCCAGGATCGACAAAACGACCGAAGCCAACACATATGTCACCGCGATCCCCCCTTGCCCCCTTTGATAGAGCGTCACAGCTTCCAGCGCGAAGGCGGAAAACGTCGTGTAGCCACCCAGCACCCCCGTCATGAGAAACGGATTCAGATGGGCGCCACTGCGCAGCGCCAGCACGCTCGCCAGCACGCCCATCACAAAGCAGCCCAGAACGTTGGCGGTTATCACCCCGAGCGGGAAAGTGGGCAGGCCAAACAGACGCACCATGCCGACGCCGGTCAAATACCGGGCGCTGGCGCCGATCGCGCCGCCTGCAGCCACCTGAAGAAGCGTTGAAAACATGGCCACGTGTGAATACCGCGCAGGCGGTGTTGTCAACCGCCCTGCCGCTTGGCCCGTAACTTGGCAAAATAGTCCAGACGCTTGCCCAGCTCGCGCTCATAGCCGCGCTCAACCGGCTGATAGAAGCTCTCGCGCGCCATGCCGTCAGGAAAATAGTCCTGGCCGGAAAACCCGTCCTGTGCCTCATGGTCGTACTGGTAGCCGTCACCGTATCCCTGTTCAGACATCAGCTCGGTCGGCGCGTTCAGGATGTGCTTTGGCGGCGGGACCGACCCGGTCTTGCGGGCGTGCCCCATGGCGGCCTTGTAGGCCACGTACCCCGCATTCGATTTGGGGGCCAAGGCCAGATAGGTGACCGCCTGCGCAATCGCCAGTTCGCCTTCGGGACTGCCCAGGCGTTCGTATGTTTCCCACGCCTGGATACAGATGCCTTGCGCTTGCGGGTCGGCCAGGCCGATATCTTCAACGGCCATGCGCAGGATCCGGCGCGCAAGGTATCGCGGATCCTCGCCCCCGGTCAGCATACGGGCCAACCAATAGAGCGCCGCATCGGGGTCGGACCCGCGCACGGATTTGTGCAGCGCTGAAATCAGGTTGTAGTGTTCGTCGCCGGACTTGTCATAGTTTGTGACACGGCGCATCAGGCGCGCACCCAGTGTGGGCGCGTCGATCGCATCCGCCAGGTTCCACGAAGACACCTGTTCGATCAGGTTTAACAGCGCGCGCCCGTCGCCGTCGGCCATCTCGTGCAGCGCTTTGCGCGCACCGGGGTCCAACGGCAGCGGTTTGCCGATTTCCTCTTCCGCCCGCTTGGTCAGGGCCGCCATGTCATCGACGCTGAGCCGTTCCAGCACCATGACCTGCGCCCGGCTTAGAAGGGCTGCGTTCAATTCGAATGACGGGTTTTCCGTGGTCGCACCGACCAGCAAAATGGTGCCGTCTTCCATATACGGCAAAAACCCGTCCTGTTGGGCTTTGTTGAAGCGGTGGATTTCGTCGACGAACAGCAACGTCCCCTGCCCGTTCGCGTGGCGCATCTTGGCCGCTTCGAACACTTTTCTCAGGTCAGGAACGCCGGTGAAAATCGCGCTGATCTGTACAAACGTCAGATCTGTCTCGCGGGCCAGCAATCGGGCAATCGTCGTCTTGCCGACGCCGGGCGGGCCCCAGAATATGATCGATGACAACGTGCCGCTGTCCAACATGACACGCAATGGGGCATCCGGCCCCAGCACCTGGCGCTGACCGATGACATCGACCAACTGTGTCGGGCGCAATCGATCAGCGAGCGGACGTGGAGAGTTGCCCTGCGGTTCTGCCGCGGGCGCATTGGAAAACAGGTCGGCCATGGCGCGACCCTAGGCCGTCCGTTTGGGGCGGAAAAGCGAAAGATGTGATTCGGGGCCAAACTGGCGCGGTCTGGCCCCAATCAGTTTGTCACCTCAATGGAGCTTGTTGCTCAGGTTGATGGAAATGCAGGCGTTGCGCGCGCCGCCAATGTCCATGACCGGACCGATCACGTCGATGTCCAATCCGACACGGCGACCCCAACGTGGTCCGTTTTGTGGGATCAGCCCCAAAACCGATGTGGCCCCCATTGCACGGGCGGAAACGGTCATTTCGTTGATCAGGTTCATTTGAACCCGCATCCGCAGCTTGGCCGGGACCCGGTTGGACACGAAGATTCGGCTGCTTTCCCAAATATGCGGCGCAACTGGCGCCTCATCAAAAAGCAAATCAGTCGGGATGGTATCCAGCAGCCCCCGCTGCGCGTCCCGGATCATATAGGTGTAGATTCCGCAACGTGTTGTTGTTGGGGTCAGCCGAATCCCGGCCAGAACCTCGCCAAATTCATGCACGGCGATCCAACGCGACGCGGGCGTGTCGTACTGGTCGTACTCCATACCATCAGCTTCAGGTAGATCCCATTTCGCCTGCTGGATGAAAGTCTCGTGGCGTGCGCGAAGCATGTTCGCGAAAAGCTCGCCATGGTTGTGCATGTTGTCGAACGAAAGCGTAGTGGTTTGCATAGTGTCTTCTCCGATGTGTTGATTTTTCAACGCACCGCAAACGCGACACCGTCACAGCAGCCTGTATTCCTTAGCTCGTTGGATGGCTTCAGAAGTTGTTCGCGCGAGAAGCCTGTCACGGGCCGAGACCAGCCGCGCCTTCAGCGCGCTCTCGGAAATCCCAAGCTTCGCCGCAGCGGCTGCGTGACGGTCCCCGTCCGCGATGCACCGGAGCGCCTGAAGTTGGGCCTTTGTAAGCTCGGTCTTGGGTTCCGCAATTTCATGAAGTGTTCGGACGATCCCGGCGATATGCTCCGCCTCTTGGTTCGTGAACTCTCGATCATCGCGTGAAACGCCGACAATTGTCCGCGACTGCATGGGACCACAAGAAATAGCCAACCCGTACTTCAAGCCGTATTCGGCCGCCTGCCCCCAAATGTTGAAGGGATCGGGGAGTTCAAGTTCGCTCCACCTTATCACGCCCTCACAGCTGAGACCCCACCCAATAATTGGATCGCGCAGACCGTAAGCATTCATGGTGTAATACTCGGTCCACTTTTCGTCGTAAGTGCTGTTCGAAATCAACGGCGCCGCAAAGCGGATGTGCAAGCCGGCTGCGTACCCCTTGGGTGCGGCGGCATCGAGTTTGGCAAAGAGGCGTTTCGTTTCGAAGGTTTTTGACATGACCAAATGGATAGGTTGTTCAGACTGGCGACATCTTTAAGTTGTTTTCTAAATTATGGATTAAACCAAAGGCCCTCACATGAAAAGATCGGAATTTGAATTGAATAGGATATTTTCCGGCATGCCCGACCAGGAAAAGGAGGTTTTTCTAGAGTTTTTGCATTGGAATGGGGAAAGTAACGTGACGGAACAAAGCCTGTTGGCAAGTTTGGCGATGTCATTGGCCATCAAGCAATCCTTGTCTAACCAGCACAAAAACTGACGCAAAATGCAAAAAACCCCGCGATTACGCGGGGTCTTGATTCGCCGTTAAGTATACGACTTGGCTGCGATGGCTCACTCTTCGGCGGCAGCTTCTTCCGCTTCGACGCGGGCCAGGTCGGCTGCGCCTTTTGCTGCGGGGTCACGATCAACCAATTCGATGATGGCCATAGGGGCCATGTCACCGTAGCGGAAGCCGGCCTTCAGAACGCGGGTATAGCCACCCTGGCGGTCTTTGTAGCGCGGGCCCAGAACCTCGAACAGTTTGGCGACGTCCTTGTCCTGCTTGAGTTGCGCAGCGGCTTGACGGCGCGCATGCAGGTCCCCGCGTTTGCCCAGCGTGATCAGCTTGTCCATGATCCGCTTGAGCTCTTTTGCCTTGGGCAGGGTAGTCTTGATCTGTTCGTGTTCGATCAGCGAGCCGGCCATGTTCGAGAACAACGCCTTGCGGTGTTCGTGGGTCCGGTTCAGGCGGCGGTAGCCTCGTGCGTGACGCATTTTCAGTCTCCTTGGTGCCCGTGTCGGGCTTTTGCTTTGTCTGGCCGGCGATGCGTGTCACCGGCTCTCCTTGGGGCGGGATTGCCCGGAAATGGTCGTCTGCGAAGCGTCGGCAAACTGTCTGCACAGCGTCGGCTTTGCGTCGGACATGTGTCGGGCAAACGCGTCTGCCCGACGTTGTCTTAGAACTGGTCTTCGAATTTCTTGGCCAGCTCTTCGATGTTTTCGGGCGGCCATTCTTCGACGTCCATGCCCAGATGCAGGCCCATGCCCGAGAGCACTTCCTTGATCTCGTTGAGCGACTTGCGGCCAAAGTTCGGCGTGCGCAGCATTTCGGCTTCGGTCTTCTGGATCAGGTCACCGATGTAAACGATGTTATCGTTCTTCAAGCAGTTCGCCGAACGCACTGACAGTTCCAACTCGTCCACTTTCTTCAGCAGCAGCGGGTTGAATTCGAGACCGTCGTCTTCTTCCTGGCGGCCCGCCGATTCCGGTTCGTCAAAGTTGACGAAGATCGACAGCTGGTCCTGCAGGATGCGCGCCGCAAAGGCCACGGCATCTTCGGGCGTAACCGACCCGTCGGTTTCCAGCTTGAGCGTCAGTTTGTCATAGTCGAGCACCTGACCTTCGCGGGTCGGCTGCACGTCGTAGGACACCTTCTTGACGGGCGAATAGATCGCGTCGATCGGCACCAGCCCGATGGGGGCATCGTCAGGCTTGTTCTTGTCGGCCGAAACATAGCCCTTGCCGGTGTTGACCGACAGTTCCATGAACAGGTCCGCGCCTTCGTCCAGGTGGCAGATCACGTGTTCCTTGTTCAGAACCTCGATACCTGCGGTTTCCGAAATGTCACCCGCGGTCACGATCATCGGCCCCTTGGCCGAAATCGACAGGCGCTTGGGCCCTTCGACTTCCATGCGCAGGGCAACACCCTTGAGGTTCAGGATCACGTCGGTCACGTCTTCGCGCACGCCTGCAACGGTCGAGAATTCGTGCAGGACGTTGTCGATCTGTACGCTTGTGATCGCGGCCCCTTGCAGCGAGCTCAGCAAAATGCGGCGCAGCGCGTTGCCCAACGTCAGACCGAAGCCGCGTTCCAGCGGTTCAGCGATAACGGTCGCCTGACGCGCGGGATCGTTGCCCGGTTTGATTTCCAGTTGCTGTGGCTTGATGAGCTCAGCCCAGTTCTTGTGGATCATGCTTGTGCCTCCATACTTGTCTTCCCGTCCATGTCCTTAAACAGGAGACGCCCGAGGTTTCGAAAACGAATACGCCCGGGCCTTGGAATCCAGGGCCCGAGCAGAAAATTACACCGGTTTCAGACGCGGCGGCGCTTCGGCGGACGGCAGCCGTTGTGGGCCATCGGGGTCACGTCACGGATCGACGTGATGTTGAAGCCGACAGCGGCCAGAGCGCGCAACGCGCTTTCGCGGCCCGAACCTGGGCCCTGCACTTCGACTTCCAGCGTCTTGACGCCGTGTTCCTGTGCCTTGCGTCCAGCATCTTCGGCGGCCATCTGTGCCGCGTACGGGGTCGACTTGCGCGAGCCCTTGAAGCCCATAGTGCCAGCCGACGACCACGAGATCGCATTGCCTTGCACATCCGAGATCAGGATCTTGGTGTTGTTGAACGACGAGTTCACATGAGCAACGCCAGTGGCGATGTTCTTGGAGACTTTTTTCTTGGTGCGACGGGTATCACGTGCCATTGATCTGTGCCTCCCTTACTTCTTCTTGCCGGCAATGGCCTTTGCAGGGCCTTTGCGGGTACGTGCGTTGGTGTGGGTCCGCTGACCGCGCACCGGCAGGTTGCGGCGGTGGCGCAGGCCACGGTAGGCACCAAGATCCATCAGGCGCTTGATGTTCATCTGCACTTCGCGGCGCAGGTCGCCTTCGACAGTGAAGTTCGCATCGATATGTTCGCGGATGGCCAGAACTTCGGCGTCCGACAATTCGTTGACCCGGCGGCTCTCGTCGATGCCCACGGCGTCGCAGATCGCCTTGGCCGAGGTGTTACCGATACCGGTGATGTAAGTGAGGGCGATTGGAACCCGCTTTGCAGTCGGGATGTTTACGCCGGCAATACGTGCCACGTGTCTTGTCCTTTCGTTGCGGTTCCGTAGTTCCGGAACCTTTTTTCACAACGGAAGCCCGCAGTTTTCTGCGGGCCACAGCTGAATTAGGTGATGGATGCCGGGGCGCGACCCCTTTGCGAATCCTTAAACCCTTGCGGGATGGGTTGCCATACGGGGGATTCGCCCGAGCGTCAAGGCCCGCCAGCACCAATCACAGGTAGGCAGACTTAAGGCCGGACCCACGCGCCCGCCGCCCGGGCCAGTCCGGCCTACGTTAGGGCTACCTCGGGGCCACCTCAGCCTGCTTCCGCTGCCCGGCAAAAGGGACACCAAGCTGGCGGCCAAAACGAAAACGGCAGGGCATGACGCCCCGCCGTTTCAACCCGTGGTCTTGGCGATGATTACATCATCGCCTTGGCGATCTGGTCGGCTACTTCGTCCGGGGCCGCCATGCCATCAACCCGTTTCAAATCGCCCTTGGCATAGTAATAGCCAATCAGCGGCGACGTCTTCTTGTAGTATTCCATCAGGCGGGTGCGAAGGCTTTCTTCGTTGTCATCCGCCCGGCGGCGCAGGTCGGTCGACCCGCAAACATCGCAAACGCCTTCTTTCTTCGTCGGCTTGGTCTGGTCGTGGTAGACTTCGCCGCAGTTGCCGCAGGTAAAGCGGCCGGTGATACGTTCCACCAGCGCCTTGTCGTCCACCTGCATTTCAATCACGGCCTCAAGCTGCGCGCCATTGCGGCTGAGCAGTTCCGCCAGCGCATCGGCTTGGGCCAAGGTGCGCGGGAAGCCGTCAAAGATATAGCCTGCGGGATTGCCCTCGCGGATTTTTTCTTCGATCAGGCCGATCACGATTTCATCGGTGACCAGTTCGCCCGCGTCCATAACGGCGGCAACTTTCTTGCCCATTTCCGTGCCGGATGTGCGAGCGTCGCGAAGCATGTCCCCAGTCGAAAGCTGGACCATTCCCCGCTCCTCCACCAGACGGCGTGCCTGGGTCCCTTTGCCCGCTCCCGGCGGGCCGAGGAGAATGATATTCATCGTCTTGCTGTCCCTTTTTTGCTGCGCTTTTTGCCGCGCAGCTGAGATTTTTCAATAAGCCCTTCATACTGGTGCGCCAGCAGATGGCTTTGTACTTGCTGGATGGTGTCCATCGTGACCGAAACCACAATCAACACCGACGTGCCGCCAAAATAGAAAGGTATGGCCAGTTGGCTACGCAGAATCTCGGGTAGGAGACAAACTGCCGCAAGATAGGCCGACCCCAGAACCAGAACACGGGCGACAACATAATCAAGATACTCTTCGGTCTTTTTACCGGGGCGAATCCCGGGAATGAACCCGTTCTGATTCTTCAGGTTCTTGGCCACGTCTTCGGTCTTGAACGCCACGTTGGCCGTGTAGAAATAGGCGAAAAAGACAATCATCGCCGTGAAGAACAGCAGGTAGAGCGGCTGGCCCGGACCGAAATAGGCCAGGATCGTCGCCATGACCGGCCCCACGTCATTGCCCGAGAATGTGGCCAATGTCGTCGGCAAAAGCAGCAGCGAGCTGGCAAAGATCGCCGGGATCACGCCTGCCGGGTTCACCTTGATCGGCAAATGGCTGGAATTCGCATCGTAGATCTTCATCCCCTGCTGGCGGCGCGGGTACTGGATGTGGATCTTGCGCAAACTGCGCTCCATGAACACGACAAAGGCGATCACCGCCACGATCATCAGGATCACCCCGATAGTGACGACCGGGCTGATCGCGCCCGAGCGCCCCGAGGCAAAGAACTGCGCCAATGCGCCCGGAATTTCGGCCACGATGCCCACGAAGATGATCAGCGAAATGCCGTTCCCGACGCCCCGCTGGGTGATCTGTTCGCCCAGCCACATCAGGAACATGGTGCCCCCGACCAGTGTCACCACCGTAGCGATGCGGAAGTACCAGCCCGGATCGGCCACCAGATCGCCGGCCTCCAGGCTGACAGCCAGGCCATAGCCCTGAAAGATCGCCAGCAGCACCGTGCCGTAGCGCGTGTACTGGTTGATCTTCTTGCGGCCCGCCTCGCCCTCTTTTTTCAGGGCTTCAAACCGCGGCACCATCGCCGTCATCAGCTGCACGATGATCGACGCGGAAATGTATGGCATGATGCCCAGTGCAAAAATGCCCATCCGCCCCAGGGCGCCGCCCGTGAACATCGACAAAATGCCGCCGATCCCGGCGCTGGCCTGCTCCATGAACTCGCGGAGCGCACTTGCGTCGATGCCCGGCACGGTGATGAACGTGCCGACCCGGTAGACTATCAGTAGCCCGATGGTGAAAAGGATGCGCTGACGAAGCTCGGTGGCCTTCCCGAAGGTGCCCCAAGACAGGTTCGCCGCCATTTGCTCTGCTGCAGAAGCCATGCTCGGTCTCTTTTCATGTAAAGCGCCGCCAGACCGTTTCCCGGTCGGCGGCGCTTGGGAAATCTTGTGAAGATGTAAGCAGCCCAGAGGCTGCCCGCAACCTCTTACTCGGCGGCCGCCGCGGTGGTCAGCTTGCCACCGGCTTTTTCAACCGTCTCTACGGCCGATTTCGACGCACCGGTCACGTTCAGCGTCAGCTTCGACGTCAACTCGCCCTTGGCCAGAACGCGCACACCGTCCAGTTTGCGCCGTACAAGGCCCGCTTCGACCAGCGTGTCTTCGTTGATTTCGCCCTTGGCATCCAGCTTTTTGGCGTCGATGAACTTCTGGATCAGACCCAGGTTCACAACGGCATATTTCTTGCGGTTCGGCTTGTTGAAGCCGCGCTTGGGCAGACGCATATAGAGCGGCATCTGGCCGCCTTCGTAGCCATTGATGGCCACACCCGAACGGGATTTCTGACCCTTGATACCCCGGCCGGCGGTTTTACCCTTGCCCGAGCCCGGGCCACGGCCAACGCGCATCCGTTTCTTGGTCGCGCCTTCGTTGTCACTCAGTTCATGCAGTTTCATGTCGCTTCTCCTTGGCCGGAAATGCCCTCCAGCGACGGAGTGGGCAAACACGGCATTTCTTGTTTGATTCTTGCGACCACAAGGGGCCACCGGGGGCGTATAGACGAGGTGCGGCGATGGATCAAGGGCGCCGACATTGTTCTGTGGCCTAGCGACGGGTGTTCCTGGCCGTCACCTTGGCCAATTGCTGATCCAACTCGGACAGTCTGGCGGACAAGCGCGCGTCGCTTTCGGTCAGTTGCCCCCCAGTCAGCCGCAGATCTGCGACCAGGTCCTCAAACTTTGGCGGCGCTTGGGCCGCGCGCACCCGTTTGAGCAGCTCTGCGACGAAATCCTTCGGATAGCCGCGCGCCGACAAACCCTGAATCACGGCTTCGCTATTGACCAAGGTGGACACATAGGAATCCCAAATGCGATCCAGCTCGTCATCATCAATGACTTTCAGGCGGAAAAATTCGTACGCGCGGTACAGCCGGTTGATCCGTAAATACTGAAAGAAAATGATCCGCGCGTCATCCAGGTTGATGCGATCATCCGGGCGAACAGACAGAACAGCGGCGCGCAGATTCTCATCGTTCAACAACGCGGCCTCGTTCAGCCGCTGCAAGACATCATAGTTCTGTTCCAGAACGTTGATACGGTCTTTGACCAGGCTGCGCCGGTGGGAATCATAGGTCGCATAGGCAATGGCACCGGTTAATCCGACCATCCCGATTGTCTCAAGCCAAGGTCGCAACGCCTCAAGAATTTCCACCCAAACCGCCATGGCCCACCCACCGAAAAAATTATTGCCCAATCCGACACTATCATACGGTGAGTTTTCGCATAGATCCCCGATGCGCAGGATGTCACAAGCCAAAACGCCCCGGCCATTTCTGACCGGGGCGTTTCGCATTCTTTGTGGCGTGTGGCCTTAGCCGCGCTCTTCGATGATCTCGACCATATGCGGGATCTTGGCGACCATACCGCGGATTGCGGGGGTGTCTTCCAGTTCCCGGGTGCGGTTCATCTTGTTCAGACCCAGACCGATCAGGACCTGGCGCTGAGAGGCAGGACGGCGGATCGGGCTGCCGATCTGTTTGACGACGATGGTTTTTGCCATTTCGATCAAGCCTCCTCGGTCACGGCTTCTGCCGGCGCTTCATCGCGCTTGGGCAGAATGTCCGACACTTTCTTGCCACGACGCTGTGCAACCGAACGGGGCGAGCTTTCCTTGGTCAGCCCGTTCAGCGTGGCGCGGATCATGTTGTAGGGGTTCTGCGAGCCGATCGACTTCGCAACAACGTCCTGCACGCCCAGCATTTCGAACACGGCACGCATCGGACCACCTGCGATGATCCCGGTACCGGTCGGGGCGGTGCGCATTACAACGCGGCCCGCACCGTGACGGCCTTCGACGTCGTGGTGCAGCGTGCGGCCTTCTTTCAGCTGCACACGCATCATCTGACGCTTGGCCTGTTCGGTCGCCTTGCGGATGGCTTCGGGCACTTCTTTCGCCTTGCCCTTGCCAAAGCCCACGCGGCCTTTCTGATCGCCGACAACCACCAGGGCAGCAAAGCCGAAGCGCTTACCACCTTTCACGGTTTTCGACACACGGTTGATCGCCACGAGACGATCGGCGAATTCCGGCGTTTCGTCGCGATCGCGACGGGGCCGGCGGTTTTCACGTTCTGCCATAATATCGTCTCCTTAGAACTTCAGGCCGCCTTCACGCGCAGCGTCGGCCAGAGCCTTCACCTTGCCGTGAAAGAGGAAGCCACCACGATCGAAGTACACGTCTTCGACACCGGCCTTTTTCGCGCGCTCTGCAATCGCGACACCCACCTTGGTGGCGGCCTCGATGTTGTTCTTGCCGACAACGCCCAGATCCTTTTCCAAAGAAGAGGCACTGGCCAGGGTCTTGCCCTGCACGTCGTCGATCAGCTGAACGCTGATGTTCTTGTTGCTGCGGTGAACCGACAGACGGGCTTTGCCGACGTTGACTTTCCGCTGTTTGTTCCGAACGCGCAGGCGGCGCTTCAAGAACAGGTCTCGTTTGCTGTTTGCCATTTTCGCGTTCCTTACTTTTTCTTGCCTTCCTTGCGGAAGATATACTCGTCCTTGTACTTGATCCCCTTGCCTTTGTAGGGCTCGGGAGCACGCCAGGCGCGGATATTTGCCGCAACCTGACCGACGAGCTGCTGGTCAGCACCTTCCACAATGATCTCGGTCTGCTTCGGTGCCGTGACGGTAACGCCTTCGGGGGCTTCGAAGTTAACCTCGTGCGAGTAACCCAGCGACAGCTTCAGGGTGTTGCCCTGCATCTGCGCACGGTACCCAACGCCGTTGATTTCAAGCTCTTTCTTGAAACCGTCGGTGACGCCCTGGACCAGGTTCGACACCATGGTGCGGCTCATGCCCCACTGCTGACGGGCGCGCTTGGACTTGCCGCGCGGCGTCACGGTGATCGCATTGTCACCCTGGGCGATGGTCACATCGTCCGTTGCGGTGAAGCTGCGGGTGCCCTTCGGGCCCTTTACTTCAATGGTCTGGCCCGAGACCGTGGCGGTGACACCACTGGGCAGCTCGACCGGTTTCTTGCCAATTCGAGACATAACAGACCTCCTTAGAACACGGTGCAGAGCACTTCGCCGCCAACATTCTGGCTGCGTGCTGCTGCATCGGACATGACGCCTTTCGGCGTGGAGACAATCGACACACCCAGGCCCTGACGGACGGCTGGGATGTCCTTGGCGCCCAGGTAAACGCGACGGCCCGGCTTGGAAACGCGGGTCAGTTCACGAATGACGGGGGTGCCATCGAAGTATTTCAAGCTGATTTCGAGGGTCGGGTGACCCGCTGCATCAGTGCCTTTTTCGTAGCCGCGGATATAGCCTTCGTCCGCCAGCACGTCCAGAACCCAGGCACGCAGCTTCGAAGCCGGCGTGGAAACGGTGGACTTGCCGCGCATCTGGTTGTTGCGGATACGGGTGAGCATGTCGCCGATAGGATCGTTCATCTCTGTCTCCTTACCAGCTCGATTTCACAAGACCGGGGATCTGGCCGTTCGAGCCAAGCTCGCGCAGCATGATCCGCGACACCTTCATCTTACGGTAGTAAGCGTGCGGGCGTCCGGTCAGTTGGCAACGGTTGTGCAGGCGCGTGGGCGAGCTGTTCCGCGGCAGTTCAGCCAGCTTCAGGGTGGCGCGGAAACGCTCTTCCATCGGCTTGGATTCGTCGTTGATGATCTCTTTGAGAGCAGCGCGTTTGGCAGCGTATTTTTCCACCAGCTTCTGGCGCTTTTTCTCGCGTTCGATCATGGATTTCTTAGCCATGAGTTCGTTCTCCCGATCAGCTGTTGAAGGGCATGTTGAAATGCTTCAACAGCGCCTTGGCTTCCGCGTCGGTTGCCGCGGTGGTGGCGATGACAATGTCCAGACCCCAGACCTCGTCGACTTTGTCGAAGTCGATCTCGGGGAAGACGATGTGCTCTTTCATGCCCATGGCATAGTTGCCACGGCCATCGAACGATTTGCCGGACACGCCGCGGAAGTCACGAACGCGAGGCAGGGCAACGGTGATGAGACGATCGAGGAATTCGTACATCCGGTCACCGCGCAGCGTCACTTTTGCGCCAAGCGGCATTTCTTCGCGGACACGGAAACCAGCGATCGACTTCTTGGCCTTGGTGACCAGGGCTTTCTGGCCGGCGATCTTGCTCAGGTCTTCCTGGGCCGACTTGGCCTTTTTGGAATCCTTCACCGCCTCGGCACCGCAGCCGATGTTCAGCACGATCTTGTCCAGACGCGGGATCTGCATGTCGTTCTTGTAGCCGAACTCTTCTTTCATAGCGGCACGAATGCTGTCAGCGAACTGGGCCTTCAGGCGCGGGGTGTAATTTGCAGCGTCGAGCATCAGATTACGTCTCCCGTGGTCTTGGCAAAACGCACCTTCTTGTCGCCATCCATGCGGAAGCCGACGCGGGTTGCTTTGCCATTCTTGTCAACGATGGCCAGGTTCGACAGATCGATCGGCACCGCAGTTGGAACGCGGCCGCCCTGGCTGGTCTGGCTCTGACGCTGGTGACGGATGGCGATATTCACGCCATCGACGATGGCCTTGCCCTTGGACGGCAGCATCTGGGTGATTTCACCCTGCTTGCCCTTGTCCTTGCCGGCCAGCACGACGACCTTGTCGCCCTTACGGAGTTTCGCAGCCATTACAGCACCTCCGGAGCGAGCGAGATGATCTTCATGAAGTTCTTCGCGCGCAGCTCACGAACCACCGGCCCAAAGATACGGGTGCCGACAGGTTCGTTGTTGTTATTGAGGATGACAGCGGCATTGCGATCAAAACGGATCGCGGTACCGTCTTCACGGCGGACTTCCTTGGCGGTGCGTACGACGACGGCCTTGCGGACATCACCCTTTTTCACACGACCGCGCGGGATGGCTTCCTTGACGGACACCACGATGACGTCGCCGACCGAAGCATAACGCCGCTTCGAGCCACCCAGGACCTTGATGCACTGAACTTTCCGAGCACCGGAATTGTCAGCAACATCCAGATTGGTCTGCATCTGGATCATTTGGTTTCTCCCGACCTTTGGGGGGGCTTGCAGCAGCCCTTGACCCCAGGGTTTCGATTAAGTTGGGATCGCTTACGCGATGACTTCCCAACGCTTGGTTTTCGACTTCGGCGCACATTCCTGGATACGGACGGAATCGCCGACGTTGAACTGGTTGCTTTCATCGTGAGCCCGGTACTTCTTGGACTTACGAATGGTTTTCTTCAGAACGGGGTGCTTGAAGCGACGCTCGACCGACACGGTCACGGTCTGTTCGTTCTGGTTGCTCGTCACGGTGCCTTGCAGAATACGTTTGGGCATATCGGTCGTCCTTATTCCGCTGCCGTGCGGGCTTTTTCGTTCAAGATGGTCTTCACACGGGCCGTGTCACGACGGACCTGGCGCATGCGTGCGGTGTTTTCCAGCTGGTTGGTCGCCTGCTGGAAGCGCAGGTTGAACGATTCTTTTTTCAGATTTGCCAGCTCATCTTTCAGCTGGTCCGGCGTTTTTTCACGCAGGTCGTTGGCGTCCATTTCGCCTGTCCTTTTCCTTGCACCAGAAGGCCCCGTGCGGGTGACCTTTGCCCTGGTGGGTTATGTCAAAACACACGAATCCCGGTGACCCGGGAATCGCGCGATGCCGCTACATAGGTGACCTGCCCCCACAGGGCAAGGATTGTTTGGCTTTTTCTGCGCGCTGGCGTAGGCAAAGGCCAAATCCCGTTACGGAGCCGCCCCCATGTCGCAGATCGAAAGCCTTTTTGCCACCCGCCTGTATCGTGCCCGTCTGGGCGGGCAAGGACCCGCCGTGGACATCGATGAACTTGAGGCGTCCTGCTATGCGATCGCCGAGGATGACGAAGCGGGCCAGCAGTGGTGCGAAGCGAACGGGTATCCGGGTTACACCTCTTATGCGTCGCTGTCCGACCTGCCCTGGCGCTTTCCGATCTTTGCCGACATCGTGACGGCGCTGGATGGCCATGTCGCCGCTTTTGCGCAGGATCTGCAGTTCGATCTGGATGGCCGCCAACTGGAACTCGAGGACCTGTGGATAAACATCCTGCCCGAGGGCGGATCGCACGGTTCGCACATCCATCCCCATTCGGTGATCTCTGGCACGACCTATGTGGCGATGCCAGACGGGGCGTCGGCCCTGAAACTGGAAGATCCGCGCCACGCGATGATGATGGCCGCCCCGCCGCGCATGAAAGACGCCCGGCGCGAATTGCAGCCGTTCATCTATATCGCCCCCGAACCGGGCGACGTGATGCTGTGGGAAAGCTGGCTGCGGCACGAGGTCCCGGCGAACATGTCGGAATACGACCGGATTTCGGTGTCTTTCAATTACAAATGGGCCTGAGCCCCCGGTCTGACACCACACGTGCACGGCAGTTTTTTGCGGAGAAAAAGCTATGAGAGCGGGGACGGGTTGGGGCTACACCAACTCACCTAGCTGCGCGGAGGTTGAAAAACATTCTTCAACTTAAGTACTGACAACCCGAGGCTATTCCCAAGGCAATTTTCCCATCGGATCTTGAAAAAACTCGAGCAGTGTCACCTCTTCGCCGTTGAACCGAACTTCTTTCGTTTGGGCAAACTTTTCAAACTTGAACCTGAAGTTGGTCTTCTCGTCTTCTGAACCTTGAAAATCACCGTTGGACAACAACGTAGCCGCGATTTTCAGGCTATACATCCGTAGCAGCGGTGGGTCCATGTGCGAACGATTGAGCGATAAATCCGTAGCAGCGGTGGGTCCATGTGCGAACGATTGAGCGATAAATCCAAGAGTGGCGGGCTTTCAAGACACATATCCATTACGTGCTCACACGTAGCTTGGGTTATCTTGCGCACGTTTGGTTTCTTCGTACCTTTAGTTTGCTTTGAGAATTGCCACAAAAGATCAAAGTAACTGAGGCTTTCGAAGAACCTTTGAGCATCGAGCAACGGCACTTCGACCAAGTCCGCGAGATAGAATGCGTTCTCATTAAGAAATTTTCTCTTACCGAATCCGAACATCGCTATTCCAACATATGCAAAATACAACAATCGCAATTTTACCATTCCGCCTTGGAAAAGCAAAATCCAGCAGACCTAGAAAACCCCCGCCGATTGCTCGACGGGGGTCTCATTTTCTAACGGGGTGCGGCCCGGACGGTTTCTGCGAAACCGCTTACACCGCAGTCTGGATGATTTTCGCGAAAGCGAAAATCACCAGTCTTCGCGCTGCACCGTGCGGGTTTTCAGCGGCAGTTTCATCGCCGCGAGGCGCAGGGCTTCGCGTGCAACGTCTTCGCTGACACCGTCGATTTCGAACATCACGCGGCCGGGTTTCACCTTGGCGGCCCAATAGTCCACCGAGCCTTTACCCTTACCCATACGCACTTCGGTCGGCTTCGACGTCACGGGCGTATCGGGAAAGATACGGATCCAGACGCGGCCCTGACGTTTCATGTGACGCGTCATGGCACGACGTGCCGCTTCGATCTGACGGGCGGTGACACGTTCCGGTGTCACAGCTTTCAGGCCGAAGGAACCGAAGTTCAGATCGGTGCCGCCTTTTGCCTGACCGGAAATCCGGCCTTTGTGCATCTTGCGGAATTTTGTGCGCTTTGGCTGAAGCATATCTCAGTTCTCCTTAGCGACGGCCGCCGGCGCCACGGGGCGCGGGACCTTGCTGAAGCTCTTCGGCGCGACGGTCACGAGCCTGCGGGTCGTGTTCCATGATCTCGCCTTTGAAGATCCAGACCTTGATGCCGATGATGCCGTAGGGCGTCGAGGCTTCTGCGTGGGCGTAATCGATGTCGGCGCGCAGCGTGTGCAGCGGCACCCGGCCTTCGCGATACCATTCGGTCCGCGCGATTTCCGCGCCGCCCAGACGGCCAGCAACATTCACCCGGATCCCCAGAGAACCCATGCGCATTGCGTTCTGAACCGAACGCTTCATGGCACGGCGGAAGGACACACGACGTTCCAGCTGCTGCGCGATGCTTTCAGCCACCAGGGCGGCGTCCAGCTCGGGTTTGCGCACTTCAACAATGTTCAGGTGCAGTTCGCTGTCGGTCATCTTGGCCAGCTTTTTGCGCAGGGTTTCGATGTCTGCGCCTTTCTTGCCGATGATGACGCCGGGGCGGGCGGTGTGGATCGTGACGCGGCACTTCTTGTGCGGACGCTCGATGATCACACGGCTGATGCCGGCCTGTTTGCATTCTTCCTTGATGAACTCACGGATTTTCACGTCTTCCAGCAGAAGGTCGCCAAAATCTTTCGAATCCGCATACCAGCGGCTGTCCCAGGTACGGTTGACCTGCAGGCGCATGCCGATCGGATTAATCTTCTGACCCATTAGGCTTGCTCCTCGATCTGACGCACCTTGATGGTGATTTCGGCGAAGGGCTTGAGGATCTTGCCGAACCGGCCACGGGCCCGCGGGCGACCGCGTTTCATGGTCAGGTTCTTTCCGACCCAAGCCTCGGCGACAATCAGTTCATCGACGTCCAGGTTATGGTTGTTTTCTGCGTTGGCAATCGCGGACTGAAGGCATTTCTTCACGTCCTGCGCAATCCGCTTGTTCGAAAAGGTCAGGTCCGTCAGGGCCTTGTCCACCTTCTTACCACGGATCATCTGTGCAACCAGATTAAGTTTCTGCGGGCTGGTACGGAGCATGCGCGTCTTGGCGATTGCTTCGTTTTCAGCCACGCGGCGGGGGTTTGATTCCTTGCCCATGACTTACTTCCGTTTCGCTTTTTTGTCGGCGGCGTGACCATAGTAGGTCCGGGTCGGCGAATATTCACCGAACTTCTGGCCGATCATTTCTTCCGTCACGTTGACGGGGATGTGCTTGCGGCCGTTGTAAACGCCAAACGTCAGACCCACGAATTGGGGCAGGATCGTCGAGCGACGCGACCAGATCTTGATGACTTCATTGCGGCCGCTTTCGCGTACCTTTTCAGCCTTCTTGAGGACGTAAGCGTCAACAAAAGGCCCTTTCCATACAGAACGTGCCATGTGTTAGCGGCCCTTCTTCTTGGCGTGACGCGAGCGGATGATCAGCTTCGACGACGCCTTGTTCTTGTTGCGCGTCTTGGCGCCCTTGGTGGGTTTGCCCCAAGGCGAAACGGGGTGACGACCACCCGAGGTCCGCCCTTCACCACCACCATGGGGGTGATCGACGGGGTTCATCACGACACCACGCACGGACGGGCGAATGCCCTTGTGGCGGTTGCGGCCGGCTTTACCGATGTTCTGGTTGCTGTTGTCGGGGTTCGACACAGCGCCAACGGTGGCCATGCATTCCTGACGAACCATACGCAGTTCGCCCGAACTCAGGCGGATCTGTGCGTAGCCACCGTCACGACCGACGAACTGGGCATAGGTGCCTGCGGCGCGGGCGATCTGGCCACCTTTGCCGGGCTTGAGTTCGACGTTGTGAACAATGGTCCCGATCGGCATGCCCGAGAAACGCATGGCGTTGCCCGGTTTTACGTCGGTCTTTTCGCCGGCAACGATGGTGTCACCCACGGCCAGACGCTGCGGGGCCAGCACATAGGCTTGCTCGCCGTCTTCATATTTGACCAGCGCGATGAATGCGGTCCGGTTCGGGTCATATTCGATACGCTCGACCGTGGCGGATACGTCGAATTTGTTCCGTTTGAAATCCACGATGCGATAGAGACGCTTTGCCCCACCGCCGCGGCGGCGTTGCGTGATCCGTCCGGTGTTGTTCCGTCCACCCTTCTTGCTCAAACCCTCGGTGAGGGCTTTGACTGGGCGGCCTTTCCAAAGCTCCGAACGGTCAATCAGAACCAGCCCACGCTGGCCAGGCGTCGTCGGTTTGTACGACTTGAGTGCCATGCTTTCTGTCTTCCGTTTGCTTCAGACCTTGCGGCCTGGGTTGTCGTAAGGGCCCCGTAGGTCCCACTTCACAATGCACATGGCCCCGGAACGAATCCGGGGCCACGCGATGGGCGGGGTATAGTGCGTGTTCGGGGGCGAGTCTAGTCAAGATACGCAGGAAAACCATGCGCGGCCCACGGCCCGGCAACAGGGCCAGAATTGGGGCAAGAATTGGGGCCAAAATTCTGGGTCGAACAGACCGCAATAAAAAAGGGCCCCCCGCCGGACGGCGAGGGGCCATATCGTTAGCCTTGCGCTACGATCACAGACCGGTGGTCACGTCGATCGTGTTGCCCTCTTCCAGGGTCACATAGGCCTTTTTCACGTCTTTCCGCTTGCCCAACTGGCCACGGAAGCGCTTGGTTTTGCCCTTGGTGATGGTCGTGTTGACCGCCTTCACCTTGACACCAAACAGACCTTCCACCGCTTCCTTGATCTGCGGTTTGTTCGCGTCGATCGCCACTTCGAAAACAACCGCGCCAGCTTCGGACGCCATGGTCGATTTTTCGGTGATGATCGGCTTGCGGATCACGTCGTAATGTTCTGCCTTCGCGCTCATTTCAGTCGAGCCTCCAGAGCTTCGATTCCCGCCTTGGTGATCACCAGGGTGTCACGCTTGAGGATATCGTACACGTTTGCACCGATCGAGGGCAGCACATCCACGCCCGCCACGTTGGCAGCCGCACGCTTGAAGTTCGCGTCAACGTCAGCGCCATCGATGACCAGAACACGCTTCCAGCCCTGTTCCTTGACGGCCTTGGCCAGCGACGCGGTCTTGGCGTCGGCCAGTTTGGCTTCGTCCAGGATGACCAGGTTACCCGTTGCAGCCTTCGACGACAGCGCGTGCTTCAGGCCCAGCTTGCGGAATTTCTTCGGCAAATCGTGGCCATGGCTACGCGGGGTCGGGCCTTTGTAGATCCCGCCCTTGCGGAAGATCGGCGCGTTACGGTCACCGTGGCGTGCGCCGCCGGTGCCCTTTTGGCGATAGATCTTCTTGGTCGAGTAGCTGGTTTCCGAGCGGGTCTTGACCTTGTGGGTGCCCTGCTGCGCGTTGTTGCGCTGCCAGCGAACCACACGGTGCAGGATATCCGCACGCGGCTCCAGGCCGAAGATCTCGTCGCCGAGATCGACCGACCCGGCCTTGCCGCCGTCGAGTTTGATCACGTCGAGTTTCATTCTTCGCCTTCCTTCTTCTCGGGCGCGGCATCGTCTTCGGCCTTATCGGCTTCGATCGATGCTTCGGCCTCTTTCAGAGCGGCCTCTTCCGCGGCAGCCTGCTCGGCAGCTGCGGCTTCTTCGGCGGCCTTGGCTTCGGCTTCAGCGGCGGCAGCAGCTTCTTCAGCGGCAGCAGCGGCTTCTTCGGCAGCGGATTTCAGGGCCGCCGGCAGGATCGCGTTCTCGGGGAACGGTTTCTTGACAGCGTCCTTGATCGTGACCCAGCCACCTTTCGAACCCGGAACGGCGCCTTTGACCATGATCAGGCCACGGCCCGCATCGGTCTTGACGACCTGCAGGTTCTGGGTGGTGACACGGGCGGCGCCCATGTGACCGGCCATTTTCTTGCCCTTGAAGACACGACCAGGGTCCTGACACTGACCGGTCGAACCGTGCGAACGGTGGCTGATCGACACACCGTGCGTCGCGCGCAGACCCCCGAAGTTGTGCCGCTTCATGGCACCGGCAAAACCTTTACCGATCGAGGTGCCCGAAACATCCACGAACTGACCTTCGAAGTAGTGGTCCGCCGTGATTTCTTCGCCCACGTTGATCAGGTTTTCCGGGTCCACGCGGAACTCGGCGATCTTGCGTTTCGGGGCAACGTTGGCAGCCGAATAGTGGCCGCGCATCGCCTTGGAAACGCGTTTCGCCTTGGCCGCGCCAGCACCCAGCTGAACAGCCGAATAGCCGTCTTTGTCAGCGGTACGCTGTGCCACGACCTGCAGGCCGTCCAGCTGCAGAACCGTTACCGGGATCTGCTTGCCATCTTCTTGGAAGATCCGCGTCATGCCGACCTTCTTTGCGATTACACCAGAGCGCAACATTCCGTAGCCCTCCTTAAACCTTGATCTCGACATCCACGCCGGCGGCGAGGTCGAGCTTCATCAGCGCGTCTACCGTCTGCGGGGTCGGATCAACGATGTCCAAAAGACGCTTGTGCGTCCGGATTTCAAACTGGTCGCGCGACTTCTTGTCGACGTGCGGACCACGAAGAACCGTGAACTTTTCGATCTTGTTGGGCAGCGGGATCGGGCCACGGACCTGCGCGCCAGTGCGCTTGGCCGTGTTCACGATTTCCTGCGTGCTGGCGTCCAGCACACGGTAATCGAAGGCCTTCAGCCGGATGCGAATGTTTTGCGATTGCATTGTTCTGCCTTTCGCGGCGTTTCAGGTTGAGAGGTCGAGGACGCACCATGCGCCCCCCACGTCGAACCCGGAATGTGAAGCGGGGCGGCGTACCGCCCCGCAAATTCAGACGATCAGACCCGGCTTACTCGATGATTTTCGAGACGACGCCGGAGCCTACGGTGCGGCCGCCTTCGCGGATGGCGAAGCGCAGGCCGTCTTCCATGGCGATCG
>NZ_JBNFVY010000030.1:0-1829 GCF_049943335.1 Aliiroseovarius sp. PTFE2010
GCCGCCGCCATTGCCGCAAAACACGAAAAGTGGGACGAACGCCCGGTTCTCGTGGCGGTAAAGGCCCCAACGGCAGATGTATCAGAGCAGGAAGTCATCAACTTCTTCGCCGACAAGGTCGCAAAATGGCAAATGCCCGACAAGGTCATCTTCGTCGAAGAATTGCCCCGAAACGCAACTGGCAAAGTGCTCAAAAACAAGTTGCGCGAAGAATACGGAAACGTGCTGTTGGCAGGTTGAGAAACAGTGCTCGGCCGGCGCAATACCGGCCGGGCACTATGAATAGGATCTTGCGGAGCAAACCTGACTGACATCGTAGTTCTGGATGGCGCTCGAACAGCCATCGGGTCTTACGGCGGCTCGCTTGCGAACACGTCGCCTATCGAACTGGGAACGGTCGTGGCAAAAGAGGCGCTTGCGCGATCGGGCGTCGACGGCAAGCAGGTCGGAAATGTCGTTTTTGGCCATGTGATCAATACAGAACCGCGCGACATGTATCTCAGTCGCGCGGCTTCTATCGCGGCAGGTGTTCCAGAGGCAGCGCCGGCAATGAACGTCAATCGGCTTTGTGGTTCTGGGCTCCAGGCCATTGTGTCGGCCGCGCAGTCTTTGTTGCTGGGTGACGCGTCGATTGCTCTTGCTGGTGGCAGCGAAAACATGAGCCGGTCTCCATTTATCGTGCCTGCCGTACGACGGGGCCAGAAAATGGGGGACACCGGTGCCACCGACATGATGCTTGGCGCGCTCAACTGTCCGTTTGGCACCGGCCACATGGGTGTCACTGCAGAAAATGTCGCTGCTGAATACAATATCACGCGCGAGGCTCAGGATGCTTTTGCAATGCAAAGCCAAGAGCGCGCCGCTAAGGCAATCAATGAAGGATACTTCAAATCCCAAATTGTCCCGGTTGAAGTCAAAATAAAACGTGACAAGGTGGCGTTTAATACCGATGAGCACGCCAAGGTAAACTCGCTCGAAATGCTCAAAAGGCTGCGCCCGGCCTTCCAGAAAAATGGCACCGTGACGGCCGGGAATGCATCAGGTCTCAATGATGGTGCAGCGGCAGTGGTCCTGGCAACGGCGGAGGCGGCAGCAATTGCCGGATTGAAACCGCGCGCGCGCCTGCTGGGCTATCACGTCGCGGGGGTTCGTCCGGACATCATGGGTATCGGGCCGATCCCGGCGGTAGTCGGGCTGTTTAAACGTACTGGGCTGGCGATCTCGGATTTCGACGTCATCGAGTCAAACGAAGCCTTTGCGGCGCAAGCCTTGGCCGTGAGCAGGACGCTTGGCCTGGACAATGACAAGGTGAACCCCAACGGCGGCGCGATTGCACTGGGTCATCCGATCGGCGCGTCGGGTGCAATTATCTTTGTTAAAGCGCTCTATGAGCTGGAACGCACTGGCAAGAAACGCGCACTGATCACCATGTGTGTTGGTGGTGGCCAAGGAATTGCTGCGGCTATCGAATCCGTGTGAACCTGGCCCGAAAGATGAATTCGTCTTGCAATGATCTGGCACCGCGCCCTATTCCCGCATGCTGAAAGCGGGCGACAATTCTGTTGATAGAAGCAATGTTTGCCGCTCTTGATGGCGACGCCGACGGACGACAAACCAAGATCGGGACCCCCAGTTGACCCACCACAATTACCTTAGACACAGGACTCGTCCACGGGCCGAACAGATTCAAATCCTAGGGGTACCCATTGAATGCTGCAGCCATTTCGACCACTCACACGGCCTACGCAAAAAGGCCCGCCTTTTTGGCGGGCCTTTTCGGGTTTTGCTTTGGCGGCGGGTCAGAGTTTTTCGGTCAGCTCTGGCACCGC
>NZ_JBNFVY010000031.1:0-1762 GCF_049943335.1 Aliiroseovarius sp. PTFE2010
GGAGATACCGTGATGAAGGTACTTGTACCTGTCAAGCGCGTGATCGACTACAACGTTAAGGTTCGTGTGAAAGCGGACGGAAGCGGTGTCGATCTTGCCAACGTCAAGATGTCGATGAACCCATTCGACGAAATCGCCGTGGAAGAGGCTATCCGCCTGAAAGAAGCCGGAAAAGCCGACGAAGTCGTGGCCGTTTCCATCGGCGTCAAACAGGCGCAGGAAACGCTGCGCACGGCTTTGGCCATGGGTGCGGATCGCGCGATTTTGGTTGTGGCTGCCGATGATGTCCACCAGGACATCGAACCGCTGGCCGTGGCCAAGATCCTGAAAGCCGTCGTCGATGAAGAACAGCCAGGGCTGGTTTTCTGCGGCAAGCAGGCGATTGACAACGACATGAACGCCACCGGCCAAATGCTGTCGGCGCTTCTGGGCTGGTCGCAGGCGACCTTTGCGTCAGAAGTGGACATCGACGGCGATAACGCCAAAGTAACCCGCGAAGTCGACGGCGGTCTGCAAACCATTTCGGTGAAGATGCCGGCCATCATTTCCGTGGACCTGCGCCTGAACGAGCCGCGCTATGCGTCGCTGCCCAACATCATGAAGGCCAAGAAAAAGCCGCTGGATGAAAAAACCGCTGCCGATTACGGCGTCGATGTTTCGCCGCGCCTTGAGGTCGTCAAGACCCAGGAACCGGCCGAACGCTCGGCGGGCATCATCGTGGAATCGGTCGATGAACTGGTTGCGAAACTCAAAGAAGCGGGGGCTGTGTAATGGCTGTTCTTCTCCTTGCCGAAGTGACCAATGGCGAACTGGCGATGGACGCCACCGCCAAGGCCGTGACCGCCGCCAAGGCGATCGGTGATGTCACCGTGCTGTGCGCCGGTGCCTCTGCGGCCGCCGCTGGCGATGCCGCTGCCACCATCGACGGCGTGTCCAAAGTGCTGGTCGCCGAAGACGAAAGCCTCGGCCACCGTCTGGCAGAACCGACCGCGGCGCTGATCGTAAGCCTTGCAGGCGAATACGAGCATATCGTTGCGCCGGCCACCACCGATGCGAAAAACGTCATGCCGCGCGTCGCTGCGCTGTTGGATGTGATGGTGCTGTCGGATGTGTCGGCTGTTGTGGACGGGGCGACCTTTGAACGCCCGATCTACGCCGGCAACGCGGTACAGACGGTAAAAACATCGGACGCCAAGAAGGTCATCACCTTCCGCACCGCGACCTTTGACGCAGCAGGGACCGGCGGTTCGGCCTCTGTTGAAACCGTCGGCGCCGCAGACAATCCGGGCCTGTCGGAATGGATCGAAGACAAGGTTGCCGAAAGCGACCGCCCCGAACTGACTTCGGCTGGCATCGTTGTGTCGGGCGGCCGTGGTGTCGGGTCTGAAGAAGACTTCAAAATCATCGAAGCGCTGGCCGACAAGCTGGGCGCGGCAGTTGGTGCGTCCCGCGCAGCGGTCGATTCCGGGTACGCCCCGAACGACTGGCAGGTGGGGCAGACCGGCAAGGTGGTCGCACCCGATCTTTACGTGGCTGTCGGGATCTCGGGGGCGATTCAGCACCTTGCTGGCATGAAGGATTCCAAGATCATCGTCGCGATCAACAAGGACGAAGAGGCGCCGATCTTCCAGGTCGCCGACTACGGTCTTGTGGCCGATCTCTTCACCGCGGTGCCAGAGCTGACCGAAAAACTCTGACCCGCCGCCAAAGCAAAACCCGAAAAGGCCCGCCAAAAAGGCGGGCCTTTTTGCGTAGGCCGTGT
>NZ_JBNFVY010000032.1:0-1492 GCF_049943335.1 Aliiroseovarius sp. PTFE2010
GAGGAAGACAAATGCGCGGACAAATGATGGCGATGCCACTGACGATCCATTCACTGATCGATCATGGGGCCCGCTACCACGGCGACACCGAAATCGTGTCGGTGGAAACGGATGGCACCAAGACAAGAACCACATGGAAGGGCATTTCTGATCGCTCCCGCCAGCTTGGCTCTGCGCTTGCAAAGTCGGGTCTGCACAAAGGGGATCGTGTGGCCACGATCGCATGGAACAACGCGCGGCATCTGGAATGCTACTTTGGCATTTCGTGCAGCGGGATGGTCTGTCACACGATCAATCCGCGGCTCTTTCCCGAGCAGCTTGTCTATATCATCAACCACGCCGAAGACCGGGTCATCTTTTTCGACAAGACCTTCCTGCCGATCATCGCAGGGATCCGGGACAAGCTGAAAACCGTCGACACGTTCGTGCTCATGTCCGAGCGGGACGACAGCGCCGCGGAAAAAATCCCCGGGCTGGTGTTTTATGAAGAGTTTCTGGCCACGGGGGACGAAAACGCCGATTGGGTGGATGTCGATGAAAATGACGCATCCAGCCTGTGTTATACGTCCGGGACCACGGGAAATCCCAAGGGCGTTCTGTATTCCCATCGCTCGACTGTTCTGCATTCGCTGGGCGCCGCCTTGCCCGATACGCTCAGCATTTCCGCCCGCGAAGTGATGTTGCCGGTCGTGCCGATGTTCCACGTGAACGCCTGGGGCGCGCCCTATACCGCAGCAATGGTCGGTGCCAAGCTGGTTCTGCCAGGGCCTGGTCTTGATGGTGACAGCCTTGTCAAACTGATTGATGACGAGGGCGTCACAATGGCCCTCGGCGTGCCGACGATCTGGCAGGGCTTGCTCTTGTCGCTGGAAAAGCTGGGCTCCAAAGCCGAGACGCTGCGAAGAACCGTGGTCGGGGGAACGGCGTGCCCGCCTTCGATAATCGCCGAATTCCGCGACAAATATGGCACCGAAGTCGTGCATGCCTGGGGCATGACCGAAACGTCGCCGCTGGGCACCGCCAATGCGCTGCTCGAACGTCACATGGGTATGACCGAAGAAGAACAGGCGAAGGTTCGTGAAAGCCAGGGCCGCCCGCCCTATGGGGTAGAGATCAAGATCGTCAACGATGACAGCGAAAGACTCGCCGAAGATGGCGAAGCGCAGGGCAATCTGCGCATCCGTGGCCATTGGGTTGTGGGCAGTTATTACGGCGCAGACCCCGATACGACCCTCGAAGATGACGGGTGGTTCGAAACCGGCGATGTGGCCTCGATTGATGCCGATGGGTTCATGACCATTCGCGACCGCTCCAAGGATATCATCAAGTCAGGCGGAGAATGGATTTCCACCGTCGAGCTTGAAAATATCGCGGTCGCCCATCCCGGTGTCGCAGATGCCGCCGCCATTGCCGCAAAACACGAAAAGTGGGACGAACGCCCGGTTCTCGTGGCGGTAAAGGCCCCAACGGCAGATGTATCAGAGCAGGAAGT
>NZ_JBNFVY010000033.1:0-1280 GCF_049943335.1 Aliiroseovarius sp. PTFE2010
TCGATGCGGACCGAGGCGATGCCGCCCCCGCCCAGCGATTCATGCAGCAGGAAGTTCAGCGAATGGCTGCCGGGCAGATCAAAGCGTTCGACCGGGCCCTCGCACAGATGGGCGAAATAGTCTTTCACCGTCTCTTCGGTCAGGGCGGATCGGATATAGGGCAGATAGTCGGGCTTGCGCGCCAGAATGCCGATATTGGCGATGTCGCCCTTGTCGCCCGAGCGCCCCCAGGCCAGATCGACCAGCCGCACCTTGACCGCGTCGGGGCCAGCGTCGCGGCTTTCCACCGGCGGCGCGGCGGGCGGATCCAGACGCACCTCGTTGGTGGCGACGGTGACGGGCACGTCCTTGCCATCGACTTCAACCGCAACGGGCGTGGCGGCCTTGTCTTGCAGGAACGAAAACAGTCGCACCACCGGCTGCACCTTGGGCCGCCCGGCAAAGAACCCGGTCAGACCCTGCGCGGTGGAAATGGCCATCGGGGCGATTTCGCCGGCAAAGATGTTCAGCGCGCGCCGGTCGTCATGCGCCGCGCCGATCTTCAGCACCACTTCGCGCGTCCGGGCCCGGGCGTTGGCGCCATAGGCGGCCTCGGCGCCCAGGACTTCCACGCTCACCTGCCGGAAATCGCCCAGGTTCTTGTCGCGGAAAATCCGGCGGCACCGGGTCAGGATCGCGTCGGCCACGCGCTCGGCCTTGGCCGGGGCATCGATGGCCGCCAGCGTCAGCGTGGTCACCGCGCGCCAGCCGTCGGCATGGGTCGCCGACACCTTGTAGCTGCCGGTGCGCCCCAGCCCCTTGCCGCCCTTGACCAGAACCTGATCGGGGCCAACCTGTTCCAGCGTCACCCCGGACCAGTCGCAGATCACGTCGGGCAGCAGGTAAGCGCGCGGATCGCCGATCTCATACAGCATCTGTTCCCCGACCGAGCCGGGCACAACCAGCCCGCCCGTGTCGGGCGTCTTGGTCATGATGAAACTGCCGTCTTCGGACACTTCGACAATGGGCATCCCCATGTCATCCCAGCCCGGCACGTCCTGCCAGTCGGTAAAGTTGCCCCCCGTCCCTTGCGGGCCGCATTCGATCAGATGGCCCGCCAGCGAGCCCTGGCTGAGCTTGTCCCAATCGTCATCGCCCCAGCCAAATTCATGCATCAAGGGGCCAAGCGCCACCGCGCTGTCGGCGCAGCGCCCGGTGATCACGATGTCCGCCCCGCCGTCCAGGGCCGCCGCAATCGGGCGCGCCCCCAGATAGGCATTCATGCTCCAGATATCGTCAGG
>NZ_JBNFVY010000034.1:0-1274 GCF_049943335.1 Aliiroseovarius sp. PTFE2010
TGGAACTCGGACATGAAGAACTTGCCGGCCTGATCCGCCAGCGCCTGCTGTTCGTCCGTCATGAAATGTGTCGGAAGGTCGATATCGTTGCGCAATTGCTTGTTCATGGTCTTGCCCCCCTCAGGCGCGCAGCAGTTCTTCGGCGATGATGATCTTGCGGACTTCGCTGGTGCCCGCGCCGATTTCCAACAGTTTGTTGGCGCGGAACAACCGGTTGATTTCGGTGTCCTGCATGTAACCGGATCCGCCGTGGATGTGGCAGGCTTCGGTCACGGCCTTGTTGAACGCCTCGCCTGCATACAGGCAGGCCGCCGCGGTCAGCTTGTGGATCTCGCCGCGGCCCCCGGCGCCCTTGGGCATGCCGGCGCAGGCCGCCAGGGCGCGATAGCCGAAGGCGCGGGCGGTTTCGACCTCGGTGTAAATTTCGGCCAGCTTCGACTGCATCATCTGGAAACTTGCGATCGGCTTGCCGAATTGTTCGCGGATCTTGGCGTATTCCAGACCCAGTTCCAGCGCGCGTTCCGCCATGCCCACGCAGACCGAGGCAACCATCGCGCGTTCCAGATCCAGCCCACTCATGACCACCGAAACGCCGCTGTTTTCGGCGCCCACCATGGCCGAGGCCGGCACCCGGCAGTCTTCAAATACCAACTCGCCAGTGGGCGAGCCGCGAAAGCCCATCTTGTCCAGCTTCTGCGCCACCTTAAAGCCGGGATTGTCGGTCTCGACGAGAAAGACAGAGATGCCTTTGGCGCCTTTCGACTTGTCGGTCTTGGCATAGAGCAGGATCACATCGGCGATCGGCCCGTTGGTGATGTAAATCTTCGAGCCGTTGATGACATAGTCGTCGCCATCGCGCCGCGCGGTGGTGGCCATCGATCCAAGCGCATCCGAGCCCGCGCCAGGTTCAGTCAGCCCCAGGGCCCCGACCAGTTCGCCGGAACACAAGCCCGGCACATATTTCTTCACCTGCTCTTCAGAGCCGTTGCGCAGCAAGTTGTTCAAACACAGGTTGTCATGCGCCCCGTGCGACAGGCCCACTGCCGGATTCCATTTCGAAATGATTTCAGACACCAGCGCCTGGGTGAATTCATTCTGGCCCGATCCGCCCAGTTCTTCGGGGGCGGTGATTCCCAGCAAGCCCAGCTCGCCCATTTGCTTGAACAAATCGTCGGGCCACCATTCTTCCTCGTCCATGCGCGCCTGCAATGGATGCAGCACTTCGCGCGATACACGTTCCACGTGATCGACAATCTGGCGCTGCTCATCGGTCA
>NZ_JBNFVY010000035.1:0-1182 GCF_049943335.1 Aliiroseovarius sp. PTFE2010
ATGGCTAAGGAAAAGTTTGACCGCTCTAAACCGCACGTGAACATCGGTACGATTGGGCACGTTGACCACGGCAAGACCACGCTGACGGCAGCGATCACCAAGTATTTCGGTGATTTCAAAGCCTATGACCAGATTGATGGCGCACCCGAAGAAAAGGCGCGTGGGATCACGATTTCGACGGCCCACGTTGAATACGAGACGGACAACCGTCACTACGCGCACGTCGATTGCCCCGGCCACGCTGACTATGTGAAGAACATGATCACGGGTGCGGCGCAGATGGACGGCGGCATTCTGGTTGTGAACGCAGCGGACGGCCCGATGCCCCAGACGCGCGAGCACATCCTGCTGGCCCGTCAGGTTGGCGTTCCCGCGCTGGTCGTGTTCATGAACAAGGTTGACCAGGTCGACGACGAAGAGCTTCTTGAGCTGGTCGAAATGGAAATCCGCGAACTTCTGTCCGAATACGACTTCCCGGGCGACGACATTCCGATCATCGCGGGTTCCGCGCTGGCCGCTATGGAAGGGCGCGATCCTGAGATTGGCGAAAACAAGATCCGCGAACTGATGGAAGCTGTCGACAGCTACATCCCGCAGCCCGAGCGTCTGATCGACCAGCCGTTCCTGATGCCGATCGAAGACGTGTTCTCGATTTCGGGTCGTGGTACGGTTGTGACCGGTCGCGTTGAGCGCGGCGTGATCAACGTGGGCGACGAGCTGGAAATCGTGGGTATCAAGGACACCACGAAGACCACCTGTACCGGCGTTGAAATGTTCCGCAAGCTGCTGGACCGCGGCGAAGCGGGCGACAACATCGGCGCCCTGCTGCGCGGTATCGACCGTGAAGCGGTTGAGCGTGGCCAGGTTCTGTGTAAGCCCGGTTCGGTGACCCCGCACACCAAGTTCGAAGCCGAGGTCTACATCCTGACCAAGGACGAAGGTGGCCGTCACACGCCGTTCTTTGCGAACTATCGCCCGCAGTTCTACTTCCGCACGACGGACGTGACCGGCACGGTTGAACTGCCCGAAGGCACCGAAATGGTGATGCCGGGCGACAACCTGAAATTCGCGGTTGAACTGATCGCGCCGATCGCCATGGAAGACGGCCTGCGCTTCGCCATCCGCGAAGGCGGCCGCACCGTAGGCTCCGGCGTCGTCTCGAAAATCATCGAGTAAGCCGGG
>NZ_JBNFVY010000036.1:0-1101 GCF_049943335.1 Aliiroseovarius sp. PTFE2010
AACGCAACCGGCGGATCCGGCCCCAACGATGATATAGTCGTACATTTCTTCTCTCCCTATTGGTTCGCAGCGGCGTTAGCCGAGCACCCGAACCACGATGTTGATGAGGCGGCGCACAAAGCCCGTGTAAGGCGGGAAAAGCATGTGCGTGATCGAATGCTTTTCCTCGAGCACGGCTTTTTCATGGGAAAAGGCCTTGAAGCCGTATTCGCCATGCGCCGCCCCGATGCCCGAGTTGTTGACGCCGCCAAAAGGCAGGTTCGGATGCAGGAAATGCACCACGGTCAGGTTGACGCCCACCGCGCCCGAAGAGGTGCGCGTGATGATCTGATGCGCGAAACTCTTGCTTTTGTCGAAGATATAGAGGGCAAGCGGCTTGGGGTTTGCGTTGATCTTGTCGATGACCTTGTCCAGATCGACATATTCGATGATCGGCAGAATTGGCCCGAACAGCTCTTCCTGGGTGATTTGCATATCGTCCGAGACTTCGGAAATCAGCGTCGGGGCGATGAAATTCTGGCTGGCATCGGTTTGCCCGCCCTGAAGGATGCTGGCGCCTTTGGTGCGGGCGTCTTCAATCAGGTTGCGCACCCGGTCAAAGTGCCGCTCATTCACGATCCGGCAATAGTCGGGCGTTGCTTTTTGTGCCTCGGGCGTCTTGCCATAGACGCGGCCAATTTCGGCCTGGACGGCGGTCTTGAACGCGCCCGACACATCGCGGTGCACATAGACATGATCCGGGGCGATACAGGTCTGCCCGTTGTTTGCGAACTTGCCCCAGACGATGTTGCGCGCGGCCTTCTTGATATTGGCGTTCGGGCCAACAATGGTGGGCGACTTGCCACCAAGTTCCAGTGTGACCGATGTCAGGTTTTTCGCGGCGGCCTCCATCACGACCTTGCCGATTGCCGGGCTGCCGGTGAAAAAGATGTGATCGAACGGCAGCGACAGAAGCTCTTGTGAAACAGCGGCGTCGCCTTCGATGACCTTGACCAGATCGGGCGTAAAGGCCTCTTCCACGATGTCGATCACGACCTGGGCCGCATTCGGCGTCATCTCGGATGGCTTGATGATGGCGCTGTTGCCCGCCGCGATCGCCGA
>NZ_JBNFVY010000037.1:0-1056 GCF_049943335.1 Aliiroseovarius sp. PTFE2010
CCATTCTTCCTCGTCCATGCGCGCCTGCAATGGATGCAGCACTTCGCGCGATACACGTTCCACGTGATCGACAATCTGGCGCTGCTCATCGGTCAACGAATAGTTCGCCCTGATGGCGTCCAGATCAGCTGCGACCGCCTCACTCTGACTCGTCATATCATCATCCTCCCGAAAAATGTCGTCTGCAGTGTTGACCAAAATCAAACACATGTTAGAAAATAGTTCAAGCCAAGCTTTTTGCGACCCGACGTTAGAAAGCATATTGGGGGGAGCTTCGAAAATGGTTGATAACGTGGTCCATTCGCAGGCGCGGGGGGATGAAGTCCGCATTACAATTCGACGTCCTGAGAGTCGAAATGCCCTGAACCGCGAGGTCGCCGAAGGTATCATTGCTGCGATTCATGCGGCCGAGGCCGACCAGGAATGCCGGGTGATCGTTCTGACCGGAGAGGGTGAGCGCGCCTTCTGCGCGGGCGGCGACATCAAGGCAGGTGCGAACGGCGGGCCGTTTGTTCAGGATCCATCCGATCCGGACCATTTTGCCGGCCGGATGTTCGAAGCGCTGCAAGCTTGCCGAAAGCCGACCATCGCGCGTGTCAACGGTGTCGCGGTGGGCGCGGGTGCGGGTATTGTCTGTGCGTGCGATCTGGCGGTGATGGCAGATCACGCCCGAATTGGGACGCCGGAAGTCAAGGTGGGGCTGTTTCCCATGACCATCGTTCCGCCGATGATGCGGGTGATACCGCGTCGCAGGCTGATGGAGATGTTTATCACCGGGATCCCGCTGACGGCGCAGGAAGCTCTCAGCTTCTATCTGGTCAACTATGTGACCGATACGGCCGGGCTTGACGACAAGATTGCAGAACTGGTCGCCCACATTTCCACACAATCGCCGAGCGCGATTCGGCTTGGGAAATACACCTGCCACACGATGGAAGACATGACCTATCCGCAGCAGATGCGTTTTGCGGAAACGATGTTGCCCCGGATAGCGCAGACGGAAGATGCGCGGGAGGGTTTTTCGGCTTTTGTCGAGAAGCGCGCGCCGAAATGGAC
>NZ_JBNFVY010000038.1:0-623 GCF_049943335.1 Aliiroseovarius sp. PTFE2010
ACGCCGGTGGCGGCCTATCTGGACATTGCGCAGATTGTCGATGTGGCGCAGCGGATCGGCGCGGATGCGGTGCATCCGGGCTATGGCTTTCTGTCGGAAAACGCGGCCTTCGTGGCCGCCCTGGAAAAGGCCGGCGTGACCTTCGTCGGCCCCACATCCGAAGTGATCGACCTGATGGGCGACAAGGTGCGCGCGCGCGCCTTTGTTGAAGAGCGCGGCTTTCCGGTTGCCCCATCGGCGATCGAAGACGACGACCCGGCCACCTTTGTCGAACGCGCACGCGCGGTTGGCTATCCGCTGCTGATCAAACCCTCGGCGGGGGGCGGCGGCAAGGGGATGCGCGTCGTGCGCGAAGACAGCACCCTGGAGGCCGAAATCGACACTGCCCGCCGCGAGGGCGAGCGCTATTTCGGCGACGGCCGTCTGTTCGTCGAACGCTATATCGAACGCCCGCGCCATATCGAAGTGCAGGTGATGGGCGACGGGCAGGGCAACGTGGTGCATTTCTGGGAACGCGAATGCTCGATCCAGCGCCGGTTCCAGAAGATCATCGAAGAAACGCCGTCCCCGGCGCTGACGCCCAAGCAACGCGACGAGATCTGCGAAACCGCCGCCGGGATTGC
>NZ_JBNFVY010000039.1:0-597 GCF_049943335.1 Aliiroseovarius sp. PTFE2010
TGCGACCGCAATTCGATCCATGCGGTTCTTAGGTAGCCCGCCGCGCCCAGCGCCCGTCTGCTCGCCAAAGATGAAGGCCTGAAAGTATGGGGAAAGCACCAAGCGGTGTAAAAAGTCGGCCATGCCGGTCAATGCTGCACGAATGATCGCGACGTGCTGGCTTACGTTGGCCTCGTTAAAGTCATCCGGAATACGGCAGCAGCGCCCCATTGAGCCGCCCGTAATGTTCAGAAGCAAGTCAGCAGGTTTTACTGCCGTGCCGGACATCCGTTCATGTATTTCTTCGGCGATAAGAGCAACATCATCGAGGCGCAGGCCGTCATCGTAGACATTTTGCGACCGCAAGAAGGGGATGCCATTGTCTGAGTAGACCTCTTTTCCGCCCCGTGGGGTGCTTCCTGAACCCGTCTTGGAGCAGACCTCACCAATAGAGGTCAATGCCCAGCCATGAGGCAACGCAAATGGAAGTTCAGTTGCGTCATAGCCTTTTGAGGGACGCTTGATTCCAAGCCGCGCCTTCTCCTGCGCGATCCGCTTCAACAACTCCGCCGCCGGTTCATCGCCCGCATCTTGTTCCACCAGCTTCCCGCGCACGGC